>JAICNR010000085.1 GCA_025931135.1 Gemmatimonadota bacterium | reverse complement strand
TTGAAGCTCTCGCCGATGCCGGTCGACATCCGGGTGTTGAGCAGGCCGAACCCGAGCTCGTCTTCTTCCCGCTGGCGGCGGATGTCGAACGCCATCGTATTGCTGATGTTGAGCAGGTTCACGGTGCGGGTCGCGCGCTCCGCCGGAGCCGCTTCCCCGGCCGCGGCGCTGTCCCCTTCCGCCACCTCGTCCTCGACCGTTTCGACTCCCTCGTCTTCGTCATCTCCGATCGGAATCTTGACGTCGAAGTCCTGGTTCAGGCTGAAACTGGCGGTCAGACGATCGTCGGTGTCGCTGACGTTCTCCGGTTCCGTACCCCAGAAGTTCGGCTTCGGCGCATAGCTGATCCCCACCGATGGCGCGACCGTGTGCCGTAGCCCCAGGAGTGGGCCCGGCGGATCATCGAAGATGCGGAAAAAACGAGTGCTCACGTTCAGCGCCGCGTTCATCTGACCCGTTCCCGCAGTACCCTCTTCCTCCGCCAGGCGATCGTGCTCGGCCTGGGCGGAATAGGACACCGACGGGTTCGTCTTGATGACCCCGAACAGGTCGAGCGGCCCGCTCAGCGTGAATTGCATGCGGCCTTCCTGCTGGTTGAGCACCGTCTCGGTCGGTAGGTCCAGCGGCCGCCCCAGGGAATCGGTCGGGAGGCTGGTGACCGGATTGCCGAGCGAATCGACGGCGGCGTGCGAGAGCCGGCCGACCACCGAGGCGTTCGCGCTGTACTGCAGACTCTGGTACCACGGACGACCTTCCGACTCACCACGCGCGGGGCGGCCTCCCCAGATCGGCCGCTGGGAGATCGAAACCCGCAGGTCGGGGAGCCGATAGTCGCTGCGATTGACGTCCAGCCGGTAGTCCGCGTCGGCGCCTGCGACGAACGATCCCCAATCGAAGCGCGTGCTGAAGTTCGCCGCCGACCGAAAGGCCCGCTGCAGGATCTCCTCGGGATCGAACGAATTGCTGCGCAGGAACGCTCTGCTGTTCGACCAGTTCACGTCCACTCCCGCGCGCGTGTCAGGGCTGATCGTCTGATCGTGCGCGTAGCGAACCAGGAGGGAGGTCGAGTCATCGAGACGGTTCCACACCTGCTCCGCGTGAAGGTCGCCCTGGAACGAGTGACGGAGCGCATAGCGCCCGTCCATTCGCAACACCGTGCGGGATTCCGAATACCAGTCCGCCGAGACCCGGGCGTCGCCGTAGTCCCCGAACACGTAGTAATAGCCGAGGTCCTGAACGTTCCGCTCCTGACCGCTGCCGAAGATGATCGTGTTGAGGCCGATCTGCGGCCGCAGGAACCCGGAATGCCGCCCGCGCGTCACCGGCTCCACGTACCACGGCAGAAAGAAGACGGGAACGTCGGAGAAGTAGAGGACGACGGGCGAAGCAACGATCACGTCCTGTTGTCGCATTTTGATCTCGCTCGACGCGAACCGGTAATGCGGCTCGGGCAGGTCGCAGGTCGTGAAATCCCCGTTCTGCACGAGGTACGTGGTCTCGCCGATCTTGCTCATGTCCGCGCCGTGCAGGATCCAGGGCTCGTAGACGGTCGTCCCGCCGCCGAGCCGGCCGCTCCGGCGCTCGAGGTCGTACATGAGATCGACCCCTTGAGTCTCGGACTGTCCTTCCGTCAGGATCGACGCGCCGAATGTGGCCACCGACCCGCTCTCGCGGTCATAGAACAGGGAGTCCGCGACCAGCTTCGACGGGCCCCGCGATACCGACGCTTCGTTGAACGCCTCGACCACTCCTTCGCGGCTCCGGAACAGGATCCGATCCGCCTCGAGCGTGGTACCACCCTGCTCTGCCTGCGCGTCCCCTTCGAGGACGATCACCTCGCCCTGCGGGAAGAACACGAGCCGGCTTCCCTGATAGCGGATGGGCGCGCCTTCGACGGCCACGCCCGTCGTGTCGGCGTTTTCGAGGAGCCGATCGTACAGGGCGTCGGGAGGGGGCACCGCGCCGGTCAGCGTGTCACCGGGGGCCGGGCCGCCCACGGGCGCCTCCGCCCGCTCCTGCACCGCTTCGCGATCCGCGTTCTCGAGCTCCTCCAGGATCTCGGGGGCGCGCTCGATGGCGCCCTCGCGCTCGGCCCGGAGCAGCTCCTCCATCGCGCGCGCTTGGGCTTCGAGCGCCTGCCGCTCGGCTTCGGTCAGGACTCCCGGCGGGCGTTGGGCGGCGCTGTCGGCCTGTCCCTCCTGCGCCTGCGCGACGCTTGCGCCGGCGACGAGCGCGAGCAGCGCGAGCCCGACCGCGAAATGGGCCCGCCTAGGCATCGGCGCCTTCTCCCAGCGTGTCCGTAGCCGGCGTTGCGCGTCGCTCTCTTCGTCGTTCGATCACGCCCGCCAGGACGACGCTGATCTCGAACAGGAGGTAGAGAGGGACCAGCATGAGGAGCATGCTGACGACGTCCGCCGGGGTCAGCACCGCGCTGACGATCGCCATCACGGCGATGGCGTGCCGGCGATATCTCCGCAGCACGCGCACAGGCAGGACCCCGACCCACGTGAGCACGAGGATCACGAGCGGGGTCTCGAACACGAAACCGAACATCAGCGTCACCTGCATCGCGAACGAGAAGTAGTCGTTGATCGTGATCATGGGCTGGAGCGACTCGGTCGAGAATCCGAGAAAGAACTTGAGCCCGAAGGGCAGCACGAAAAAGAACGCCAGCGCAGCTCCCCCGACGAACAGACCGACGCTCGCGAGCAGCGCGGGCACGAAAATCCGCTTCTCGTTCTCCATCAGCCCGGGCGCGACGAAACGCCAGAAGTGATAAAAGATGATAGGGAGCGCGATCACCACCCCGACGAAGATCCCCACTTTGATCGAGACCATGAACGGCTCGGTCGGATGCAAGTACGTGAGGCGCCCATCTTCGAGGAGCGGTCGAACCGGGCGGGTCAGGAATCCGATGACGTCGTATTGGGTCGTGACCCAGAACCCGACCCCGGCGCCCAGCACCAGGGCGCCCAGGCTCCACAACACTCGGCGGCGCAGCTCCTCGAGGTGCTCGAGGAACGACATTGTGGCTTCGGGATGGGGGCGCGGGACGACGGGCATGGGCGGGTCAGGTCACTCCTCGTCCGATTCGCGGAGACCTCGCAGCTCGTTCATGAACTCGGTCACGTCCTTGAACTGTCGGTACACGGATGCGAACCACACGTACGCGACCTCGTCGGCCTCCTGGAGCTCCTGCATCACCTGCTCTCCGAGCCAGCGGCTCTCGACCTCGACCCGGCCTGACTCTTCGAGTCGCTGCTCGATCCGCTCCACGATGGCCTCGATGGTGTCGATGTTGACGGGGCGCTTGGTGCAGGCTGTGACGATCCCGAGGAGGAGCTTCTGGCGGTCATAAGGCTCACGGCGGCCGTCCCGCTTGACCACCTGCCGAGGAAAGAGCTCGACCGATTCGTACGTTGTGAACCGCTTGCCGCAGCTCTCGCACTCGCGGCGCCGGCGAACCGCGCGTCCCTCCTGGCTGGACCGCGTGTCGACCACGCGGTCTTCGTCGGCTCCGCAGAAGGGGCAGCGCACGACCCGGGTCCCGTCAGGAGCCCAGCTGGCGTCTCGCGGCGTCCGCCTCCGCCGAGTTCGGGTATTGCTCGATCAGCTCCTGATAGGCCGCTCTGGCGCGGGCGTCGTCACCCTGCGCGCGGTACGCGTCGCCGACCTTCCGCAGCGCGAGCGGCGCCTTGGAGCTGTCCGGCCAGCGCGTCGGGACCTTCATGAGCTCCGAGATCGCCGAGTCCCAGCGGGACTGATCGTACCAGGTGATCCCCAGCCAGTACTGGGCGTCGGCGGTGCTGAGGCCGTCGGGGAACCGGCGCAGGTATTCGCTGAAGCCCTCGCGGGCGAGATCCAGCCGCCCCTGCTGGTAATCCGTGATCGCAGCGTTGTACAGCTCGATCGGATCGACGTCGCCCATGGCGGCGGCGCTGTCCGACGGGGCGGGCTGCGGGCTGGGGGTGTACCGCCGGAGCTGATCGATCCGGCTCTCGGTTCCCCGAAGCGCGCTCTCGACGGCGCTCATCTGGCTCCGCACCGCTCCCAGGTCGGCCTTGAAGTCGGCCCGGATCTGGGTCAGGAGCTGCTCCATCCTGGCCAGCGACTGCTGCGCGGCGTCGAGCTGCGCCTGCAGGTCGTCCTGTCGCTCCAGGACTCGCTGGTGCTCGACCATGAGCTGGTCCACGTCCCCACGGGTGGCGCAGCCGATCCCCGCCAGGACCAGTCCCGCGAGGGCCGCGCGCGAGGCGCACCTGCCCGCGCGCCTCGCCTCGCGGCGCATGACACTCGAACGGGTCTTCCAGCCCAAGCGTCAGCCCCCCAGGATGACGAACTCGTCGCGGCGGTTCTGCGACCAGGCCGCCTCGTTCTGACCTTCCACCGCCGGCCGTTCCTCGCCGTAGCTGATCGTCGTCATGCGATCGGGATCGATCCCGAGATCAACGAGGTAGGCCCGGGCGGCGTCGGCCCGCCGCTCGCCGAGGGCCAGGTTGTACTCGACGGTGCCCCGCTCGTCGGCGTGGCCCTCGATGCGGATCCGGATGTCGGGGAACTGGCGCAGGGCCTCGGCCTTCATCTGGAGCGTCTGGCGGGCCTCTTCGCTCAGGTCCGAGCGGTCGAAGTCGAAGTAGATCATGTCCTGGATCGAGCCGTAAGCCCGCTCGCGCGCGAGCCGGGCTTCCTCCTCCGCGCGTCGCCGCGCCTCGGCGTCGGCGTCGGCATCGGCGGTGTCGGTGACGGGGGGCGGCTCCACGCGGCCTCGATCGTCCGTCGCGGGAGGCTGCTTGCGTGAGCAGCCGGCGGCGACGCCGAGCGCGAGTGCCGTGACCATCAAGAGCGTGAGCCTTCTACCGAGCATGGGCCCTCCTGGGCTGGCGTCAGGTTGTGGTCGTTTCTTGCCATTTCTCGCCCCCGCACCTCACAAGATAGTCGCTGGCGCCGGCGGGAACAGCGCGAGCCGGACGGGGTCGGACCTCAGCGTCCGAGCTTCGGCGACCAGGTGGGACTCTGATACCCTCCGCCCCGGGTCACCTGCCGGATGTTCCCCCCGTCCCAGTCCATCGTGTAGATGTCCGAGCCGCCTCCGCGGGTCGACGAGAAGGCGATGTGCAAGCCGTCCGGCGACCACGACGGGTCCTCGTTGTCGCCCGTCGAGGTGAGCACCGTTCCGCTCCCCCCGTCGGCGGGAATCGTGACGATCTGAAATCTCCCTCCGACCCGCTCGACGAATGCGATCCGGTCTCCCTGGGGAGACCAAGCCGGGCTGTGCGCTTCGCCCCCGTATGCCAGCTGACGGACGTTCGCGCCCTCCGCATCCATGGCATAGATCTGGGCCACGCCGCCGCGGTCGGACTCGAACACGATCTGCCGTCCGTTGGGCGACCAGCTCGGCGCGGTGTCGATCCCGAGATTGTAGGTCAAGCGCCGCAGGCTCCGTCCGCCCACGTCCAGCACGTAGATCTCGGCGTTGCCGTCCTTCGTGAGCGTCAACGCGAGTCGTCGTCCGTCCGGCGAGATGGAAGGCGCCATGTCGAGTCCCCGATTCGTGCTGAGGGGCTGCGACCGGCCTCCGCCCGCGGGCGCGCAGTACAGGTCCGGGTCCCCCGAGACGAAGGTCGTGAAGCAGATGCGAGCCCCGTCCCGGCTCCAGTCGGGGGTCATCGAGATTGTGTCCAGCGAGGTCACGCGGTACGAGCCGTGACCGTCGTAGTCGATCGCGTAGATCTCCTTGTCACCGCGCCGACGGCTCGCGAAGGCGATTCGGGTGTCCGCGATCCCGTCCTCGCCGGTCAGCTCGCGGATGATGGCGTTCGAGATCTCGTGGATCGCCATCCGGTGGCCCGGCGATCCCGGATCGGGGATCGAATACGATTTCCGACTGATCGAGCGCTGGAACGGAACGTGATGGATGTCGATGTCCGCTCGAAAGCCGGCGCCGGTGGAAGCCACCGCGCCGGTCACCAGGTACTCGGTGCCGAAGATCGCCCAGGACTCGTAGTCCGGACCGGGGCTCGCGCTGCGGACGACCCCGGGCTGGCCCTCCAGCACGTTAAACCGGAGCGAGTAATCGAGGTCGAATGCCAGCACCTCCGCCACCGTCTGCGCGACGGGGCTGCCCGGCATCTCGTCGATCGCGATGTTCACCTTCTCGTCCACGTAGCCGCGGATCCCGAGGCGCACTTCCTCCTGCGCCAGAGCGGGCGCGACCGTGGCCGCCAGCAGCGAGACGATCACGAGGGCGATCTTCATCCCCCGACCTCGACCCGCGTATCGAACTGGAAGTACACGCCCAGATAGTCTCCGTCGTATTCGTCCGGGAGCGGCGGCATCGGAGCGCTCGCTTCCACCGCGCGCCGGGCCGCCTGATCGAACAGGAAGTTCCCGCTTTCTTCCGCGATCTTGATGTCGGAGATCCTCCCGTTGCGAGCGATCCGGAAATACACGGTCGTGCGCATCGTGTTGGAAGACGGGCGCCAGTTGCGCTCGATCTTCCGCACGAGCTGCTCCAGATACCACGGGAACCGGAACGGCCGGCCCTCCAGCGTGACCGGCAGGTCCAGTCCGGTCTCGCGACCCATGTCCGGGCCGGGCGCCGGCGTCTCCCGGGTCGTCTGCTGCCTCGGGGCCGCCGGCTCGCTCTCCGGGTCGGGGATCTTCTCTTTCGCCTCCGGCTCGGGTGGCGTTTCCTCTACTACCTCCTCCTCGGGCGTGGGTTCCGGGCGCCTAGGCTCGGGAGCCAGTGTGGCCGCGGAAACGAGACTCACCTGGTAGACCGGGGGCATCGGAGTGCGAGAGAGGCCGCGCAGCGAGATGAGGAAGACCAGGGCGGCGACCGCGAAGTGAAGCGCGAGCGAGGCGAGGAGGGAACGCCCCACCGCGCCTAGCGCTCCTCCGGGAGCGGCTCGGTGATGAGGCCCACGTTCTCGAATCCGGCCGCGCTCAGCTGCCCCATCAGGAGCATGACCCGGCCGTAGGAGTTCGCCTCGTCCGCGCGCACGTAGACACGGCCGATGCCGCGGCTCTCCCGGATCTGGACGAGGACATCCCCTACAGCCTCCGCCCGAATCTCCGTCTCGTCGATAAAGACGCGACCGTCGTCGTCCATCGAGACAACGATCGCCTCCGAGGATGGCAACGGAGCGCTTTCGGTCTGCGGCACCCGGACTTCGATTCCACCCTGGCTCATGGGCGCGATGATCATGAACATGATCAGCAGCATGATCGAGACGTCGACCAGCGAGGTGACGTTGATCTCGGCCATGAGCTGGTGCTGCCGATGAAGCGGTCGCGCCATGTCAGGCCCTCCGCTCGCGTACGATCACGTTGATGAGCTCGGACGAAAAGTGGCCCAGCTCGTCGGCGATCTCCTTGATCTGGTTCACGAACCAGTTGTAGGCGATGACGGCCGGGATCGCGACCGCGAGTCCGGCGACCGTCGTGATGAGGGCCTCCGCGATCCCGGGGGCCACCACGTTCAGGTTGCCGGTTCCCCGCAGCCCTATGTTCAGGAACGCGTCCATCACTCCCCACACCGTCCCCAGGAGCCCGAAGAAGGGCGCCACGCTTCCAGTCGTCGCCAGAAACGGCAGGCCGCGCTCGAGCCTCTCCACTCTCTGGGCGGCCTCGCGCTCCAATGCCATGTGGATCGATTCCTTCTCGAGGATCGTGATGGCCGGGGCCCGCGATGGCGCGACCGCCGCGGTGCTACCTATCGGGAGCTCGAGCGGGCCCCCGGCTCGATCCTCGGCCGTCGGGCGCTGGCTCAGGTGCTTGAGCTCACGCGTTCCGGCCTTGAAGACCTCGGTCAGCGGATTGTCCGCGATCGCGAGCGCTCCCTGATAGGCCTCCGCGAGGCTCGACCGGCGCTCGAACACCTCGAAGAAGCGCCGCCGTTTCCCGCGCAGACGGCGGAAGACGAGGGACTTCTGGAGGATGATGGCCCAGGATCCGAGAGAGAAGGCGAGCAGGATTAGCAGGATCGCCTTCGTGAACCAGTCGCTGTAGACGACCATGTTCCAGATCGAGGGCTCGGCCACCAGTCCGCCCTGCGGACCCTGCAGGACCAGAGCGATCATCGAATCTCCTTTTTTATGTGCTCCATCGTGCGGGCGAGCCCTTCGTCCAGATCCGTCCGCGGCCTCCAGCCGAGCTCCGCGGCCGCCTTCGAGCACTCGAGCACGCTCCGCCGGAGCTCGCCGGGACGCTCCGGTGCGGGTATGCGTTCGACGTCGCGACCCGAGATCCGCATCAGCCGGTCCGCCAGCTCGTTCACGCTCGTACCCCGGCCCGTGCCGATGTTCCACGCGCACGCGTCCAGGTCATGCCCGGTGCGGGACTCCGTCAGGGATGCCAGCCAGTTCGCTTCCACCACGTCACCCACATAGACGTAGTCGCGCTCCTGTTCTCCGTCCCCGAAGATCGTGATCGGTTGACCCGCGAGAATGCGAAGGCCGAAGATCGCCACGACGCCTGCCTCTCCGTGAGGATCCTGCCGCGGCCCATAGACGTTGGAATACCGGAGCGCCACGAAATTCAGGCCATGCACGGCTGCGTAATAAGCCAGGTAGTGCTCCCCCGCGAGCTTCCCCACGCCGTACGGTGAAAGCGGGAGCTTGGGATAGCTCTCGGGCGTGGGGATCGTGTCCGGCTCGCCGTATACCACACCTCCCGAGGAGACGTAGACCACGCGACGAACCCCGTGCAGGCGGGCACGCTCCAGGACGTTGAGCAAGCCGAGGACGTTCGTCCGGGCGTCGAACATGGGATCGTCGACCGATCGCCGGACGTCGATCTGCGCCGCGTGATGGTTCACGGTGTCGAATCGACCCTCGGCGAACACCTCATCCAGCCGAACGTCGTCGAGCGTCATCTCCACGAATCGAGCGCCGGCGGGAATCCGTTCCCGTCGTCCGGTCGAAAGGTCGTCGAGGACGGTGACCTCGCATCCCTCGGCCAGGTACCGATCGGCGACGTGGGAGCCGATGAAGCCGGCGCCTCCCGTCACCAGCACACGTCCGGGACCGGATTCCGTGACCACCGTCATCGTGAAGCCCGATATGCGAGCATGATCATCCTCCGCGCACAGGACAGGGTTGGAGCGGCTATACAAACCGGCATGGATCGGGTAGGATGAGGAGTGACTGTAGGATATGGATGCCACGGAATCGGATCAAGGGGGTGAGGCCGTGAAGGGCTCCCATACCGAAGACTGGCTGGCTTCGATCTACGGCACGGCCGACACGGAGGCCGACGTTCTCTGCCCCTGGTGCACGGAGCGCACGGCCATCACGCTCGATCCCGGCAGCGGTCCCGACCAGGAGTACGAGGAAGACTGCCCGGTCTGCTGCCGACCGTGGCGCGTGTCGGTCCGCTACGACGTCGAGGGCGCGGCGCTCGTCCACCTGGACCGCGAGAGCGACTGAGCTTCCACTCACACTTCCCGAATCCTTGTCGCTCGCCCTCTTGATGCGTAGTTTCAGGGGTTCCTTCGGACCCCGGAATCCAAGCACCCCATTCAGGATCCGTTCATGGCCAAGATCTGCGCGATCTGCGGGAAGACCCCTCAAACGGGGAACACCCGCAGCCACGCGAACAACAAGTCCCGCCGCCGCTTCCTGCCGAATCTGCAGAGCGTCCGCGCGGTCATCGACGGCACCACGCGCCGAGTGCGGGTCTGCGCGAGCTGCATCCGCGCCGGTAAGGTGACGAAAGCCGTCGTCTCCTAGGCGGGTCCCGGGCGGCGGTACCCCGCCGCTCCGGGTCGCGTCTCCATCAGCTCCATCCGCTTCTCCTTCTGGCTTCGCCCGGTTCCCGCTACCGACCGGTCAGCGGCTCCAGACCGGCAACTCCAACAACAGGTTATGGCTGAACAGGGCCAGGCCGGCGATGCCGTCGCTGGCCAGGCGCCGGGACGTCTCGGCCACCTCGCCCGGTCCCAGGTGATCGATCCGCACGCCGACCCAGATCCGTTCCCGGGGGAGCGCGACAGGCCAGCCTCGCACCACGCTCTCCACCGCGGTGGGTGTCTCCCGGTAGACCATGGGGGCCACCGCGTCGACCAGGCCCCGCTCGAGCCAGTCGGCCCAGTCCTGCCCGAAGGACTCCCGCGCGATGCCCGGAACGGGCATGACCGCCGCGGATAGCGGGAGCCCCGGACGGACCTGCGCCAGGTCGTCGCGGATGAGCGCCACGAGCCGCGTCACGTTCGCCTCGCCCCCCGGCGGGCTCCATCCGCTCGGATAGCGGATGTAGTCGAGGTGAACCCCGTCCACCTCGTAGCGGGTGGCGACCTCGAGGACGAGCCGCCGGAGCTCGGTCCGCACCTCCGCCCGCCCGGGATCCAGGAACCACCCTTCCCCCACGAATCCGGCGCGATCCAGATCGAGGCGTGTCAGCTCGCGCATCGATCGGCCGGCGCGATGGACGAACCAGTCGGGGTGCCGATGCCAGACGTGGTGGGGATCCGGCGGCGGCTCGGCCGCCGACCACGCGATGAGAGCGTTCACCCAGGCATGGACCTCGATCCCGCGAGCGTGGGCGTCTGCGAGGGCGTCGGCGAGGGGGTCCTCCC
>JAICNR010000234.1 GCA_025931135.1 Gemmatimonadota bacterium | reverse complement strand
GTCGCCGCGCTCGCCGAGGCGCGGCGGGTCTTCGCGCTGATCGATGGAGTGCTCGACCTCGTTCCGAGCTTTCAGATCGACGACGAGTCGCTCCGGCGATGGGTCGAGGAGCGAATCGCGGCGCGCGCCGCTGCGCGGGGCCGTCGCGACTTCGCGGCCGCGGATGCGATCAGGCAGGAGCTGCTCGATCGCCGTATCTCGATCGAGGATGGTCCGGGCGGAACCCGGTGGCGGAAGATCGTCTGACGGCCGCTGCCGGTCACCGCTCCGGGTCTCACCGCGTGGTCTGGTACGCCGATGTCGCCTGAGCGGCTGGAGCTGTACGTCGCACTCGGCGACTCGATGTCGATCGATCGCTATCCGTCGCTCGATCTCCTCGCTCGCACGCCGCTGCCGCCGTCCGCGGTACGCGCACTGCGCGCCGAGAATCCGGACCGTCGCGGCACCGACCTTCCGGTGGGGGCCGCGTCACTCCTGGCGCGGAACGCGGATGCGATCTGGCCGGAGTACGCCGGGCGGGACCTGAGAACGTTGGCGCCCGCGGCGCGGGTCGTGGACCTCACGATGGACGGTGCGATCCTCCCGGACGTGGTCGACGCCCAGCTCCCTGCGTCGCCGGCGACCGATGCCACGACGCTGGTCACGCTGACGATCGGCGGGAACGACCTCCTGATGGCGTTCGGCAACAGCCGGTCGATGGGGACGCTCGACCGGGCGGGAATGGAGCTCGCGCGCGAGTACGAGCGGTGTGTCGGACTGATCCGAGAACGACTGCCGCGGTCGCTCATCGTCCTGACGACGGTGTACGATCCGTCCGACGAGACCGGCTTCATCCCCGGTTTCCACGAATCGGGCCCTCCGCTGCCCCTTCAGGTGCTCGACCGCCTGAACGCCCACATTCGGCGGCTCGGGGCGGCCGGGCCGGGGACGGCGCTGGCGGATGCGCACGCCCGTTTCCTGGGGCATGGCGCCCGGGCGGTGCCAGCCGATCGGTGGTACTGGCCGCCGTCGATGATCGAGCCGGGGGCTCGCGGGGCGAGCGAGATCAGGGGGGTGTGGCTGGCCGCCGCGGGATTCGGCGGACCCGCGAGCGCCGATCGGTCAGCGAGTTCGGGTGTTGCGCTCTAAGGGTGCTCCACGCAACGGCTTGACACCCCCTATCGGCTCCTTTATTCTACGGGTCTCGCGCAAATAACGCTTGGTGCTGACGTAGCTCAATTGGCAGAGCACCTGATTTGTAATCAGGCGGTTGCGAGTTCGATTCTCGCCGTCAGCTCTGGGGGCCGCGGGAATCGAGGGAAGGCACCGGCAACGCGGGGCAGGGTGGGGTACCCAAGTGGCCAAAGGGAGCAGACTGTAAATCTGCCGGCGCAAGCCTTCGAAGGTTCGAATCCTTCCCCCACCATCGCGAATCGTTCGTGGTCGGCCGGTGGCGAAGGCCCCCGGAATGGACGATCGGAGATGGCGAGCGGAACGAACGCGGGAGTAGCTCAGTTGGTAGAGCGCAAGCCTTCCAAGCTTGATGTCGCGGGTTCGAGCCCCGTCTCCCGCTCTGAGGCAGGACGACACGGGCAGTAGTGAGGTGAACACCGCCGCAAGGTGTCTCGCGGCGGTGTTCGGCATGAAGGCAGGACGCGCGCGGTCGGCGCTGGCAGGGACGGTTGCTCGCGTAGCTCAGTTGGTAGAGCACACCCTTGGTAAGGGTGAGGTCATCGGTTCAATCCCGATCGCGAGCTCTCGGCAGCACACTCGTGGTAGTCGCACGTCGCAATCGCACTTCATTTCTTCCGGGGACGCTGAATCGGTATGGCCAAGGCAAAGTTTGAGCGGACGAAGCCGCACGTGAACGTCGGGACGATCGGGCACGTCGATCATGGGAAGACGACGTTGACGGCGGCGATCACGGCGATTCAGGCG
>JAICNR010000173.1 GCA_025931135.1 Gemmatimonadota bacterium | reverse complement strand
GGTCGAGCGCCACGAGCGGAGGAACAGGAGCACCACGACCATGGCGAAGAACGCGCCGTAGAGCAGATCCAGCTGCGCGTCGGCGATCGAGCGCTCGATGTACTCGGCGCCGTCGAACGCGATCTCGGCCGTCATGCTTTCCGGGAACGACGCCTCTAGCTCGGTCAGCCGCTCGCGAACGGCCTTCGAGACTTCCACGGTGTTGGCGCCGGAGCGCGGCGCGATGCCGAGACCGATGGCGACCTCGCCGCTCCAGCGCGCAAAGCCGCGGATCGGCTCGAGGCCGTCTTCGAGTCGCGCCACGTCCCGCAGCCGAATCGGGGCGCCGTCCCGCATCGCCACGACCACGTCCTCGAAGGCCGCCACGCTGGTGACCTCGCCCTGGATCTTGACGACGGTCTCCCGCGCGCCGGACTCGAGCGCACCGCCCGGGACCTCGACGTTCTGCGCCTGTAGCGCTGCCACGATCTCGCCCGCCGTCAGCCCGTACCCCTCGAGACGCTCGCGGTCGACCCAGACCCGGATCTCGCGCTCCTGGAAACCGCCCAGGAAGATGTTCCCCACGCCCTCGACGGTTTGGAGCCGGGGCCGCAGGGTCCAGCGGGCGTATTCGCCGATCGCCCGCGCGTCCGGGCCCATGAGCGCGATCCACAGGTTCGGCTGAGCCGAGATGTCGAGCTTCGATACGACCGGGGGTTCGACGTCGTCCGGGAGCGAGGCCTCGGCCAGCGCCACCTTGTCCCGCACGTCCTGGGCGGCGAGATCGACGTCGCGATCGAGCTCGAACTCGACCGAGATCTGGGAGACGCCCAGCGAGGAGGTCGAGGTGACGTGCTTGATGCCCTCGATTGAGGAGAGCTCGTTCTCGATGACGTCGGTGACCGCCGACTCGACGACTTCGGGGCTCGCGCCCGGCAGGATCGTCGTGACCGAGACGGTCGGGAAATCGACGTTGGGGAACTGGTTGATGCCGAGCGCGCGGTATCCCAGGTAGCCGAACAGGACGAGCGCCGCCATCGCCATGATCGTGAAGATCGGCCGGCGGATCGCGGTATCGGAAAGGATCATCGGAGTGTCCTACGGCTCCCGCTGGAGCGTCTCGCGCGGCTCGACGACGCGCACCGCCGCCCCGTCCTGCAGCCCGGCCTGGCCGGCGGTGATCGCCACCTCGCCGACCTCCAGACCGCGGAGGATCTCGACCATCCCTTCGAGCCGGACGCCGGCCTCGACCTCGCGCCGGTGAGCGGTCGAGTCTTCCAGCACATAGACGTAGTTCTTCGTCCCCTCGGTGACCAGCGCCTCCTCGGGCACGACCGGCGCGTTCTCGTTCACGCCCGTCGTCACCGACACGTCGGCGTAGGCGCCGGGGCGGGCGCCGCGGTCCGGATTCGTGTACACGGCCGTGACCTCGAACGTGCGGCTCCCGGCATCGATCTCCGGGCTCACGTAGTCGACGGCCGCGATCCGCACGGCGACGGTGTCGGACCGGACGCGGAATTCGACCCGGTCGCCGACCTCGATCCTGCCGGCGTGGATCTCGGGAACCGCGAACCGGATCTTGACCGGCTGGTCGTCGACGAGGTCGAACAGCTCGTCCTGCGTGTCCACGGTCTGGCCGAGCTGGACGTGGCGCCTCGCCACCGTGCCGGCGAACGGCGCGCGGACCGTGGACTTGCCGAGGTTCCACTGGGCGGTGCCGATGGCCGCGCGAGCCTGCTGGACCGCTGCCCGTCCGCTCTCGACGCGGGCCTGGAGGTTGTCGTATGTCTGCCGGTCGACCGCCCCCGCCTCGAGGAGCTGGTCGAAGCGCTCGAGCTGCTTCTCGTCGGCCGAGAGCTGCGCTTCGGCCCGCGCCAGATCGGCCGCCGCGGACTGAGCCGCGAACCGGTAGGGTCCCGGGTCGATCTGGATCACCGGCTGGCCGGCGGACACCCGGCTCCCCTCGTCCTGGAGGATCCGGGAAACCTGTCCTCGCACCTCTCCCGCCACCGCCGTCTGGTTGTCCGCCTCCACCGTTCCGACGGCCTGTACCAGCGAAGCGACGTCCTCCCCCCGGACGTGCACGGTGTCGATGACGGCGCCCGAGGGCCCGCCCTCCGCCTCGCCACCTCCACAGCCCGCCATGGCCAGGATCGCGAGCGCCAGCGCGCCCGCCGCGCGAATCGTCGTCAGAACAGCCAACTGACCCGTCCCTCCCATCGTCGATTGTGGATCGTCTGCGTCTCGCGATCCTCGGTGGCGACGGGATCGGAGAACCGGATACCGGCCATCGAGCCCTCTACCCGGGCCTCGAAGCGGCCCGGGAGACGCGCCTGAATCCCGCCGCCGTACGTCCATTGCGATTGGGCCCGTGTCGGCAGGCTCTCCTCCCCGTCGACCCCGGACGGATTCGTGACTAGGCTGCCGAACCCGAGCACCCCGTACGGCAGCACGCCGAATCCCCGCAGCGGACCGAAATCCGGGGACAGCAGGACCTGGAGGTCGAACGGCATGATCCACGCATCCCGCTCCTCGTCTTCCAGCCCGAGCGTCGTCTTCCCGGCCCCGATCGCGGCCCGGCCGCGTACCCCCGACCACAGGAGCCTTTCGATCGAGACGCCGCCCATCGCGTGGTCTTCGTAGGGCGCAGACTCTTCCCAGGAGTAGTGGCCGATCCAGCCCCCGATCGCGAACCCCCGCGCGCGGGGCACGATGTCCGCGGGCGGAGGGACGTCCTGCGAGATGGCCGGAGCCGCGAGGCCCGCCGAGAGCAGCGCGACCACCGCCGCCGCGAACGTCGCGCGCCGGGGGCTCAGATCTCCCCCATCGCGTGCTCGAGGAGCGCGCGCGCGAGCATATGGAGGTAGAGGGCCTCGGCGGCCACGGCCTGGGCGTCGATCAGGTTCTGCTCCGCTTCGTCGAGCTCGAGCTGGGTCGACAAGCCGCTCCGGAACCGCACGCTCGCGATGTCGTACGCGCGCTGCGCCTGTCCGACCGTGGCGGACGTCGCGCGAACGCCCTCGTCGGCGGCCTGCAGGGATTGCCAGGCGTCCATCACCTCGAGCTCGATGTCCTTCTCGAGGCCCCGCAGGCGCTCGATCGCCGCGACGTGATCGGCCTGTGCCTGCAGGGTCCGACCCTGCGTGCGCCGGCCGTCGAAGATCGGGATGTCGAGCGCGAGCGACGCGACTGCGGACTGCGTGAAGTCGCGATCCTCCGGCCAGATCTCCTCCGAAGAGGCGCGCCGGTTGAGGTTCAGGAAGAGCGAGAGCCTGGGGTAGCCTTCGGAGCGTTCTACGTCGACGATCTCTTTGGCGAGCTCGACCGTCTGACGCTCGGCGATCAGGTCGGCGCGCTGCGCCTGCGCGCGGGCGACCGCGTCCTGGAGGGCGATCTCGCTCGGCACGTAGGCCAGCGAGTCCGCGAGCTCGACCGGGGCGTCGAACGGAATTCCCGTCACGCGCTTCAGCTCGTTATGGGCGAGCCGCAGGAAGTTCACGGCGCGGATCTGATCGGGGCGCGCGCTCTCGAGCGCGACCTGCGCGGTCAGGAGATCGAACTCGGCGGCCGTCCCGACGTCGAAGAACAGCTGCACCTGCTCGAGACGGCGGCGAGCGAGCTCGACGGCGTTCTCCGCCACCCTCACGCCGGCCGCTCCGCGGAGCGCCGCATAGTACGCCTGTCTCGCGTCGAGCGCGACGTCGGAGAGCGTTCGCTCGTAGCGCGCGATGCTGGCCGCCGTCCCGTGCCGCGCGGCCGAGATGGCGGACCCGAGGCTGAAGTCCACGACCGGCTGCTCGAACGTCAGGTCGAAGTCGTGCTCGGTCGAGTTCCCGATCGCGATCTGCTGGGTCTCCCCTCCCTGGTCGAAGAAGATGGAAGGCCGCTGGAGATTCCGGACGAAGCGGTACGTGCCGTCGATCGTGGGAAGCGCCCGGGCGAGCGCCTCCCGGGCCTGACCCTCGGTGCGGTCGACATCCGCGCGGGCGATCCGGGTCTGCTCGTTCTCGACCAGCGCGCGTTCGACCGCCTGGTCCACGGTGAGTTGCAGGGAAGCACCCGGCGACGGGACGTCCTGCGCCCACAGGATTCCGGGGCAGAACGCCATCGCGGCCAGGAGGACGAGGCGGTGGTACCGCATGGGATGGCCTTCCTCGATGAAAGAAATGCCGCTTGAATAAACGCCGGTCAGGGTCCGTCCCTTTAGGGAGAGCCAGGGCCTTCCACAACCTGGCCGATCCCCGGGAGTCCTCCTGCCGGGGATCACCCCGCGGTCCCTGTTTGACCCGGCAGGGGCCGCATCCGGCGGCGGCCCGCCTCGACGCGGGCCGCCGTTC
>JAICNR010000013.1 GCA_025931135.1 Gemmatimonadota bacterium | reverse complement strand
GCCGCGGTCATGAGCCGTACCGCTTCTCCGATCGACCCGGTCTTGGCGAGCTTCACGTTCACGACGTCGACGACGCCCAACAGGTCGGCCAGGTCCGCGGTCGTGCGGCACGACTCGTCGGCGACCACGGGAATGGAGGTCGCCGCGCTGACGAGCGCGAGACCCTCGCGGTCGGCCGCCGGGACCGGCTGCTCGAGGAGCTCGACGCCCAGATCCTCGAGCGCGGGGAGGCGCGCCAGCGCTCCGGCGCGCGTCCAGCCTTCGTTCGCGTCGACGCGGATCGGCTTGTCCGTCATCGCGCGGATCCGCTCGAGCACCGCGACGTCGTCCTCGAATCCCATCTTGATCTTGAGAATCCCGTAGCCCGCCGCGTCCTCCACCCTCCGCCGCATCGTCTCGGGATCGGCGATCCCGATCGTGAACGAGGTCGCGGGCACGCGGTCGAGGTCGAGTCCGAGCCAGCGGTAGAGGGGAAGGCCGTGGCGCTTGCCGACGAGGTCCCAGAGGGCTGCGGAGATGGCCGTCTTCGCGCTTGCGTTCTCCCACAGGTGGCCATTCCACCGGCGCTCGATCGCGTCGAACGCGTACGGGTCGTCGCCGATCAGCGGCAGGAGCTCGGCCAGGGCGGCGGCCACGGTTTCGGCCGTTTCCCCGTAACGCCGGGAAGGCGCCGCCTCCCCCCACCCCTCGTCGCCGTCGTGCTCGAGCCGCACGATCCAGTGGTGGTACGCCGCGTGCTCGGAGCGCGCGATCCGGAACGGGTGCGTGGGGACGAGCGTGAGGGCGCGGGTCTCGTGCGCGATCACCGTCCCGCCCCCCGCGCGACCGCGGATGGCCGCGGCTTGTCGAGTCCGCGGGCGAGAATCGCCTCGATCAGGGGCTCGGCCCCGAACTTCACCGGGTCCACCGCCGGCAGACCGGTGTCCGCCGTGATCCGCTCCGCCCACGCGCGCGCGGCAGAGTCGTCGAGGTCGTAGCCGTTGATCGCCACCCCGACCACGGGAGCGGGCTTCAGGTACCCCGCCATGCGCTCGTGGAGCTCGATCCAGTCGGGGAGCGGCATGATCTCGATCTCGTCGTTCAGCGTCCGGAGGCGGGTCGGCTGGTGGACGAGCACCATCGCGTCCGGCTGGCTGCCGTGAATGAGCCCCAGCGTGACGCCGCTGTAGCCGGGATGGAGGAGCGATCCCTGCCCCTCGACGAACACGAAGTCCTGCCCGGGCGCGTTGTCGAGCACGATCGTCTCGGCGGCCCCCGCGACGAAATCCGCGATCACGCGATCGACCACGAGCCCCCTGCCGCCTAGGAACAGGCCCGTCTGGCCCGTCGGCGCGAACGCGGCGGCGAACCCCATGCGCCGGGCGGCGGCCGCCAGCTCCACCGACGCCGTCATCTTCCCCACGTTGCAGTCCGTTCCGACGGTGAGCACGACCAGCGCGTCGACGCTCGCCGCTTTCCGCGATGCGACCGGAAGGTCGGAGGGCACGCGGCGCAGGTCCCGGATCGAAGCCCCGGAGCGGGCCGCGATGGCGGCCAGCTCCGGGTCGTCGCCGAGGAAGGTGTGAAGGCCGCTCACGACCTCCAGCCCGGCCTCCAGCGCTCCCTTCACCATCGCCCGCCACGCCTCGGGAAGCCTGCCTCCGCGAGGCGCCACGCCGATCAGGAACGTGTCGGGGCCGAGCGCCAGCCCCGCTTCCAGCCTGGCGACGATCGGGAGCGGCGGGCCGAAGCCGAGTACCTCGTCGGTCGTCGCGCCCGCCGTGACCGAATCGAGCACGCCGACGACCTCGTCGGGCGCGTAGCGGATCACGCACGTGGCGGTCTTGGCATCGAGGACGCCGAAGCGCCCCTCGGCCAGGATCAGGATCCGGCGGTCAGCCATGCGATTCCCCTCCGTCGGCGTCGGCGGCGAGCGCAGGACCCGGATCCGCCAGGTCGCGCGCGCGCGCCGCGTTCGTGTTCTCGAAACCAGGGCCGTCCCAGCGCACCGAGGCGGCGAGCCGCCGACCCGTGGCGGTTGCCGCCAGGCCGCCCTTCGCGGTCTCGCGGTACTTCTCGTCGAGCTCGCTTCCGATCTGCCCCATCACGTCGATCACCTCGTCCGCGGGGATCGGGAAGTGGAGTCCGGCGAGCGCGAGCTCGCTGCCGGCGACCGCCTGGACCGCCCCCGACACGTTCCGGGTCAGGCACGGGACCTCGACGAGCCCGCCCACCGGATCGCAGATCAGCCCGAGCATGCCCTGGAGCGTGAACGCCACGCTCTCCGACACCTGAGCGGGGCGGCCTCCGCGCAGCGCGGTCAGCGCCCCTGCCGCCATGGCCGCCGCGCTCCCGGTCTCCGCCTGACAACCTCCCGCCGCGCCCGAGACGCTCGCGCGGGCGACGATCACCTGCCCTACGCCCGCGGCGACGAGGAGCCCCCGAACGAGATCCTGCTCCGAGAGGCCGAGCTCCTCCTCGGCCGAGAAGAGGACCGCCGGCAGGATGCCCGACGAGCCCGCGGTGGGAGTCGCCACGATCGTCCCCATCCGCGCGTTGACCTCCATCGTAGCCTGCGCGCGCGCCACGACCTTTCCGAGGAATGGACCCAGCACGCTCGCTCCCTGAGCCCGCCACGTCTCGAACCGTCGCGCCCCGCCGCCCAGGAGCCCGCTCACCGACGGCGCGTCGGAATGGAGCCCGCGCTCGACCGCTTCGCGCATCGTGGCGAGCCGCTCGCCGAGCCGCTCGAGGACCCGTTCGCCCGTCGTGTCGGCGTCCTCTACCTCTTCGTCGAGCACGATCCGCCACAGGGGCCGGCCGGTCGACTCCGCGCGCGCGACGATCTCCGCCAGGCTCGAGAACATCAGTCGGTCACCTTCGACAGGCGGCGCGCCTCGCGCACCCATTCGAACGCCTGGACCTGTTCGACGACATCGTCGGGGATCTCGTGGTCGGCCTCGATCAGCATCGTCGCCTCACGTCCCCGCTTCTCGCGGCTTACTTCCAGGAACGCGATGTTCACGCCCCGTTCCGCGAGGAGATGGGTGATCGACGCGGTGGTCCCCGGGATGTCGCGGGCCTGGACGATCAGCGTGTCGTATTCCCCGGTCAGGTCCACGTCGCGGCCGTTCACCGACGTGACCTGAACCGATCCGCCTCCCACCGACGCGCCCACCATCGTGACCCGCTCGCCCTCCGCTTCGAGCTCGAACGCCAGCGTGGCGGGGTGCGCGGCGGGCCCCAGATCGAGGGGCTCGAACCGCACGTCGAGCCCCCGTTCCCGAGCGACCTCGAGGCTCCGTGGGATCCGCGGGTCGTCGGGTGCCATGCCCAGCAGCCCCGCCGCCACCGCGCGGTCGGTCCCGTGGCCGCGATAGGTCGTCGCGAACGAGCCGTGGAGCCCGATCCGCGCCCGCTCCGGCGTGCGCCCCAGGAGACCGCGCGCGAGGAGCCCCAGCCGGAGAGCGCCGGCGGTGTGGCTGGACGAAGGGCCGACCATCCTGGGCCCGATGATATCGAACACGCTCATGCGACCACTGAAGGTGCGCGATTTCTGCGTTGCGCTCCTCGTGCCGGCCTGCGACGTACAAATCGTACGTCTCGGCCGGCTCTCGTCGCGCGCCTTGAACTCGCGCACCTCGAGAGGCCTTTCCGCAGCGAGCGAAAACAGGCGCGTGCTTCCCGGCGCGGTGTCATGCGACCGCGGGCGCGGCGTGGGCCAGCGCGCCGCGCACGTAGCCGGCGGTGTGGGAGACGGTCGAACGGGCGACGTCCTCCGGCGTGCCTTCCGCCACCACGCGACCCCCGCGGTCCCCCCCGTCGGGGCCCAGGTCGACGATCCAGTCGGCGGTCTTGATCACGTCCAGGTTGTGCTCGATCACGACCACGGTGTTCCCGCGCTCGACCAGGCGGTGGAGGACGCCCAGCAGCATCCGCACGTCCTCGAAGTGAAGGCCGGTCGTCGGCTCGTCGAGGATGTAGAAGGTCGCGCCGGTCGCCACCTTTGCGAGCTCGCTCGCCAGCTTGACCCGCTGGGCCTCGCCTCCGGACAGCGTCGTCGCCGACTGCCCGAGCGTGATGTACCCGAGGCCGACGTCGTGGAGCGTCTTCAGCTTCCGTCGCACCTTGGGCACGTTGCGGAAGAACTCGAGCGCCTCCTCGACCGTCATGTCGAGCACGTCGGCGATCGTCTTGCCCTTGTAGTAGATCTCCAGCGTCTCGCGGTTGTAGCGCTTCCCCTTGCATTCCTCGCACGGCACGTAGACATCGGGCAGGAAGTGCATCTCGATCTTGATCAGCCCGTCGCCGCCGCACGCCTCGCAGCGCCCGCCGGGTACGTTGAAGCTGAACCGGCCCTGGTCGTAGCCGCGCATCTTCGATTCCGGCAGCTCTGCGTACAGCTCGCGGATCGGCGTGAAGAGACCTGTGTACGTAGCGGGATTCGATCGCGGCGTGCGGCCGATCGGCGACTGGTCGATCGCGATGACTTTGTCGATCCGCTCGATCCCCTCGATTCGGTCGTGCTCCCCCGGACGCTCCCGGGCGCGATGGAGCTTCTGGGCCAGCGCCCGGTACAGGACGTCGTTGACGAGCGACGATTTCCCCGACCCGGACACCCCGGTTACGCAGACGAATCGGCCCAACGGAATGTCGACGCTTACGTCCTGCAGATTGTGCTCCCGCGCTCCTACCACGACGAGCGACTCGCCACTTCCCGCGCGGCGCTCCGTCGGAATCGCGATCACGCGCTCCCCGCGCAGGTAGGCTCCAGTGATGGAGCCCGGCGCGGCCTCGATCGCCTCCGGCGGCCCCTGCGCCACGATGCTCCCGCCCTCCCGACCCGCCCCCGGACCCAGGTCCACGACCCAGTCCGCGGACCGGATCGTCTCCTCGTCATGTTCGACGACGAGGACCGTGTTCCCGAGATCTCGCAGTCGCTTGAGCGTCTCGAGCAGGCGCCCGTTGTCCCGCTGGTGGAGGCCGATCGAGGGCTCGTCGAGAACGTACAGGACGCCTACGAGATGGCTTCCGATCTGGGTCGCGAGCCGGATCCGCTGCCCCTCGCCCCCGGCGAGCGTTCCGGCCGAGCGCTCCAGCGTCAGGTAGTCGAGGCCGACCGCGACCAGGAACTGCAGGCGCTCGCGGATCTCTTTGAGGATCTGGCTCGCGATTTCCAGATCGCGAGCCGAGAGATCCAGTCGCTCGAAGAACTCCCCCGCCGCGTAGATCGGCAGGCTCACGACGTCGCCGATCCCCCGGCCTCCCACCTGTACCGCCAGCGCTTCGGGCTTGAGGCGCTTGCCGCCGCAGAAGTGACACGGCAGTTCGGCCATGAACTCCTCGACCTGCCGGCGCACGGAATCGGAGTCAGTCTCCTCGTAGCGTCGCTGGAGCTGTCCGACAATGCCCTCCCACGTGCCCGCGTAGGTGCCCTTGCGCTTCTGCGCCTCGTACCGGAACGGGATCTCCCGATCGCCGGTCCCGTGCAGCAGCGCCTCCCGCACCGACTCGGGCAGCCGGCCCCACGGCGTGTTGAGGTCGAAGCCGAACTCGGCAGCGAGCGAGGGGAGCAGGGTCTTGGCCAGCTGGCCGCGCGGCTCGCCCCACGGCTTCACGACCCCCTCGAGGATCGAGATCCGCGGGTCGAGCAGCAGGAGTTCGGGGTCGACCTCCATGCGCGTTCCCAGGCCGCTGCAGGCGGCGCATGCGCCGTACGGGCTGTTGAACGAGAACATGCGGGGCTCGAGCTCCTCGTAACTGATCCCGCAATGGACGCACGCCAGGTCCCGGCTGAACAGCCGCTCCTCCTCCTCCGACTCGCCGTCTGCCTGTACGTGGACGTTGACGATCCCACCGCCCAGGTCCAGCGCCGTGGACACCGAGTCCGCCAGCCGCTGCCGGTAGCTCGGATCGACCGTGAGCCGGTCCACGACGACCTCGATCTCGTGCTTCCGGTTCTTCGCGAGGGCGGGCACGCTCTCGAGGTCGTAGACCTCCCCGTCCACCCGCACGCGGACGAAGCCCTCGCGACGGGCCTCGGCGAACACTTCCTTGTACTGGCCCTTCCGGCCGCGCACGAGCGGCGCCAGGATCTGGATGCGCCTGCCCTCCGGCCACTCCAGGATGGCGTCCACGATCTGATCGGCGGACTGACGCTCCACGCGTCGGCCGCAGCGGTGGCAGTGCGCCACTCCGACGCGCGCCCAGAGGAGACGCATGTAGTCGTAGATCTCGGTGACGGTGCCGACGGTCGAGCGCGGGTTCCTCGCGCCGGCCTTCTGCTCGATCGCGATCGCCGGCGAGAGCCCTTCGATGTAATCGACGTCGGGCTTCTCCATGACGCCCAGGAACTGGCGGGCGTAGGCGGACAGGGATTCCACGTACCGCCGCTGCCCCTCGGCGTAGATCGTGTCGAACGCCAGGCTCGACTTGCCCGAGCCCGACAGACCGGTCAGGACGACCAGCCGGTCGCGCGGCAGCTCGAGATCGAGGTCCTTGAGATTGTGCTCGCGGGCGCCCTGAATCCGGAGGACTTCGGCCATAGCCGGGTGAAACTAGTCGGGCCCGCCCGGTCCTTCAACGCGCGCGATTCCGCGGGCGAGCGATCGCTCGCCGTCAGGCGACGAGCGCGAGCTGCCGCAGCAGAAGGCCGACACCGAAGAGCCCGATCCCGATCTCGGCGGCGCGGTCCGAGACCCGTGGCCTCCGCGGCCCGGCGCGCCGCCGGAGGCCGGCCACCAGCGACGCGAGCCCGCCCACTCCCGCGGCCCATGCCACCCATCCTTCCGGAACCCCCGCCGCTCCCGGATCGAGGAGGGCGACGAGCCCGCTCCCGGCGACGAGGGCCAGCCACGAAACCTGCGCGACCATGGCTCCCGCGAACGCGACCAGGCCCAGGCGACGCCGGCCGTCGCGGACCCAGAGCCAGGCGACGGCCGGCAACGCCGCGGCGCCGAGCGCCCAGGCCGCGACGGCGGCGGCGGCGAGCGTCCGGCTCAAGGGTTTCGCCGTGCGGGTCCGAGGAATCTCCCGGGACCCGGCGGGCCGAGCTCGGCTCGCCGGCCCTCGGCGGCCGTGCGCAGCATCGCCAGGAACGCCTCGTTCCTGGCCATGCAGGTCCGGGACTGGAGTGCGAGCCTCACGTTCTCCCGGCGCACTTCCACGACCTTCCAACCTCCGACGCCCAGGCTGGCCGCGACGAGCGCCGCGGCCAGCACCGAGGAGAGCGGGGGGCGGATCACCGGGACCCCTCGTACTCCCAGCCCGTGCAGGGCTGTCCGAGGACCCCCGTGTAACAGTCCGACTCGATATCCTGGGTCCAGGCGTAGAGATCCCCGAAGAGCCTCCAGACGCAGCCGAGGCAGGACGCGCCGAAGGAGTACGTCGCGAGCCTGGTCTTGGAGAGGAACGCGGTCCCGCAGTACCCGATGCATGCCCCGATGTCCATCAGATCGGGGTCCTCCCACCCCACGGGGTACTCCGCGCGGGCCACGCCCACGTCGACGAACAGACTGGCGATCAGGAGCAGGCCCGCCGCCGCGACGACCGGCCGACGGGCCGCGAAGGCCCGAACCGTCCTTGTCCTTCTCGGGACCAGGAAATCCATACCACACCTCCCGCGTGCGGGTGACGGGGAGCGTGCGGCGGAAGTGAGCTGGCCAGAACCGTGCCGTGCGGGCCGTCGCTCGCGATCCCGACGAGCGGCGATGGAGGGGCGTCCGAAACCGTCGGCGGGCCGACGGTCCCTAGTCATCCCTCGCGGCCGAATCTCCCGACAAGGAAGACGATGAGCGCGGCGACGAGGAGGAAGTGGATCATCCCGCCCAGTGGCAGGAACGCGGCGCCGACCGCCCACCCACCGAGGAGCGAGGCGAGTGCGATCCGCTCGCTCACGACGTCCATGGGCCGCTCCCGGGAAGGACGATGGGCAAGGCTCGCGGCAGCACGTCGATCTCGACCGGGGTCCGGCCCGCCAGCTCCCCGTCGCGCTGGAGCAGCGCGGGCGGGTCCACTTCGATCCGCACGCGCCGAGCCGGAAGATGAACGACCAGATCGGTGTCGGTGGGAGCCCCGCGAACGACGGCCGCCGCGGTCACCACGTGCTCCGCGAGCGTCGACGCGCGGAGGGCGATCAGATCGAGGACGCCGTCGACCGGCGTGACCCCGTGCGCGAACTCCCACCCCCGGCGAAGCACCGAGCCGACGTTCATGACCTGGATCGTCGTGGCTTCGATCTCGCTCTCCTCGCCGTCGATCCAGACCCGGAAGCGAAGGGCCTCGGCCCCTCGGCTGGCGCGCCAGCCGGCGATCCCGTACGCGGCCACTCCCCATCGGCGCTTCGTCCCCCGGTCGGCGCGCGCGACCAGCTCCGCGTGGACGCCCGCGCCGACCGCGATCAGGAACGGCTCGCCGTTCGCGCGCCCGCAGTCGATCCGGACGACGGAATCCGAGAACGCCGCGGATACGGCGGACTCCCGATCGGGGGGGATCCCGAGGTTCAAGGCGAGGAGGTTGGCGGTCCCCTGAGGAACGATCGCGAGCGGAGGCGGCTCCGGGACCTCGAGAAGGCCGGCTGCCACCTCGACGATCGTGCCGTCCCCCCCGATCGCCGCCACCCGGTCCGCTCCCGCCTCCACCGCGCGCCTGGCCGCAGTGCGTGCGTCCACCTCGCGACCGGTCCCGAAGAGATCGATCGCGTCCCCGCGAGCGGCTGCGATCGCGGCCAACCGGGCCGCGACCTGACGGCCCGCGCCGCGGCCGGATACCGGATTGTAGATGACGGCCAGGCGCAGAGACGTCTCCCGTCGCTGGGCGGTATCAGCCGAGGCCGCGCATCTCCAGGAGCCGCGCTACGCGCTCTTCGGTGGGCGGGTGGGTGCTGAACATCTTCATCAGCCCGCCGCCGCGGAAGGGATGGACGATGAACATGTGGGCGGTGGCAGGGTTACCCTGCAGCGGCACGCGTTTCGCCGCCGCCTCGAGCTTCTGGAGCGCCGACGCCAGAGCGCGCGGCTTCCCGCTGATTTCCGCGCCGCCCGCATCGGCCGCGAACTCGCGCGAGCGGCTGATCGCCGCCTGCACGATCATGGCCGCCAGCGGCGCCAGGACGACGAGCAGGATCGCGAGCGCTCCGCCGCCGCGATCGCGGTCCCCGCCTCCGAAGAACAGGCCGAACCGCGCCAGCACCATGATCGCCCCGGCCAGCGTGGCCGCGACGCTCGAGATCAGCATGTCGCGGTGCCGTACATGGGCCAGCTCGTGCGCCATGACCCCTTCGATCTCGTCGCGGTCGAGGATCCGCAGGATGCCCTCGGTGGCCGCCACCACGGCGTGCTCCGGGTTCCGGCCGGTAGCGAACGCATTGGGCTGCTCGCCCGGGATGATCGCCACGCGGGGCATCGGAAGGCCCGCGCGCCGGGACAGCGTCTCGACCACATCGTAGAGTCCCGGGGCCTCGGCGCGCGTGACCTCCCGCGCCCGGTACATCCGCAGGACGAGCTTATCCGAGAAGAAATAGGACCCGAAGTTCATCGCGGCCGCGATCACCAGCGCCGTCACCATCCCGCCGCGACCCCCGAACGCCCCGCCGACCAGCACCAACCCCACGGTCAGCACGGTCATCAGCACAACGGTCTTCAGCATGTTCACCATGACGCCATTATACCCCCTCCCCCGCTCCAGTTCCCAATGCCGACAGCGCCCGATCTCCTCGTTCGAGGTCCGGCGCAGTTCACAGGAGACCGATCAAAACGGCTCAGATGCCAGGCGCGCGACAAGGGAACTCCGAGGCGTACGACTGTACGCCGCAGGAGGGCACGCGGAGCGCAACGCAGCAGGACCCGCTTCGCGGGTGCCCCCCGTTTTCATCGGTCGAAGCTAATAGGTGTATTCCCAGAACAAGTCGACCCCCGATTCCCGTGTCCCCACCGTCGCCTCCAACGAGAACAGATCCGTCATCTGATACCTCAACCCGACTGCCTGGTGGTCCTCCGAGCCCCCCACCTGCTGCTCGAACGACACGTACACATCCGGGCTGATGAACTTCCCGACGCGGAACAGGGTCGCCGTATCCCCCTCCTCGAGCTGCCGCTGGGAGACCTCGATGACGTCCAGGTTGAGCTCGCTCGTCAGCGTGGACTTCAGCAGCGAGGACGCCGCGGTGCCGGTGACGAGGTCGCGTACCGTCTCGGTGAACTGCCCCTGCTGTCCCGCGCTCGGCGTGGGAGTTCCGAAGAGCGCGATCGCGATGATCTCCGACCTCTCATACTCGGGCACCGAAGCCAGGTCGATCGTCGGGTTGCGCAGTGTGCCACCGACCGTGATCTGGACGAGAACGTCACCCACTCCCTGCACGCCTTCGACGGTGTTCGAGGCCACGATGTGGAGGCCGGGATTCAGCTCGGGGGTGCCGTAGAAGAACACCTCGCCACCTTCGATCGTGAACCGCTTGCCGAACTCCTCATAGAAGCCGCGGCGCACCTGGAGCGTGCCGGAGATCGTGGGCATCGGGCTCAGCGGGGGCTTGAACAACGACAGATCGCCGGCGATCTCGACGCGCATGTTGTTGGAGGTGATGATCGCGTCGTCCGTCACCTGGATCTCGAGATCGAGGCGACTTCGGTCCCACAATGAGGGCGATCGCTCGATGGGCTCGTCCACGCGGCGCGCACCGGGGATGTCCACGTAGATGACCGCCTCGTCGAGGTCGATGATGTCCTTGTCCGTGCGATCGGGCATACGGTAGATCGCTTCGTCGACCACTACCCGGCCGGTCATTGCGGGCTCCTGCGTCGTCCCCGTAATGGCAAGGGCGGCATGGACCTGCACGTCCTGGCGGGTGAGGTCGATGACCTGGAGATCGGTCGCCGTCATCTCGAGGTCCAGCCGCCCGAGCCGCAGGTCCTGCATCGCGATCCTCCCGCCGACCTCGAACGTCCCTCGCGCCCCGTCGGTCCCGGTCAGCCGGTCGAATGTGATCTGATCGTTGTCGAACGATATAACGCCCCGCAGATCTTCGTAGGTGACCCCTGTGGCCGGGATTTTCAGGGATCCTCCGTCGAGCGTCGCCGCTCCCGCGAACTGTGGGTTCTCGCTCGTCCCCGAGACATCGACGCGGATGTCGACCGGGCCTTCGAGATCGGTGATCCCGGGTACGATGGCAGCCAGGATGGAGAGATCCGTGTTCTCTCCCCGGATCTGCAGATCCACCGGTCGCTCCGGGAGCCGGTCCTCGACCGACGCCAGTCTCAGATCGATGGGCGCGGTTCCGGACATCACGAGCCGGTGGTCTTCCGTGGGAGGCGGGGTCGCGATCGTCAGGTCGATGTCGGCCAGCGCGTCGGCGTAGCTGACCTGGCCCGAGATCCGCTGGAACCGGAACCCGCGGATCGTGCCGCTCGACACCTCGCCGCTGGCTTCGATCACCGGGTCGAGTCGGGTCCCGCGCAGCGTCCCCTCGAGATTGGCGATTCCCTGCCAGTCTCCGGGCGGCCGGCCGCTGAGGCGGGCCACGTCCTCGAGCTCGATATTCTCTGCGGTAAAACGCAGGTCGGACTCGCCGTCGATCCCCAACACGCCGTCCGCTCCGAGCGTCTGGCCGTCCTGCGAGACCCGGAAGTCTCGCGCGGTCAAACGTCCCCCAGAGAGCGCGAGCTCCCCGCCGTCCTCCATCTGCCAGGTACCGTCCGGCGTCCGATACGCGAGGCTCGAGAGACGCATCTCGGTGACAGGACCGGAGAAATCGACGGAGCCGGTAAGGGACGCGGTCTCCTCGAATCCGAGGTCGAGCTCGGCGGTCAGGAGGATTCGCGACTCGGCATACTCGAGTTCCACACCGGCGGTGTCCGCCTCGACCCCCGCCATCGCCAAGCGATGGAACGTCCCGCGCGCCTGCATGTCGAATGGACCGCCCACGCCCGTCATGCCGACACCGCCGGAGAACGAATCGGCCCTGAAACCACCGTAGACGAGATCGGCGGCCATGATGTCGCCGGCCACGTCGAAGTCCTCGTAGGTCCCATCGAGGTGCAGGTCCGCGCGCGCGCGCGTAGAGATCTCGCCGATCCCGGGCCACACTTCGCCCAGATCCTCGCTCTCGATCACCGCCCGGGCGTCGATTCGGCCGCCGCGCGCGAGCCCGAACGTCCCGCCGCCGCGCAACACGGTCTGCGGGAGCCGCACCTGCACCGTGTCGGCCCGGTACTCCCGTCCCACGATGCGGCCCCCCGTGGATCCCGAGATCACGTCCCAGCGGTAGATCCGCGAGCGCCCGAGCTCCACCTGGATATCGGCGTCCAGGTCGCGTTCGCTCGTGCCCCGACCCTCGATCCGATACGTGCCGGTCAGCGTAAGGTCGACTCTCGGCCGGCCGATCAGCCCACCGACGTCGAGCGCGCTTGTCGTCCCTCCCAGGTCGTAGGCGAGTCCCGAGCGCAGATCGACGGCGCCGCGCGCCGACAGGGCACCGGCCGGAGAGACGAAGTCGGCCTCGATCTCCAGCTCGCGCGGCGGGCCGCTGACGCTCACGGGACCCGAGACCGGCACGGCGACCGGCCAGGCCGGCACATACGCCCGCACGTCCGCGGGGGCCAGCGGATCCGCGACCAGGTCGAGGTCGAGGCGCGGCGCCGTAAGGTTCGAGATCGTGCCGCTCGCCGTCACGGTCGACGTCCCGGTCTCGATGCGGGCGCTCGCGATCTCGAGCGTCGGGTTCCCGGC
This sequence comes from Gemmatimonadota bacterium, assembly GCA_025931135.1. Classification (GTDB taxonomy): domain Bacteria; phylum Gemmatimonadota; class Gemmatimonadetes; order JACCXV01; family JAHWKZ01; genus JAICNR01. The sequence continues at coordinate 13,138 of JAICNR010000013.1, read as the reverse complement.
CGGTCCCGTCACACGACCCTCGAACGCGCCGCTTCCTCCGACGCGAACCTGCGGGAACAGACGCGCGGTCTCGTCGAGAGAGAGTCGCGGCGCGTCGACGACCAGCGCGAGCGAGTCCGCCCCGCCGAGGGTCAGATGGCCCTCGGCTTCGAGCTCGGTCCCAGGCGTCTCGAGGCGGATCGCCTTGAGCGCCAGGCTGTCGGGGGTGAAGATCCCCTCGCCGTCCAGATCGCGGACCACGATGTCTGGACCGGTGAGATGGAAGGAGAGGTCTTCCGCTACGAAGCGTTTGAGGTTCCGGTCGCGAGAGTACAGCGCGAGCTGGAGTGTCCCGTTCACGTCGCGGAACTCGTTCGCCTGCCAGTCGAGCACGGGCCAGCCGCCGTCCTCGAACTTCACGTCGACGACTCCATCCTCGATTTCGATCGCGCCGATCCGGATCCAGGATCCCCATCCCGGCGGTCCGGGAGGCTTGGGTTCCCGGGCGAAGATCTCCTGGAAGTTCCAGCGCTCGTCCCCGCCCCGGACGAGCCGGATCTGGGGACGCAGGAGCTGGATCTCATCGACCGCGATGCGCCGGTCGAACAGGGGCCGGAGCGAGTAGCGCGCGCGGGCGCGTTCGGCGCGCAGCAGAAGCCCGCCGTCCTCGCCCTCGATGACCAGGTCGTGGAGGGTGAGGCCGGTCAGAACGTCGCCCTCGACGCGTCCCAGCCGGACCGCCCCGTGCACGGCAGCGTCGAGGCGGCTCTCGATCTGCCCGCGGACGAACTCGTTCCCCCACGGCGTCCGCAACCAGAGCAGGCCGGCGACGACCGCGAGCCCCGCCAGCGCCACCACCAGCGCCACCACGAACATGAGCCTGCTCACTACTCCGCTCAACGCGTTCCCCTCGTCCCAAAGCCCCGCGGCAGAGACGCAAGGTCGCTCAAAATGCCCCGGATGCAAGGCGCGCGACGAGGCTCTTCCGAGGCGTACTGAGAGGTACGCCGCAGGAAGAACGAGGAGCGCAACGCAGCAGACGGGGCATTTTCAGCGACCGGCTAGAAAGCGGAACCGATGGAAATATGAAACACCCAGCGTGGGAGGAAGTCTTCTTCGTTCGACATCCGCCGCGCCACGTCCAGTCGCACCGGACCGACCGGCGTGCGGTAGCGCACGCCCACCCCCGGCGTGTACTCGAGATCGCCGAGCGAGATCTGGTCGGGGTCGCTCCACACGTTCCCGGCGTCGATGAACGCCGCGCCGGAGAGGTTGCCGCGCAGCGGGAAGCGGAGCTCGACGCTCGTCTCGAGACCCCCCCGCCCTCCGACCGGCTCCGGATCCCGTTCCTGTCCGAAGCTCTCGGGATCGTCCTTGGGTCCGAGCTGCCGCCGCTCGTAGCCCCGCACGCTGTTCGCCCCGCCCGCGAACAGGCGCTGGAACAGCGGCACGCGGTCCTTGTCGCCACCGTACCCGAGGATGAAGGCCGGGAGGAGCTTGCCGGCCAGCACCCAGCCCTCCCGCACCTCGTAGTAGCGGGTAACCAGGAGAGCCGTCCGGAAGTACGCGTAGTCTCCGGTGAGGATCGGAAGCCCGACCAGATGGCTCAGGTTCACGATCGAGCCGCTCGAGGGCTGGAACAGGGAGTCGGTGCTGTCGAAGACGATTCCGGCCTCGGCGTACACGAGCCGGCTCGGGTTGACGAACTCGCGTCCCAGCTCTGGGATCAAGACCCCCTCGTCGAACTCGCTGTACTCGTCCCGCTCGGCTGTCAGACCCAGGCGCGTCAGCCAGCGGCGGCCGACACGATAGCTGGAGCGCACCGTGGCCCCGACGCGCTCCACCGTATAGTTGGGCTCGATCTCGAACCGCAGGAACCCGGATGCGAGGAAGTCGAGATCGGGCAAGAGGAAGACCGGCTGGCGATACGTGACAGCCCCCTCGCGTTCGAGCTTCGAGTACTGCCCACGGACCTCCAGCTGCCGTGCCTGCCCGAACAGATTCCGGTCGAGCCACGAGGTCCGGATACGGACCTGGTCTTCGGTCCCGTAGCCGATCCCGGCGCGCACGACGTGGGTGGGTGCCGGCTCCACCGAAACCAGCACGTCGATGGTGTCGCCTCGAACGGACGCCAGCTGGGGCTCGATCAGGACGCGGCGGAACAACCCCAGCTGGTAGAGGTTCCGCTGGCTGTCGAGGATGTCCTGCCGATCGTAGAGCTCACCCGAGGCGAACTCGAGCTGGCCGCGGACGAGGTCGAGGTCTTCCGGATCGTAGCCTTCTATGCGCGTCTCGCCGATCGTGTACTGGTCGCCCGCATCGACCGAGTAGATCACGCTCGCCGTCCGCGCCTGCTTGTCGATCCGGTATTCGAGCAGGACCTGCGCATAGACGTAGCCGCGGTTCTGGAACTCGTTCTCGAGCAGGGACCGGGACCCGACCAGGTCCGCCTCGTTGAAGATCTCACCTTGCTGGAGCGGGATCCGGCCGCGCATCTCCTCTCTGAGCTCATCCCCGTCGAGGGGCTCCAGCCCCTCGATCGCGAGCGTGTCGACGCGGGTCGGCTCGCCCTCGGAAACGGTCACCGCGATCGCGACGGCGTCATCCCCCGATGGACGCACTTCATACGACACGAGCTGGGCACCGAAGTAACCGTGCCGCTGGTAGAGGATGTGGATCCGTTCCAGATCCTTCACGAACTCCGAGGTGGAGAGATAGTGCTCGTCGCTCCAGGGCCAGAACCCGCTCTCGGCGCTGTACAGCGAGCGCTCGATCGTAGACTCGTCGAGTGCGCTGTTCCCGTGAACCTCGAAGTCCTTCACTTCGGCCCCGTCCCGGACGTCCGACAGGCAGCAACCGCGATCGACCAGCGCGAGCGTCGTGTCGGGCGTCGCCTCCTGCGCCCGGAGCGCCGCGGGCAGAAGCACCAGTGCCAGCCCAGGCAGGATCCGGCTCGGCTTCAGGGCGTGACCTCGCGAAACGACCAACCCGGTCGCGATCCGCGTCCGCGCTGCACCTGGACGATCCGCGCCAGCTCTCCGCCCAGGATGAACACGATGCTGCTGTAGTAGACCCAGAACGCGACCAGGACCAGGTTCGTGAACGATCCGTACAGCTCCAGGAAACGACCGAACTCGGCCAGGTAGGCAACGAAGACCTGTTTGGCCAGCTCGAACAACAGGCTCGAGAAGAGAGCCGCCACGGCCGCGTCCTGCCGCGGGATCCACCGGTCGGGCACGTAGCGGTAGACGAAGAAGAACATCAGGTAGGTGATGAGGTACGCGATGAGCAGGCTGGCCAGCGCCCAGAACCAGGAGATGTTGTACGCGTCGAGACCCAGGAACCCGACGCCGTAGTTCTTCACCCACCGCAGGGCGGTAGTCAGGGAGATCGTAAGCAGAAACAGCGACCCCACCACGACGACCATCTTGATGTCGTGGATCTTCCCCTCCACGATCCCCAGCCTTTCCTCGGGCGGGATCTCGAAGATGATCTCGAGGACGGTGCGAAGCGAGCCGAACAACCGCGTCGAGGCCCAGATCAGGCCCACGAGACCCAACGCCCCGAACCAGCCACGATCGTCGACCAATCCGAACAGGAGGCTCTCGGCCTGAGCGCTGGCCAGTGGCATGACGCGCTGAATGAAAGTCAGGATCTGATCACGAGCGGAGGTCGAGGACTCGACCAGGATGCCCAGCACCGCAATCGAGATGAGCAGCAGGGGGACGATCGTGACCAGGACGTTGAACGTGATGCCGGAGGAGAGGAAGAACAGTTGGTCGCGCGCGGCCTTGTGCCAGAGGTTCTTCGCGTAGAAGGCGCTATAGCGGGAGAAGCCCCTCAGCCAGCGCCGGGGATGATCCATCGGATCCCGACTTCTCGGCGTCGCGGGATGCCGCGACGGATCTATCTCCGTCGGCCGGAAACGAGGGAGATCACGGCGACGAACAGCGCCGCGCCGATGATCGCCCAGATGAGAGAGAAGGACTGTCCCTGGATCTCGATCGGGAACGGCTCGGGCAACCCGAGCTCGGTCCGGAGCCATGTCCCGATGAGGGCGCCCACGAACCCTAACGCAATCGACACCAGACAGCCTCCCGCCGAGTACCCGACGATCGCCTGGCCAAGCGCGCCCGCCACCGCTGCCACGAGGAGCAGAACGAGGAAGCCCAGCAGAGTCATGATCTCTCCCCTCGAATGGGAATGACGGCTACGAGCCGGGCAAATCTATCCGGGCCGTTTTGTCCGACGCAACCGCCACCCGGCCCTCCCAGGCGAGCTCGCGCCCGTGCCAGACGCGCGCCAGGTAGGCCCCCGGCCAGACCGGCAGCTGGGGTGCCGGCCCCAGCGCCTCGCCGAGCCTACGGTCGCCGGCGGGCGTCAAAACCTCGAGACGATAGGGCCCGGCGGCGCCGCGCGGTGGCGCGACCACGAGCCGCGAAAGGCCTTCGCGACGCACGATGCTCTCCCTGCCCGGGGCGACGTCGATCCCGGCGAACGTGGTCGGAGGGACCGTTCGCGCCTCGAGGTCGTAGCGTCCCGGCATCGCGAGACGTCGCTCGCCGCTCGCGAACGTGGCATAGGCTTCGCCCGTAAGCACCTCGCGAACCTGGACGTCGACACCGTTCACGGGGCCATCCACTCCCCGCAGATCGACCCCTAGAACCCCGGTCTCGGGAAGGGTGACGACCGTCTGGCTCTCGTCGCGAACGACGACGTCCTCTCTCACGAACATGGGAATCGTCTCGACGAGCAGGCGATAGCTTCCGGCGGGCAGCGCTTCGGCCGCGCCCAGGACCAGCGTGTCGACCACGCTCGCGCGGAAGGCGAGAATCCGGGTGGGTGGCGGAGATTCGAACTCCGGCGCCAGGACGAGCAACGTCCCGCCTCCGCCGAAGGCTAGGCGCGTCGTCCGCCCGGCCGACACCGCCACGTCCTGTTGCTCGACGATCGAGTCGCCGAGATCCACGCTGATGTCGTAGGCGCCCGCCTGCACGACCGCGTCCTCGCCGCTGACCAGGTAGCGGAGCTCCCGCCGCCCGTCTCCGGAGCGGATGGAGACGGGGGCTCGCTTCCGCAGGCCAGCGTCGTCCAGCAGCTCGACCCGCAGTCGTCCGAGGCTGGACGCATCGAGGGTGGTGGTCTCGCCCGGCAGCACCATCACCCGCTCGAACGTCAGCGGCGGAACGGACTCGACGACCACCCGATACACGCCCGCGGGAACAGGGTGCGGCTCGCGCGCCGTGAACGCGGTCACGACCTCGTCGTGCACCGGCCTCGCGATCCGCACCGGCAACTGGACCCGCTCGCCGGCCCGGCCGAGCGTCGCCCGCACCTCCACCAACCCTTCGTTCCGGAGGATCAGCGCCAGCCGGCGGCCCGCGGCCGCGGCGACATCCGGGGAATCGATGACCGTAAGCGAACCGGATCCGGCCCGGCTCAGGCAGCGCAGCTCCTCGAGTGCGGCGGGTGGAGGGTCGAGCCCGACGACGTGCAGCCGCGAGCGGCGATTCGGCCCCCCGCCGATCGTCTCCTTCCAAACGCTGCACGGATCCACGCGGCAGTCGTCGCCGCCCTGCGTGATCAGCACCCAAGTGCCCGCCGAGTCGGTGGCCGCCGACCGGAGCGCCGCGCCCAGCGGCGAGATGCCCCGTGGCTGGACACCCGCGAGCACCTCGACCCAGCGCTGCGGGGCCGCGCCAGGGTCGACGACCCGGCGCGTATCCGAACAGTCCCTTCGCGGTCGCGGGCTGGTCGCGCCGTAGAGACGAAGGGCCGGCGTGGTGGCGAGCCCCTCACGGAGCGCGGTGAGAAACTCCTTCGCGACGTCCATCCTCGCGACGCCGCCGATCGGCTCGCCCATGTCCGTGGAGGCGTCGAGCACGATCTCGATCCGCTCGGCCATCGCGACCGCCTGAAGTCCGAGCGCCGGATCGGCGGGCAGCGCGAGACCGGCGGCGAACGCGAGCGCGAGCCGACCGAGGCGGCCGGGACGCGCGGAGAACATCCGGAACTGTCTGGTTAGGAGATCTTCAGGAAACGGCTGTGAGCGCACTTCGGACACGGCGGAAGCCTCTTGCCCGCTGCCAGCGACAGGACGTACCCGCACTGCTCGCACTGATATCCGCCGGCTCGCGCCACGACCTCTCCGGTGCGGAACTCGTGTCCGATCTCGAGGACGGTCTCCTCGTACTTGCGCCGCGCAAAGGTGCCGGCCACCACCGCGGCGGTGGCTCCGACCATTCCCCAGACGACCGTCTTCCACCTGCCCACGTGCTCCCTCGCTGCCATCGGACCCGCGAACCGCACAGCGGAACGCATTCGGAGATGAAGGTACCGGCGCCCGTCGCCTCCGTCAAAGAAACGGCCCTTTTGCGCGCTTGACGGCGACAATCCCCGCGGTCATACTCGTGCGCTGCGACCGCTCCGCCCGACCGCCGTCCGCATCAGCCCGATTTTCGAAGGAGGTTCGATGGCCACCGAGCCCGGCTCCACGAAGTTCGACGCGGAGATCGCCGAAATCGAGAATCGGCGCGGGACGCGCACCCTGTTCCTCGTGCTCGGCGGGTTGCTGGGGCTGATCCTTCTGGTGATCGTGATCGTCGGGGCGCGCGAGCGGTCGCGGCTCGCGGCGGAGGCCGCGCGACCGAAGTTCGAACCGGTCGTTCTCGGGCGATACCTCGGAGAGGCGAGCAACCAGGCGGTGTTCGCGGCAGGCCAGGGACTGAACTACGTCGAAGGGATCGGCGAGAGCGAGGTCGGATCGACGACGACGTTCGTACGGCCGCTCGAATACGACGGCGCGGGCAACCCCGTCCCCGCGCCGGAAGGTGCGTTCTTCTGGTCGCTGGAGTCGGCGGACTCCCTCCCCTACGTGATCGAACCGGTTCTGAACCCGCTGACCGGGGTGAACCCGTCGGACTACCGGCAGCTCGACCTCGAATCCCTGAGCGCGGCCGACTACGGAACGGGCGGCCCGAACGACTGGACGCAGCTCGAGGAGGAGGGTACCCAGGTCGCCGTGACGGGAACCGCCGCGCGTGAGGAGGGATCCGTCTACCTGATCGCGGATCCGAGTCGGGTGCGCCTCCAGGGGATCGAGGGCCTGAGCTCGCTCGATTCGCTCGAGGTCGCGTGGGCCACCGCGGACGGGGCCCCGCTCAGCGCCTTCGGCCGGATCTCGTCGACCCCGCGCGGAGGAGACGCGGCCTTGTTCGTGATGACGGTCAGTGCCGTGCAGCCTCCCGGGCAGACGGGTGGGGCGGCCGACACGACCGCAACACCCACGCCGGCAGCGCCGGACACGACCCCGACGCCCTGAACCGAACCGCTCAGCGCGCCGCGACCGGTCGCAGCACCCACTCGGTCAGCTGCCGTTTGAGATCCTGCGTCGCTTCCCACAGGAGCAGGTGCGTGCAGCCCGGGAACAGCCGAACATCGCAGTTCGGGACGTTCCGCCCCAGCCTCTCCCCGCGATCGAGCAACTCCGAGTCCGCGCCGTAGAGCGCGAGGACCGGGCAGCGGATCGTCGCCAACTCGGCGTCGGTCACCGGCGGCGACGACGCCAGGTCGTCGACCATCGTGGTCCGACGCACGAGGCGGTGAGCGTTCGTGATCAGCCGGTTGACCTTCCGCTCGCTGTGGCGGCCCGCCCAGCGATACGCGTACTTGAGGATCATCTGGTCCCGCTCCTCCCCCCTCAGCGCGAACGCGCGCGCGATCTCGCCGCCCCAGCTCTCGTCGCTCATGTTCGCGTCCACGAGCGCGAGACCGCGGACCCGCTCGGGATGGGCGAGCGCATAGGCAAGGGCCAGGAGACCGCCGAAGCTGTTTCCCACGATGTCGACCGCCCGACCGTCGGGGACCAGCCGATCGAGGAGCGCGTCGATGTCGGCTACCAGGCTCGAGACCGTGTATCCGTCCGGAGGCCGTTCGGTCTGGCCGTGCCCGCGCAGGTCGAACAGGATCACGTCCGCGATCTGCGCGACCGGGTTCGCGACCGTGAAGTACCAGCTCGAGAGGTTGTCCATGACGAGCCCGTGGAGGAACAGGACGGTCGGCTCTCCCTGACCGAGCCGGACCACGTGGAATCGGAGACCGCGCGCTTCGACCTCAGCCATCGAGGAACTCCTCGACCGTCCGCACCACGTCACCGGGACATTCCAGCGGAAGCAGATGCCCACCCTGAAGCTCGACGACGCGCGCGTCCGGCAATGCGTCCGCCAACTCTTCGGCGCGCGGGCGAAACGGCGAGGTCGACCCGTAGACGCACGCGACCGGATGCGCTACGGAGGCGAGATCCGCCGAGGCGAACGGCCGCTCTGCGAGGAGGTCAGCGGTAACGGTAGTCCGCTCGCGCAGATGGCGGGCGCGGTCGGCCCGACGTGCGCCGCGACGACCCCTCCCCACCGCCAGCCGGCCAGCCAGTTCCGAGAACTGGCGATGGTCCAGCGCCAGCATCCGCTCGAGCTGTTCCGCGTCCACGTCGTCCATCATCGACGCGACCTCCGCCGGATCGAACGGGGGCAGGGGCGCGTCGAGGACCACCACGCGCCGCACTCGCGCGGGATGATCGATGGCGAAGCGCAGCGCCAGCGTCCCGCCCCAGCTGTGCCCTACCACATCGACCGCGCCCTCGAACCCGTCGACAGCGTCCAGGATGGCCGAGAGGTCCGCGCTGGACGTGGCCAGGTCGAAGCCGGTCTCGGCGGGCGCGCTCAGGCCGTGCCCGCGCTGGTCGTAGAGCAGGATCGAGCGTCGTCGCGCCATCAGCGGCGCCACGCCGAAATACCACGTCGCCAGATTGCCGATCACGAGCCCATGGATGAGGACGACGGCCGGACCGCTCCCCAGTCGCTGGACGTGGAACACGCGGCCCCCGGCCGCGATCAGCGGCATGTGTCGATATACGTCACTACGTCCCCGACCTTGAGCTCGATGATCTCCTCCAGCTCCTTCTCGCTAAGCCAGCGAACGAAGTCCACTTTCTCGTATCGGGCCTGGAGCTTCTCGGCCAGCGCCACGAACTCGATGCTCTCCAGCTCCAGGTCGCTCCCGAAGGAGGTCTCCATCGTGATCGGCCGATCGACCGCCCACTCGGGTCCGACCACTTCCTCGATGACTCCGCGCACGACCTCCAGCGTCTCACTCATCGTACCTCCATCGTCCAGGCGATCGCGTATCCGTCCTCGATCCGCGTCGCGATTCGGGTTCCCGCCACGTCGATCCTGTCTTCATCCATCGATTCGGCCTCCATGCGCCTCGGATCGCCGAGGCCCGTGCGCCGCCGCTTCGCCGCCGCCTCCTTGGCCGCCCAGAGGCGCGCGCGCCACGCGTCGCGCTCCGCTTCGGGACGGCCGGAGAGCCAGTCGCGCTCCCGCTCCGTGAACGCCGAGCGGTCGAGCTCCGGCGCCATCGGCTCGACCGTTTCCATGTCCACACCCGGGTCTGCGCCCTCGGCCACCATGGCGATCGCCTGCCCCCCCTTGTGACTGATCGACACCCGCAGGTCGAGCCCGGCAGGCGCGAGCACGACGGGCCCGCCGTCGTCTCCGGTTCCGATCTCCACTTCGATCGGCCATAGCGGGCCGGCCCCGCGGTCCCAGAGGTGACGGCGCACGGCGTCCTTCGCCGCAACGCGGCCGGCCAGCCAGTCCTCCTTGCGGCGCTCGGGAAGCTCGCGATAGCCTCGCCACTCACGGGCGGTCAGATAACGACGGGCGAAGTAATCGCGCGTGATCGTGTCCGCGAACGCGCGCTGGAGCCGCGCGCACCCCGGCGCTCCCTCCACCGGACGCGCGAGCGTGTTCCGTTCCGGCCACTGGATCACCGGCCACATCCAGGGCTCGTTGGGACGCCGGCGATCTTCCCATCCCTCGAGGCGACACCAGACCCGACCGTCGGCCACGAGCTCGATCTCCGCGCGCACCTGACGCGACCCGAAGTGAGCGACCCGCACCGTGCAGTCGAACCGCCGGCCGGGCTCCGGGGCGGGGCCGTGGAACCGCGCGCGCTCGAGGATCACCGGCACCGCCACACGGTCGCGGTCGGAGCGTGCCTTGATCCAGTACCCGAGGAGCTGGCCGGCCCCGTCGAGGAGCGCGCCTTCCCCCGCGAGCTCGACGATCCGCCCCCGAATCCCGTCTTCCCCGATCTCCGAGAGGAGCTCCACCGCCTGGTAGGCCGGGCCGTGGAACATGAGCCGCGTCGCGTACATCTCTGCGGGCGTCTGCTCGATCGGCCGCGGATCGCGCAGGGGGCGCGTATCCGGCGGGGGGGCCTCCGGCCAGTCGTCGGCGAGGAGGACCGTCCCTTCGGCGTGCTCCCCGATCCGCACCACGACCCGATCGGGCCCGTCGCGCCGGGTTTCGATCCGCAGGTACTTCGGCTCGTCGACCGGGATCCAGCGATACGCCATGACGCGCTCGAGGCCCACCGCGTGGCGGCCCGGCGCGACCCGGCGCGCAGCATCGAGCATCCGCGAGAGCGTCATCGTGAACGGCACGAGCGGGAAGCCGTCGCCGGGGTCGGGCCAGCCCGGCGGCAGGCTGAAGAACGAATGGTCGACGAGGAACGGGTGCCTCTCGAGCGAGAACTCCTCGTCCCATGCCGCCGCCGGCGCGGCGACCGGCGGCGCAGCGTCGGCCGGCGAGAACGCCCGCGTCCGCTGCCGCCATGCGGCCAGGATTGCGCGCTGGCTTTCCGCCAGCGCCCGGGTCGTCGCCTCGAGTTCCCGGGCGATCGGATCGGAGGCGTCGGACCCCGTGATCGCGAAGAGGTCCCCGAGAATCGCGTCCGGTTCGACCGCCCCGGGCTCCCGCGCGCCCTGCGTAACCGCCCCGGCCTCGATGGCCAGGAGAGGAGCGCCGAGCCGGACCTGCCGCGGCCGGCTCCGCCGCGCCCCCGATCCCATCGGTCCCAGAAGCGCGTCGGCGTCCAGATCGGCTCCCTCGACCCACAGGGTGGCGACCAGCCGCGCCAGCTGATCGATCCCCTCGCGCCGATGCGAGCTCGCCGCCATCGACAGATGGGGACGGCCGCGCAGCGTGTCTTCGACGAACGCGGCCACGCTGCCCGCGCCCACCTGGACGAACAGGCGCGCACCGTGGGCGTAGAGCGCCTCCGTGAGATCACGGAAGCGCACGGGCTGCACGAGATGCTCGAGGAAGAGCGCGCGCACGCCATCGGGGTCGGCGGGATACGGCGCGCAGGTGGTCGCCGACCAGACGGGCACCATCGCGGGGTCGATCTCAAGGGTCTCGACGACGCGGCGGATCGGCGCGACGTAGTCCGCGAACGCGGGCGAGTGGAATCCCGACTCGAACGACAACACCTGGCAGAGGACCCCGTCCATCCGGAGCTGGGCGAGGATCGGATCTAGGCTCGCCTGGGGACCGCAGAGGACGGTCTGGTGGGGGCAGTTGTCGAGCGAGACGTGAACGTCGGAGGTTCCGGCGAGGAAGGAGGCCAACCGCTCGGTCCCGCAGCCGACCGCGGCATACGCAACCCCCGGCACGGCCAGCGTCCCAGGCGCGAGCGCGGTGAGCACCAGCTCCAGCGCGCGCTGCGGGATCGCGCCGGCTGCGAGGAGCGCGGCCCACTCGCCGATCGAGTGACCGGCCACCATCGCCGGCTCTACTCCCAGATCGGCGAGCACGCGATGGAGCAGCCTCCCGGCAAGGACGACGCGTGCGCCCCTGCGCTCGAGATCGCCCGGCAGGGCGGGCGGTAGCGGGGGCAGGCCGAACCACCTGGCGACATCGTCGACGCGCGGGTCGAACGTGCTCTCGACACCCGGGAAAACGAGCGCGATGCGACCGCCCTCGGCCGCCAGCCCGCTCGGCGCGAACATCAGGGCGCCCGCGCGATCGCGGAACGTGCGGCCTGCGTCGACGATCGCGCGCGCGTGCGCGATCCGCTCCGGCGTGGGATCGAGGAGCGCGAGGCGGCACGGACCGGAGCCCCCGCCACGGCTCGGCGCCACCAGCGCTTTCGAAAGCTCCGCCGGGGACTCCGCCGCGATCCGGAGCCACTGCCCGGCCGTGCCGATTCGGCGTGCGCGAGCCTTCGGCAGCCGCGGCGCGGGGTGCTGCTCCAGGACCACGTGGGCGTTGATGCCCCCGAACCCGAACGCGTTGACGGCGGCGCGCCGCGGGCCCTCCGCTTCCCAGGGCGTGGACTCCCGGACGAGACGGAAGCGCGTCCGTTCGACCCCCGGGTGGGGGTCCTCACAATGGAGCGTCGGTGGCTGGATGCCGTAATGAACGGCGAGCGCCGCCTTGATCAGCCCCGCCATCCCGGCCGCGGGCATCGCGTGTCCGATCATTGACTTCACCGACCCGAGCCCGGCCCGGGGCGAGCCGTCGGGCGGGCCGAAGACCCGCTCCAGCGTCTCGAGCTCGGCCGCGTCCCCGTTCGGCGTCGCCGTTCCGTGCGCCTCGACGAGGCCCACCGAGCCGGGCTCTCGGGGATCGATGCCCGCGCGCTCCCAGGCGCGCTCGAGTGACAGGACCTGGCTGTCCGCGCTCGGATTCAGGACGCTCGACGCGCGTCCGTCGCTCGACACTCCCGTGCCGCGGATCACGGCGTAGATCCGGTCGCCGTCCCTCTCGGCGTCCGCGAGGCGCTTCAGCGCCACCACCCCCGCCCCCTCCCCGATCAGGAGGCCGTCCGACTCGCGGTGGAAGGGTCGGATCCGCTGGCTCCGCGAGAGCGCGCCCAGCTGGGTGAAGACCGCCCAGAAGGCGGCGTCGTGCACGAGGTGGACGCCGCCGGCGAGGACGAGCTCGCAGCGTCCGGCCGCGAGCTCCGAGCACGCCTGGTCGACGGCGAGGAGCGAGCTCGCGCAGGCCGCGTCGACGACGTAGGCCGGACCGTGGAGATCGAGGCGGTTCGCGATCCGCGACGCGGCGAGGTTCGGAACCAGCCCGATGATCGTGTCCGGCCCGAGCCCCTCGACCTGCTGCTGGTAGCGGCGCTTGATCTCCGCCGCCTGCTCGTTCGTCAACCCGGGGAGGAGCGCTCGCGCGGAGCGGGATAGCTCCTCCGCGGTCCGCACCGCCTGGACGAGCCGCATCGTCGCCGGGTTCACGTAGCCTCCTCGCCCCAGGATCACCCCGGTGCGCTCCCGCGGCGGCTCGCGATCGAGGTAACCGGCGTC
>JAICNR010000108.1 GCA_025931135.1 Gemmatimonadota bacterium | reverse complement strand
GCCAGCACGACCGCGCCGGCCGTGAAGACGAGGAACCGGCCGCGCTCGCGGTCGTAGCCGAACGCCCCCGCGACCCGGCCGTCGGCAGTCAGGAGGCGCACGATCGTCACCTCCATGTGGAAGTCGATCCCGCGGTGGATGCCGTGATCCTGGAGCGTGCGGATCATCTCCAACCCGGTGCGGTCCCCTACGTGCGCGAGACGCGGGTAGGCGTGGCCCCCGAAGTTTCGCTGGAGGATCCGGCCGTCGGGCGTGCGGTCGAAGAGCGCGCCCCACGCCTCGAGCTCGCGTACCCGATCCGGCGCCTCCTTCGCATGCAGCTCGGCCATCCGCCAGTCGTTCACGTACTGGCCACCCCGCATCGTGTCGGCGAAGTGCACCTGCCAGCCGTCTCGCTCGTCGACATTGGCGAGCGCGGCGGCGACCCCGCCTTCGGCCATCACCGTATGCGCTTTTCCGAGGAGCGACTTGCAGACGACTCCGACCTTTGCACCGGCGCCCGACGCCGCGATCGCGGCCCTCAGGCCCGCGCCGCCGGCGCCGATCACTAGCACGTCGTAGGCGCGGGAACTCCGTTCCGTCATCCGACTCGCTGTTCCGCCGTCACAGGATCCGGAAGTCGGTCCAGATGCCCATCGAGAGGAGCCGCACGTACAGGTCCGAGAAGGCGACCGAGAAGAGAGAGACCCACGCCCACATCCCGTGGCGGCGGTTGAGGCAAGAGACGCAGCGATATGCGGTCCGCCGCACGGGTCTGCCGGCTAGTCGATCCAGGTAGCCTCCGACCAGGTGGCGCAGCGTGTGGCAGCCCAGCGTGTAGCCTGTCAGGAGGATCACGTTGATCGCCAGGACCAGCGTCCCCACCCCAACTCCGAACGTCGTCGCCCCGGTCGCCGGATCCTCCCACCGGAGCGCCTGCCACACGTCGTAGCAGAGGAAGCCGAGGATCGGAATCGCGAGGCCGACGAGCCACCGGTGGGCATTCTGCCAGACGAGTGGGAAGGACCGCTCGCCGCGGTAGGACGAGCGCGGCTCGCCGACCGCGCATGCCGGGGGATCGGCCCAGAACCCTTTGTAGTACGCGCCCCGGTAGTAGTAGCACGTGAGCCGGAAGCCGCCCGGGGCCCAGAGGATGAGGAATGCCGGCGACCACGGGAGCCATGCGGGATACCAGCCGGGCTTCGGCCCGAACCAGGCATGGGGAGAGTCCCCGAAGAGCTCGGGAGAATAGAACGGCGAGAGGTACGGACCCCAGGCGTAGTGCGAGCCCTGGAACGCCGCCCATGTGGCATACACGACGAACGCGCTGAACACGCCCAGGACGAGGAGCGGCTGGAGCCACCACGCGTCCCGGCGCGCGGTCTCCCCGAAACGCTGCCTGGTTCCCAGCGACCGGCTCGCAACAGTTTCCGTCATGGGCGGGCTAATTCTTGCCGGGCGGTGCGCTCGACGCAAGCGGTCTTTCCCCGACGGGCCGAACAGAGACCCCCTTCCTGTCGATTTCGCGAACCCTCGTTCGTCGCATGGGTAGAGACGGAATCGAACCTGAGCCCTGAAGGAGACGACGATGCGATTCATGGTGCTGGTGAAAGCCGACCGCGATACCGAGGCCGGCGTCATGCCGGACGAGAAGTTGCTGACCGAGATGACCCGCTACAACGAGGAGCTGGCGAAGGCCGGGTTGCTGATCGCGGGAGAGGGACTCCAGCCCTCCTCGAAGGGCGCTCGCGTCCGCTTCGACGGGAAGGAGCGCACGGTGATCGACGGGCCCTTCGCGGAGACCAAGGAGCTGGTCGCCGGGTTCTGGCTCTGGGAGGCGAAGTCGCTGGACGAGGCGGTGGAATGGCTGAAGCGCGCGCCGTTCGACGGCGGTGCGGAGGTCGAGATCCGGCAGGTGTTCGAGGCCGAAGATTTCGGGGCCGAGTTCACCCCCGAGCTGCGCGAGGCCGAGGAGCGCCTGCGCATGCGGATCGACGCGAAGCGGCCATGAACCGCACCCTGTGGGTCGTCCAGTGGCTGCTTGCCGCCCTGTTCCTGTGGGGCGGCGGGCTGAAGCTTGTGATGCCGATCGAGGCGATGACGGAGCAGATCGCGTACCCGGGCCTCTTCCTGCGCTTCATCGGCGTGGTCGAGGTGCTCGGCGCCCTGGGTCTGATCCTGCCCGGACTCACGCACATCCGCCCGGGCCTGACCCCGCTGGCGGCGGCGGGGCTCGTGATCGTGATGATCGGCGCCACCGTGGTCACCGCCATGGCCATGGGCCCGGTCATCGCGCTGATCCCCTTCGTCACCGGACTGCTCGCGGCGATCGTCGCCATCGGCCGCTGGCGCTTCGTCCCGCTCCGCGCCAGGACCGGTGGCCGCGAGCGACTCCAGACATCCAGGCCCTGAGGAGGTGGCATGCGATTCATGATCATCGTCAAGGCGACTCCGGACTCCGAAGCCGGTGTCATGCCCGAGGAAGACTTGTTCACGACGATGGCCGATTACCACGAAGAGCTCTCGCAGGCCGGCGTCCTCCTAGACGCCTCCGGGCTCCAGCCGAGCTCCAGGGGATGGCGGATCCGGTACTCCGGCGGGAAGCGCACGGTCATCGACGGACCGTTCGCCGAGTCGAAGGAGCTGATCGCGGGCTACACGCTCATCCAGGTGCGGACACGCGAGGAAGCGCTGGAATGGACGCGTCGCTTTCCGGCGCCGTTCGGCGACAGTGCCGAAGGCGAGATCGAGGTCCGTCAGCTGTACGAGTTCGAGGATTTCCCTCCCAGCGAAGCGGCCGACCGCTTCCGCGAGATGGGGATCTCCAGCGAAAGCTGATTCACCCCCTTTTCTGGTGGCGGGTTCCCAGCTTGCGCCCGATACTGGACGTGGATCTCAACGCGAAGGAGCGAGGATGCACGGCCATGTAACGAACATCGAGATGGACACGCTGGAGAACGAGGACTTCCGTCGAGTCCTCTACACGGGTCCGAACACTCAGCTCGTCTTGATGACGCTGGCGCCTGGCGAGGACATCGGACTCGAGACCCACGACGGGCACGACCAGTTCGTCCGCATCGAGTCCGGCGTCGGGGTTGTCGTGCTCGACGGCGAGAAGAGCGACCTGGTGGACGGCAGCTCCGTCGTAATCCCCGCAGGGGTGGAGCACAACGTGATCAACACCTCGGACGACGAGCCGCTCCGGCTCTACACGCTGTACAGCCCACCGGAGCATCCGGACGGCACCGTCCACCGGACGAAGAAGGAGGCGGAAGCCGCCGAGCGTCACTGAGGGGTGAAATCGTCCGACCGCGGGACCTGGATCTCCAGACCCGCCTCGCCGGTGATGAGGCGCGCGTCGCGGGCGTTCAGGAGCCAGCTCCAGAACCAGCTCAGCAGCACCTGCAGCCGGTTCCGGAATCCGATCAGGAACGCAATGTGGATCCCGCCCCAGATGAGCCACGCGAGGAAGCCGGCGGTCTTGAAGCGTCCGATCACGGCCACCGCCTTCGCCTTCCCGATGATCGCCATCGATCCCTTGTCCCGATAAACGAACGGCTTCCGGTTCTCCGAGCGGCCCGTCACTGCGCCCGCGATCGCCCGTCCCGCGTAGCGCCCCATCTGGATGCCGCCCTGGGCCACACCGGGAACCGGGAGGCCCGTGTCGGACGACGTCGCCGCCGCCAGGTCGCCGGTGACGAACACCTCCGGATGGCCCGGGATCGTCAGGTCGGGCGCGACGACGACCCGGCCGGAGCGGTCGAGCGGCACACCGAGCGACTTCCCGAGCGGGCTCGCCTCGACCCCGGCCGCCCAGAACACGTTCCTCACCGAGATGAACTCCTCGCCGATGTGGATCCCCTGACGGGTGACGTTCGTAACCGTGGACCCGAGGCGGACCTCCACGCCCATGCGCTCCAGGTCGCGCTGGGCGCGGGCGCTGAGCTCAGGCGGATACGCCGCCAGGATGCGGGCGCCCGCCTCGAACAGGATCACGCGGGTCGTCCGCGTGTCGATGTGGCGGTAGTCCTCCGGGATCGTCTCACCGGCGATCTCCTTGATCGCGCCGGCCAGCTCGACACCGGTCGGTCCGGCCCCCACGATCCCGAACGTCAGCGCGGCCCGCCGCGCCTCGGGGCTCCCTTCGTACTCTGCGGTCTCGAAGGCGAGCAGGATCCTTCGCCGGAGCTCGGTCGCGTCCTCGATGCTCTTGAGTCCGGGCGCGACGGCCGCCCACTCGTCGTGACCGAAGTAGGCGTGCGTCGCGCCTGCCGCCAGCACGAGCCAGTCGTAGCGAACGTACCTGCCGTCGAGGGTCAGCTTCTTCTCGGCGACATCCACCCCGACGACCTCGGCGAGCACGACCTCGCAGTTCCGTTGCTTCCGCAGGATCGTCCGGATCGGCGCGCAGATGTCCGCGGGGGAAAGCGACGCCGTGGCGACCTGGTAGAGGAGGGGCTGGAACACGTGGTGGTTCCTGCGATCGAGGAGCGTCACCGCGACCGGCGCGCCTTCCAGCGCCTTCGCCGCGGCCAGACCGGCGAACCCGCCGCCGACGATGATCACCCGAGGGAGGGGCTGCCCGTTCACGGACGCCCAATATGGTTCTCCCACGGAGACTTGCACGCGGCCGTCGCGGCGATCTAAATCGTCGCGGTGAATGCGTCCGACGCACATCGCGCGATCGAGGCCGTCTGGCGGATCGAGTCGGCGAGGCTGATCGCGGGCCTCGCGCGGATCGTGGGCGACATAGGGCGCGCCGAGGATCTCGCTCAGGACGCCCTCGTCGCCGCCCTCGAGCGCTGGCCCGAACAGGGCGTGCCGGACAATCCGGGCGCCTGGCTGATGACGACCGCCAAGAACCGCGCGATCGACGTGTTGCGGAAGCGCGCGCTCCTCGATCGCAAGGAGATCGAGATCGGCCACGAGATCGAGGCCTTGCGGGCTTCCGAGCCGGACCTCCACGACGCGCTCGACGACGACATCGGGGACGACCTCCTCGGCCTCATGTTCACGGCCTGCCATCCGGTGCTCTCGACCGAGGCCCGCGTCGCGCTCACGCTGCGCCTCCTCGGAGGACTGACCACCGACGAGATCGCGCGCGCCTTCCTGGTCCCGGCGCCGACCGTCGCCCAGCGCATCGTCCGGGCGAAGAAGACCCTCGCCGAGGCGAAGGTCCCGTTCGAGGTGCCCCGCGGCGCGGACCGCGCGGAGCGGCTGTCCTCCGTCCTCGAGGTCATCTACCTGGTCTTCAACGAGGGGTACGCAGCGACGGCAGGCGAGGACTGGACGCGACCGGCCCTCTGCGACGATGCGATCCGGCTCGGCCGCATCCTCGCCGAGCTCGCCTCTGAGGAGCCGGAGGTACACGGCCTGGTAGCGCTCATGGAGATCCAGGCCTCGCGCCTCCGGGCGAGGACCGGCCCCTCGGGCGAGCCGATCCTGCTTTCCGACCAGAACCGCGCCCGCTGGGACCCGCTCCTCATCCGCCGCGGCCTCGCCGCGCTCGCCCGCGCCGAGGAGCTGGGGGGCGCGCTCGGCGCCTACGCCCTCCAGGCGGCGATCGCCGCCTGCCACGCGCGGGCGCGCGCGCCCGAGCAGACGGATTGGCGGCGGATCGCGACGCTGTACGGCGCGCTCGCGCGAATCGCGCCTTCGCCTGTCGTCGAGCTCAACCGCGCGGTCGCGGTCGCGATGGCCGACGGGCCCGAGTCGGGCCTGGCGATCGCCGATGCGCTGGCCGGCGAGCGGGTGCTCCAGAGCTACCACCTGTACCCCAGCGTCCGCGGCGATCTGCTCGAGAAGCTCGGCCGCTTGGACGAGGCTCGCGCGGAGTTCGAGCGCGCCGCCGAGCTCACCCGCAACGAGCGCGAGCGCGCGCTCCTGGTGAAACGCGCCGCGGCCTGCGCCGCGCGACCCGCGATCGCTTGAGCTCACTTCAACGGGGGAGGACCCTGATGACATATGTAGACGGCTTCGTACTGCCGGTCCCCAAGAGGAACCTGGACGCGTACCGGAGCATCGCGCGAAAAGCAGGGAAAGTGTGGAAGGAGCATGGGGCGCTCGAGTTCCGCGAGTGCGCGGGCGACGACCTCGAGACGGAGATGACTGTTCCCTTCGCCCGAACGGTCGGGCTAAAGCGTGGAGAAACGGTGGTGTTCTCGTGGATCGTGTTCAAGTCCCGCGCGCACCGCGATCGCGTCAACGCCGCGGTGATGAAGGACCCGCGGATGGAGAAGATGATGGACGCGAAATCCATGCCCTTCGACGTCAAACGGATGGTCTACGGGGGCTTCAAGGTCATCGTGGACGTGTAGTGCCGGCCCGCCGATCCGCGGCCACGGGCCCGTAGACGGTGGACCACGAAGCCATCATCCGGCAGCGTCTCACGAATCAGGGTCTCGCGCGGCCGGCCTTCGCCGATCCGGCGACCGCGGTCGGGTGGCTGTGCGCGGTGCAGGCGCAGGACTACCCCGGAGCCCGCTGGGCGCTCGGCACGAGGATCGCGTCCGCGACGGACGATGGCGTCCGGCGTGCCTTCGATTCGGGTGAGATCCTGCGCACCCACGTGCTGCGCCCGACGTGGCACTTCGTGCTTCCGTCGGACATCCGCTGGCTGATCGACCTCACGGGACCCCGAGTGAAGGCGTCGATGGCGTATCGCCATCGCGGACTGGGGCTCGACCGGGCGACGTTCGTGCGCGCGAACCGGGCGCTCGAAAAGGCGCTGGGGGGCGGTGCGGCGCTCACGCGCGACGATCTCCGATCCGTCCTCGGGCGTGTCGGGATCCGGGACCTCGCCACCGAGCGGATGGCGCACCTCATGATGGTGGCGGAGCTGGACGGTGTCGTCTGCAGCGGCCCGCGACGTGGCAGGCAGTTCACGTATTCTCTCTTCGACGAGCGCGCTCCCGCCAGCCGTTCCCTCGCTCGCGACGAAGCGCTGACGGAGCTCGCGGCGCGCTTCTTCGCGAGTCGCGGCCCGGCTACCGTCCAGGACTTCGGCAAATGGGCCGGCCTCACCGCGGCCGATGCGAGGGCCGGCCTCGAGGAGGCGAAGGTGCAGCTCCGGCGCGAGACCGTGGACGGGCGCGAGTACTGGTTCCCGCCGTCCCGCGCCGCGCGTGTCCCCTCGCCCACCGCGCTCCTCCTGTCGATCTACGACGAGTACATCTCCGGATACAGGGACCGAAGCGCGATCGTTGCCCCCCGACACGCTCGTCGGCTCAGGGGGATGGGGAACGCGGTCGCTTCCGTGATCGTTCTGGACGGCCGAATCGTGGGGACGTGGAAGCGGACGCTGACTGCGAAAACGGTGGCCGTCGAGACGCGGGCGTTCGAGCCGCTCGGGAAACGAGGGCGGGCGGCCGTGGCCGCCGCAGCCGAGCGGTACGGCGATTTCCTCGAGCTGCGGGTCGACCTCCGCTAGGCCTTCTTCCGCGAGCGGCCCTTCGTGCGGGGCGGCGGGAAGCTCGCGCGGAGGCCCTTCGCGAGGAGCTGGAACAACGCCTCCGGGTCCGACAGCCCGTGCATGCGGTAGCGGCCGAGGCTCCGGAATCGGACGCCGGCCGACGCCGGGCCCTCGACCGCATCCCGCGCCGCGCCGGAGAGCAGGACCTGCCCTCCGTGCGCCGCCGAGCAGACCCGCGCCGCGGTGTGGACCGCCAAGCCGATGTAGCCGACGTCGGTCAAGGTCGGCCGCCCGCTGTGGATGCCGACCCTAACCCGCACCTCCACCCCAGCCGGCCATGTCCGCTCGCGGAGCTCGCGCTGGAGGCTCGCCGCCGCGACGACGGCGTCGCGCGCGCGCTCGAACACGGCGAAGAACTCGTCCGCGCGAACGTCGATCTCCCTGCCACCGGCGCGCGAGACCGCCGTCCGGAGGACGACGCGCACGTCGTTGAGGAGATCGCGATAGCGGTCGCCCATCCGGCGAAGGAGCGCGGTCGACCCCTCGATGTCGGTCATGAGCAGCGTGACGAACCCGGTGGGCAGCCCGGCGGCGGCGGTGGAGGTCGCCGCCACTTCCCCGAAAGCGCGATCGCTCTGGACGACGAAGCGCACCGCCGCCATCACCGTCTTCGCGAGCGCGCGGTCTTCGAGCACCCTCGGATCGTGGACGATCGCGGTCGTCGGGCGGCCGTGATGCTCGAGGAGCGTCACGGCGCGGGGGCCGCCATCCGGTGGCAGCGGGACGGGTCTTCCGCGCGCGTCCAGATAGGCCCCCGAGGCCTGCGACCAGTGCAGCACCTCGAGCGTCGGGTCCTTGAGCACGCTCCGGAGCCGCTGCTCGAGCTCGCCCGGCGCTCCGGCCCGGCCCAGCTCGATGACCAGTCGTCCGGCCGCCGCGTGGGTCCGCTCCGTCTCGATCTGCCCCGTGATGAAGCCGATCGGCACGATCCCGTGCTTCTTCGCCGCCTGGAGCAGCTTCTTCCGCGCGCGCTCGCGCGCCGCATCG
>JAICNR010000113.1 GCA_025931135.1 Gemmatimonadota bacterium | reverse complement strand
CTCCAGCTCCGCACGCAGCTCGACGTGGTTGTAGATCTCGCCGTTGCAGACCACCACCACCGAGCCGTCCTCGTTCGCGATCGGCTGGTCGCCCGTCTCCAGATCCACGATCGCCAGCCGCCGCACCCCGAGCCCCACCCCCGGCGCCACGAACGTCCCCTGACCGTCGGGACCCCGATGCACGAGTGACGCCGCCATCCGCTCGACCAGCCCCTCGTCGACCGGACACCGCGGATCCGTCGTCGCCATGCCGCAGATTCCGCACATGGGCTACCGGCCGGTGGGTCGGGGGAACGGCACGCTAGTGGACGGGAGCGCCCTTCAGCTCCTTGACCATCGCCTCGACGACCGCGCGCGCGTCCCCGAACACCATCATCGTGTTGTCGCGATAGTAGAGCGGGTTGTCGATTCCGGAGAACCCGGGGCTCATGCTGCGCTTCACGACGATCACCGTGCCGGCGCGAAAGACCTCGAGGATTGGCATGCCGTAGATCGGTGAGCCAGGCTTGTCGAGCGCGTCGGGGTTCACGATGTCGTTCGCGCCCAGTACCAGCACGACGTCGGTCTCGGGGAGATCCGGGTTGATGTCGTCCATCTCGAACACCTGGTCGTATGGGACGTCGGCCTCGGCCAGCAGCACGTTCATGTGGCCGGGCAGGCGCCCCGCTACCGGATGGATCGCGAAACGGACCCGCACGCCCTCGGCCTCGAGCCGCTGCACGAGCTGGAACGTGGGGTGCTGCGCCTGCGCGACCGCCATGCCGTAGCCCGGCACGATGACGACGTTCCGGGCGCCGCGCATGAGCTCGACCGCGGTCTCCACGTCGCCCACGTTCACGCCCTTGGCGATCGCCTCCGCCTCCGGCGATCCCGCGGCGACGGGACCGGAGTCTCCCTCCCCGAACCCGCCGACCAGCACCGATCCGATCGAGCGGTTCATCCCCCGGCTCATGATCGTCGACAGGATCGCGCCGCTGGCGCCGACCAGCGCACCGGTGATGATGAGGAGGTCGTTCCCGAGAACGAACCCGGTCGCGGCGGCGGCCCAGCCCGAGGCCGAGTTCAGGACCGACACGATGACGGGCATGTCGGCGCCGCCGATCGCGAGGATGACGTGCGCCCCGACGAGGCCCGCGAGGATCGCGGCAAGCCAGAGGGGCGGCGCCACCGGCTCGCGCACGTACCATGCCCCGAGCGCGACAAGCGAGACGAGCCCGACCGCGTTCAGGATGTGCCGCGCGGGCAGGAGCAGCGGCTTGCCGCCGATCGTGCCGCGGAGCTTGGCGAACGCGATCACGGAACCCGTGAGGGTGGGCGCGCCGATCACGACGCCGAGGAATACCTCCACGCGAGTCACCGTTTCCGGATGGACGCCATGGTAGTGGGCGGACAGCCCGACCAGGGTCGCTGCCGCTCCGACGAACGAATGGAGGAGCGCCACCATTTCGGGCATCGCGGTCATCGGAACGCGGCTCGCCAGCAGCGCGCCGATCGCCCCACCGGCCAGGGCGGCCACCGCGATCCGCGTGTAGGCCGAAAGCCCGGGAACGGCGAGCGTGGCCGCGATCGCGATCCCCATCCCGACGACGCCGTACAAGTTCCCGCGCTTGGCGGTCGCGGGTGCCGACAACCCTTTGAGCGAGAGGATGAAGCACACCGCGGCCACGAGGTATGCGAGCTGGATCATCGGCGACGGAAGAGCTTGAGCATCCGATGCGTGACCCAGAAGCCGCCCGCCACGTTGATCGCGGCGAGGAACACCGCGGCCAGCCCGAGCCAGCCGCCCAGGTCGAGGGTGCCGATGCCCGCAGCCAGCATGGCGCCGACGAGGATGATCCCGCTGATCGCGTTCGTGACCGACATGAGCGGGGTGTGGAGCGCGGGCGTCACCTTCCACACCACCTGCCACCCCACGAAGCACGCCAGGACGAACACCGTGAAATGCGCGAGGAAGCCGTCCATCACGCCCCCCCGCCCGCCGCGACGGGCTCCGCCGATTCGCGCCTGTCGCGCCCCTGGTGGAGGATCGTGGCGCCGCTCACGATCTCGTCCTCGAAGTCGAACTCGAGGCCGGCGTCTTTCCACAGGTGGTTCACCAGGTGCTGGAGGTTCCGGGCGTAGAGCGTGCTCGCGTGGACCGGCACGCGGGCGGCGAGATTCGACCAGCCGATCAGCGTCACGCCGTGCACGTTCACGACTCGATCGCGCTGCGATCCCTCGCAGTTCCCCCCCTGCTCGACCGCCAGATCGACCACCACCGAACCGGGCTTCATCGCTGCCAGCATCTCGTCGGTGATCAGGATCGGCGCCGGACGGCCGCGGATCAGCGCAGTCGTGATCACGATGTCGACCTCGTCCATCTGTGCTGCCAGGAGCTCCCGCTCCATGCGCAGGAACTCCTCCGACTGGGCGGCCGCATAGCCGCCGGCCGTCTCGCCCGCTTCGAGCGGAAGGTCGAGAAAGCGCGCGCCGAGCGACTGCACCTGCTCCTTTACCGCCGGACGCGGGTCGAACGCCCGCACGACGGCTCCGAGGCGCTTCGCGGTGACGATGGCGGAGAGCCCCGCCACGCCGGCGCCGATCACGAGGACGTGCGCCGGCGGAATCGTGCCGGCCGCCGTCATGAGAAGAGGGAAGAAACGGCCGAAGGCGTTCGCGGCCTCGAGCACGGCCTTGTACCCGGCGAGGTTCGCGGTCGAGGAAAGGGCGTCCATCTTCTGGGCGCGAGCGATCCGCGGCACGGACTCCATCGCCACCGCGGTGACCCCCTTCCGCTCGAGCGCGGCGAACGCCTCAGGCTCGGATTCCGGATAGAGGAACGACACGATGGTCGCGCCGGACGCCAGGCGGTCGGCCTCCCCAGCGGTCGGCGGCTGGACCTTAAGGACGACGTCCGTGGACCATACCGCGCTTTCCTCGGCAACGACGGCGCCGGCCCGCCGGTAGCTCTCGTCGTCGAACGTCGCCCGCGCTCCTGCCCCCGTCTCCACCACGACCTCGGCCCCGCGCTCGACGTACTTCCTTACAACGTCCGGCGTGGCGGCGACCCGGGTCTCGTCGGAGCGCGTTTCTCTGGGGATTCCGATCCGCATGGCTCTCCCGCGCGAGGTCGGCAGTGGCTCGAGGAAAAAACGGCACCCCAGTATACGGACTTCCGCCGTCGGTAGCCCACGGCCCTATATTCGCTGACGTGACTCACCTGCGTCGCCATCTGGCCGCCGTGTGGTTCGCGGACATCGTCGGGTACACGACTCTCTCTGAGCGGAACGAGGGAGAGGCCGTACGGGTGGCCCGCTCGTTCCAACGCGCGGCACGCGAGGTCGTCGAGGGGTTCGGCGGCCGCGTGGTGAAGTTCCTCGGTGACGGCGCGCTGGCGGAGTTTCCTTCCTCCGAGATGGCCGTGCGCTCGGCGCACGCCCTTCCGGCGGCGGTCGCACGCGAGGCGGAGCGGGACGGGCTGGCGGCCCCGGGGATCCGGCTGGGGGTCCATGTCGGCGACGTCGCCGCGACCGAGGACGGCGACCTCTACGGCGACGGCGTGAACGTGGCCTCGCGCCTCCAGGCCGCGGCCGCCCCAGGCGAGGTCTGGGTGAGCGAGGACGTCTGGCGCCAGCTCCGGCGCCGGCCCGAGCTCCGCTTCGAGCCACGCGGCGCGATGGAGCTGAAGGGAATCGGGCAGCCGGTCGAAGCCCACGCGGTACAGGTGCTCGACGAGGCGGAGTGGACACCGCCGTCGCCCGCCGCCGCCACTTCCGCGCCCTCGATTCCGATTCACCGCCGTCCCTGGCTCGCTGCGGCGGCCGTCGTCGCGCTCGCCGCGGCGGCGCTCGTCGGCGTCCTTCTGACACGCGATCGGTCGGGCCTGGTGCCGACCGAGGCGATCGCAGAGAACGCGGCTCCGGGCGTCGCGGTCGTCCCGTTCAGCGTGAACGATCCCGAGCTCGAGCGCTGGCGCGAGGGGATGGTCGACCTCCTCAGCACGAACCTGGACGGCGCGGCGGGTCTGCGGGCGATCGACAGCCGCACGGTTCTCGCCCGCTGGCGCGAGCTCGTCCCGGAGAGCGACGTGGCGGACCTCCCGACGGCGCTCGAGGTCGCACGGAGGTCGGGCGGTACCTACGGGGTCGTGGGGAGCGCGGTCTCCAGCGGGGCGTCGATACGGCTCGCGGCCGAGCTCTACGACCTGGAGAGCGGCGAGGCGCTCGGCAAACCGCAAGTCGAGGGCTCGCCGGACAGCATCTTCGGCCTCGTCGACCGGCTCTCGATCCAGATCCTGGCCCTGATCCTGGAGGAGGAGGGCGGGGACGCCCCGCGGGTCGATCTGGCGAGCGTGACCACGTCCTCGCTGCCCGCCCTCAAGTCCTACCTCGAGGCCGAGGGGCTGGCGCGTCGCGGCGACTTCCTGCTCGCGATCCCGGCCTACGAAGCCGCGATCGAGGCTGACTCGACGTTCGCCCTCGCGCACTACCGTCTAGGAGACGCGTACGGCTGGAGCGGTGGACTCGAGGTCCAAGGCGTTCGAGAGCAGTACGCCGCCGCGAAGCGGTTCGCCGACCGCCTCCCCGCGCGCGATGCCGATCTGCTCGAGATCAGCCTCGCCTACGCGAACGCGCGCGACGGCGCGACCGAGCTTGCGCGGGACGCCACGCGGCGGTATCCGGACGATCCCGTCGCGTGGTACCTCCTCGGGGAGGTGTACTTCCACCTTCCGCACCAGTCGCTGTCCGGACCCGATCAGGCCCGCCAGGCCTTCACGCGCGCCGTTCAGCTCGACCCCACGTACCTGCCCGCCGAGATCCACCTCCTCGACCTCGCGTTCAGGAACGTGGACCGGGCGGCGGCGGATTCGCTCCTGCGGCGCTTCGATCCCGCGACGGCCGGCAGCGAGTACGGAGAAGCCTACGCTCTCGGATACGCCCTCGCGTTCGGAGACTCGGCGGAGCGCTCGCGCGCGCTCATGCGCGTCCGCACGGTCCCGTTCTCCGCGCACGCGCGCCTGAGTACGCTCTTACGCCACCCGCGATTCGCCCGCACCCATATGGAGGTGCTCACGATCCGTCGCGCCCGGCCTGATTTCGCCGCCGCGCCGGTCACGGTGGACGCCTCCTACGGCCAGGCCCTCCTGAACACCGGCCGGCTCCAGGAGCTCATCCGAGCGGTGGAGTCCGGCGAGATTCGTCAGCCGGCCGCATCGCAGACGGTGGCCTTCGCCTGGTTCGCGGGCCTTCCGATCCCCGAGGAGGTGTTCGACCGCGCCCTGTCGCTCGGGCCCGCGGACACCACCCCCGGCCCGCAGCTCGTCACGGCCGCGCTCCGAGCGCTCGAGCGCGGCGACCGGGCGACCGCACGGCGCGCCATCGAGGGGATGCGGGCCGCCGGCGGCGGTCTGCTCGCGAGGGGCGACTCGACCACGGCGCGCGAGGTGATCGGCATCGCGCGACTGATCGAGGCGCGGGACGCCATGCTCCGTGGAGAGTCGGGTTCCGCCTTGTCGGAGTTCGAGGCCGTTTACCGGGAGATCGGCTTCCCGCCCGCCGCCATCTGGGGCGCCCAGATCCTGGAGGAGCAGGGCGAGATCGATCGTGCGATCACGTACCTGGAGCAGGTGGGCCCCACCCCGATCCTGGGGCTGTGGCTCGGGGAGCTGTACGAGAAGGCCGACCGGCGGGACGACGCGCTCGAGGCGTACGGGTGGGTGACGCTGGCCTGGGCCGAGGCGGACGAAGCGCTCCAGCCGCGCGTCGCGGAGGCGCGGCAAGCGATCGCGCGCCTCGAAGGCCTGCGGCGGGGCTGAACCCGGCTCGCCGGATTCAGCCCCGCGTCAGGCGAGACGCGCTTCGAGCCGGATGTCGACCCCCGCCAGTGCCCGGGAAACGGGGCAATTCTCCTTCGCCCCCTCGGCCTGTCTCCGGAACTCCTCCGCGTCGATCCCGGGGACGTCGGCCTCGGTCTCCAGGGTGATCGTCGAGATCTTGGGGCCCTCCGCGGTTTCCAGATCCACGCGCGCGGTCGTCGACACGCGGCGCGGCTGGAAGCCGGCTTTCCCCAGCGCCGCGGCGAGCGCCATCGAGAAGCAGGCGGCGTGCGCCGCGCCGATCAGCTCCTCCGGATTCGTGCCGCCGCTCTCCTCGAACCTGGATCCGAAGGAGTAATGCCCTTCGAAGGCCCCGCTTCCAAGCGACAGGGAGCCGCGTCCGTCCTTCAACCCCCCCGTCCACTCCGCGCTTCCCTTGCGCTGCGGCATGTCGTCCTCCTGGTGTGCGATGTGAGCGAAAAACGGCGAGCGGTGGAGCGGGGGGCGTCGACAGCGCGAGGTCAGCCCGTCGACTGCAAGTCCCCGCAGGCTACGACCGACATGTTCTCCTCGGACTCGTACACGTCGAGATGGTACTCCGCGTCCCGCACGAGCATGATCGCCAGAATCGCCGTGCGACTGGCGTTCCCGCCTTCGTTCGGCTCGAGCGGTGGATAGTCGTCGGCTCCGCCCACCTCGTTCCCCACCGGCCCCGGCTCGGAGTCGCCGCTGGGGCAACGGCCTTCCCGGATGCGCCACGGATGGCGACTCCCGGCGGTGCCCCCACGCAGCGTGAGGTTCGCCCGGGTCTCCCCGTCGGGCAGGACCGTCACGGTCGCGAACCCGCCGGGCTCCGTGCCTACCATGGTTCGCACGTCCGCGGTCCATGCGGCGGGAATCGGAATCGTGTCGGTTTCGGGGCTCGAGGCGCAGCCGGTCAGCGTCAGGAACAGGCAGATGAACGGAATCCGCGTCATGAGCACAGCTTGCATGCGGACCTTGAGATGCGAAAGGAGGATTCTTACAAAGGAGGAGAGATCGGAGGGCGAGGGATTCCCCGCCCTCCGTCTCGGTTGCGCCTAATCCTCGCTGAAGTCACCCACGCCCTGCTCGAACGGCACGCAGCCGAATACCTCGGTGCGCTGGTTGCCTCGGAAGATCGAGACGTAGTAGTTGCCACCCGGGACGAAATTCGCGTCGACCATCGCGGTGAACGAGCCACGCGAGTTCTCGTCGGGGACCAAGAGCGGGTAGGCGGATTCCGCACCCATGATCGTGCCCGTGCACGAGCCCTCGTAAATGCCCCAGGCATACTCGCCGCGCGGCAGGAGGCCGGGCAGACTGATGCTGACTCGGGTCCGCTCCTCGGAGAGCTTCGTCCCGCTCGTGTGGGCGATCGACTTCTGGTCGCCGACCTTGCCCTCAGTCCCGCGGTAGACCTTGGCGTGCCAGTGATCGGGGTCGCCCGTGGAGCTCATGCCCCCGCAGGCCACCACCAGGGCCAGTCCTGTCGCCAACAGCGTGTACTTCGCTAACACCATTCTTGCCTCTCCTTGGGTAGGGGGTCCCAGTAGGTCCGTCCTAGATTATCTACCACCGGGGCCGTCCGTGGCAATAGCGACCCGGCCGAAAATCTCCCCGGATCCGCGCTCGATCCCGGGCTTGACCCTGGGGCCTGCCCGGGGTAGAAGTCGCAGCGATGCGCGCGGTCCGCTTTCACGATACCGGCGGCCCCGAAGTCCTGGCGCTCGACGAGCTGCCGCTGTCGGAGCCGGGGCCGGGCGAGATCCGCGTTCGGGTGCGGCACGCCGGGGTCAACTTCATTGACACGTACCTGCGCGCGGGCTCGTACGATCCGGGTCCACTGCCGGCGATCGCGGGGCGGGAGGGAGCGGGGATCGTCGAGGCGGCGGGGGCGGGCGTGGCGGAGCCGCGAGTAGGCGAGCGGGTGGCGTTCTTCGACGCGAGAGGATCCTACGCCGAAGCGGTCGTGATCCCGGCCGCGCGCGCGATCCCGGTCCCCTCCGGGCTCGACGACCTCCAGGCCGCCGCGCTCCCCCTCCAGGGGATGACCGCGCGCTACCTGACGAGCGAGATCCGGCCCCTGGGCCCAGGCGACACCGTCCTGATCCAGGCGGGGGCGGGAGGCGTCGGCCACCTCGCCGTTCAGATGGCCAAGCGCGCGGGTGCGGTCGTCTTCGCCACCTGCTCGACCGAAGCGAAGGCGGCCCGCCTGCTGGAGCTCGGTGCGGATCATGTGATCCGCTACGACGAAGTCGGCTTCGCGGACGAGATCCTCGCGAGAACCGGCACGCGAGGAGTCGACGTGGCGATCGACGGGGTCGGCCGCGCGACCTTCGTCGACACCGTGCGCGCCACGCGCGT
>JAICNR010000004.1 GCA_025931135.1 Gemmatimonadota bacterium | reverse complement strand
TACCGCACGCTCGACGCGTTCTTCGTGCGCCGGCTACGGGCGGGAGCGCGGCCGTGGCGCGCCGACCCCGCGGGCGCGGGCTCGCCGGTCGACTGCGTCGTGGGGGAGATCGGCGAGATCGGGAGCGGGCGGCTGATCCAGGCCAAAGGACTCGACTACGGCGCTGACGAGCTGCTCGCGGACGAGGCGCTGGCCGCCCGGCTCGAGGGCGGGGTGTTCATCACGCTCTATCTCGCACCCCGGCACTATCATCGGATCCACGCACCCTGCCGGGCGCGTCTGCGGGCGGCGCGCCACGTCCCCGGCGCGCTCCTCCCGGTCAACGCACCCGCCGTCGCGAGCATTTCCCGGCTGTTCGCGAGGAACGAGCGGATCGTGTGCGAATTGGACGCCGCGTTCGGTCATGCGGCGCTCGTGGCCGTCGGTGCCACGAACGTGGGGCGAATCGAGTCGGTATTCGATCCCGACTGGAATGGCCCCCGCGGCGGGGTCACGAATCGCGCGGGGGCGCGGGGACGCGGCCGGGCGGCGGGATCCCGCCGCTACGATCCGCCGCTCGCGGTGGACGCCGGCGACGAGCTGATGGCGTTCCACCTGGGGTCGAGCGTCGTCGTCCTGTTCGAGGCCGGCCGCGTCCTCCTCGACCCGCGCGTGATCCCGGGTCGCGAGCTGCGGGTCGGAGAGCCGCTCGCCTCTGCGCTCCTCGCCGTCTAGAAAGTCGAAGGGCGCCCCGCGCGCCCTAGATGCCCAGCCAGTACGTGAGCTTGACCAGAAACACGTTGTCGGACCCGGTACCGAACAGGTCGTCGACGTCGCGTCCCAGATCGAAATCACCTTCGGCGAGCTCGTTGTTGCGGTCCTGCGTCCAGACGACGAACAGGGTCGACCCCGGGACGTACTCCCACCGATAGACGAGGTTTCCGCGCAACGATGCGAAGCTGAAATTGGGATCGTCGAACGTGAACGTCGCGGCCGGGCCGGCGGCGTCCGGATCGACCGCATAGACGCCCTCGTTCAGAGCGATCGTCCCCATGTCCTCGCCATAGACCAGTTTGTCCAGCGTCCGCGGCTCGGAGAATTCCTTGAAGCGCGAGAAGTCGTTGCTCGAGAAGAAGGGCTGCAGGAAGAGCTCCAGCGACATCGTCGGCGTGAACGTCCAATCTAGACGCGTGTCCATCGAGAACGTGTTCTGATCGAGATCGGAGAACACGTACCGGCTTCCGTAGAACACCTCCGCGGTCGCATCCGTGACCGTCGTCACGTACTGGGCCGAAGATTCGCCGTGCTCGAAGTACGGCCCGAGCGACAATGAAATGTTCGAGGCCGGCTTGAACGTGAAGTTCAAGAAGAGCGCGTACTCCCGGTATCCTTCCTCGATCCACGTGTAGGTCGGCTCGATCGACGCCACGAACCGCTTTCGCGAGTCCGTGGCCATGTACAGGCTGTGGAAACCGTGCCCCGGCGACTTGACGACAGGTCCGCCGCGAGTGGCGCGGGGGTCGAATGCCGACGGGCGGATGAGGTTGAACTGACTGATCTCCCAATAGTTGGGCAGCTCGGAATAGACGCTGAAGTGGAGCTGCCGCTCCTCGAGGTCACCGTCCCAGTTGGTGCGGTTCTGGGCGCCGACGTTCACCTGGAGGTACCGGTACTTGCTGGTCGGCTCGGTCCACCGGCGCTGGATGTTTCCGTGCAGCCACAGCCAGTCCGTGCGGGTCTGGAAGCCCAGGTCGTTGATCTCGAATCCCGGGCTCCGCGCGGCCAGGGAGCTCTCCCAGCGCCACGCGCCGGCCTCCTTGGCTACCCGGTGGTACATCGCCCACCCGCGGATCGCCTCCAGCGTGGGATCGTAGCGGTCGGTGAACAGCCCGTTCGATCCGTGCTCCCGATCCGGCCGCTGAAAGTACCGCGCGCTGGATTCCTGGATGCGCCGCATCGCGTCGGGATCGCCGGCGACGTTGGAGATCGCCGCGTTCCCCAGGTAGTGATAGGTGTGGTCGGCCCACCACAGCTCCGCGTCGGCGCCGAACGCCTCGGCATGGCTCGGAATCAGGTCCTCGAGGTCGGGATCGTCGAAGCTCCGCGTCACGGACGTCACGATGCCGCCGATCTGCAGGTCCCCGTTCCGCAGGTCGTGCTGCGCGCGCGCGGCGAGGTATCCCGTCAGGGGCTCGACCTCCGCCTCCGACCGCTCACCCTCGAGGGTCTCGGTCGCCGCCAGCTCGCGCTCCGTCACCGCGCCCAGGATCCCGAGCGACGTTCCGCTCCGCGTTCGCCCGGTCAGCTTCGCGGCCCCGAGGATCGTCGTCGCGTCCGGAACGTCCGCATAGTCCGCCCCCTGGAACGCCAGATTCCCGCCTTGCGGCGTGCGGCCGATCCGGCGCGTGAACAGGAGATCCATCGACGAGATGTTGCTGCACGTGAAGCACCACAATCCGCCGTAGCTGAACAGCCCGCTCCCCTCGATGAAGAACTCGCGCTTCTCGGGAAAGAACGTCTCGAATGCGGTGAGGTTCACGACCGCGGGGTCGACCTCGGCCTGGCCGAAATCCGGGTTCACGGTCGCGGACACCGTCAGGTTCGACGTCAGCAGGTACTTCAGGTCCGCGCCCACGCGGTAGTCCTGCTCGCGGTCCTGCGCGAACGGGTCGAACGCGTCGACCTCCGCCTTCGTCTCGAGCTGCGCGACAACGTATGGGAGCAGCTCGAGGCGGTTGGGGCTCGCGTTGGGGATCTCCAGACCCGTCAGATGGCCGTACCGGGACGGCCCGCCCTGCTGGTCGAGGGTCCAGAACGAGAACACCTGGAACTCGTTCAGGCGGCTCACCTCGCGCTCGATCTGGAGCCCCCACGTCTGCTCCGCGCCGCGCGGGAACCGCAGCTGGGCGAACGGGATCGCCAGCTCCGCGGTCCATCCGAGCGAATCGATCTCCGCCTCGGCGTTCCACACCGGGTTCCACGAGAAGTCCAGGTTCGACCCGCCGGGCCCGTACGCGTCGACCCGCGTCTCGGTCGGGTTCACGGTGAACTGGGTCTGGCCGAGATGGTCCAGGAACGTGTCGAACGTGATCGTGAGGCGGTCCCCCGGGGGGTCGGAGTCCCGCCGCGCGAGCCGTCCGACGACGCCGTCCGCCCCGAGGGAATCGAACATCCGGGCGCCGATGTACAGGGTCTCGTCGTCGTACAGGAACCGTACCTCGGTCGGCTGGGTCGCCGGAGAGCCCTGGTTCGGCTCGCGCTGGAAGAACCGGGTGACGGCCGGCGCGCTCTGCCAGATCGGCTCGTCCAGCTCGCCGTCCACGTCGATCGGCCCGGTCAGCCGGATCGCCTGCGCGACCGGCGCGAGGCGTTCGTGGTCGGCCGTCCCGGCGGCCGGAGTGGCCTGGGCAAGGACCTCGCCGGCTCCATTCGCAGAGGCGGGCGGGGCCCGCTCCGCGGTCTGGGCCCGTAGGGAGCCCGCCAGGAGCAGGAGCGCGGCGAGTGCGAGCGTCCAGCGAGCCATCGAGCTGCCTCCAGCGATCCGGGTTCGGCGATGTGGCCGGCGTTCTACCTCTGGGATCGTCCCGGCGGTCGGAGGGTTGCAAAGCCGCATCGCTTGACGGTCGTCCGGCGGGTCCGGTACGCTCCGCGGTGGATTCTCTGAACCCGAGGAGGAGTCACGATGGCCGAGCCAGTGGTCTTGTGGGTGGGTACGGTGAAGGGCGCGTATCGGTTTCAGTCCGACGACGGGCGCCGGTCGTGGCGGATCGGAGAGCCACTTCTGCCGGAGTGGCGAGTCGACGCGATCCTCCCCGATCCCGCGGATCCGGATCGACTCCACGTCGGCACCTCGCACGAGGCGTTTGGCGCCACGATCCGCGAGACCCGCGACGCGGGCGCGACGTGGACTCAGACGCCGTTGCGCCCCCCCGACGAACCCGCCGAGCATCCGCTGACTCGAATCTGGCAGCTCGCGCGCGGAACCGGACGCGGACAACTCTACGCCGGCGTGGCCGACGCCGCGCTCTACGCGAGCGACGACGACGGCGCTTCGTGGCGGGAGATCGACGCGCTCACGCGACACCCTTCCCGCCCCCATTGGCATCCCGGGAACGGCGGACTCTGCCTCCATTCCATCCTCGTCGATCCCCACGACCCGCGTCGGATGTGGGTCGCGATCAGCGCGGTCGGGGTCTTCGGCACCACGGACGGCGGCGAGACGTGGGAGGCGTGGAACGAGGGGCTCCCCCCGATGACGATGACCGGGTCGCCCGACGAGGACGCCATGTTCTGCATCCATAAGATCGTCCTCGACGAGACGCGCAGGGACCGCCTATTCATGCAGTTCCACGCCCACACGATGACTCCCGACGGCAAGCGGTCGAGCGGCGTCTTCCGGAGCGACGACGCCGGACGCACATGGACGGCGATCGACCGCGAGCTCCCGCACCGCTTCGGCTTCCCCATGGTCCTGTCGCCGGAAGGCGAGCTGTTCGTCGCCCCGCTCGTCTCCGACGAGAACCGGGTCTTCGACGGCGGGCGTCCGGCGGTCTGGCGATCGAAGGACGCAGGCGAGTCGTGGCAGCGGCGGGATGCCGTCGGCGCCGAGGAGCCGGTTTTCACCGGCGTCCTCCGCGACGCGATGGCGCTCGACGGGCGCGCGCCGACCGGAGTCTACTTCGGCACGACGGGCGGCGACGTGTTCGCGTCCGCGGACGCGGGCGACGATTGGCGACGACTCCCGGCGCGTCTTCCCCGCGTCCTCTGCGTCCGCGCCGCGGCGTATGCATGAGGGGACCGATGGGTCGAGTGACGCTGGAGCTGCCCCGCATGCTTCGCGACTGCACGGACGGCCGCTCCGCCGTCGAGATCGAGGCGGACCGCCTGGGGACCGCGTTCGCCGCGATCCGGAACCGGTGGCCCGTGCTCGCGACCCACGTGTTCACGGAAGCGGGTGAGCTGCGACCGCATGTCCTCGTCCTTCACAACGACCGGCTCGTACCTCGGGCTCCGCGGCCAGAGCTCCCGCTGTCCGCGGGCGATCGCCTGACGATCGTCCAGGCGGTCAGCGGCGGCTGATGCCGCGCGATCCGTCAGCCCCGAGCCCCAGCCGCTCCAGGACCTTCTCGTAGCGGGGATCGGTGCGGATCGGATCGAACAGCGGATCGCGCGGAACCTGAATCGCGATCGCGCTTCGCTCGACCAGGAGCACGTCGATCAAGGCGAACGCCTCGTCGATCCTTCCGAGCTGGGCGCAGGCCTGGGGCATGTCGTAGGCCCGGCCCAGCGCCTTGGGCCGCGACCGCAACCCCTCGAGAACCGCCTCCCAGAACCCGCGCTCCCCGTCCGACGCATGGCCTGCCCGGATCTCCGACAACAGCTCGGGCGGAAATCTCGCGGGATTCAGTTCAGAGATGATCTCCCACTCGGTCAGGGCCTCCTCGTAGCGCCCCTGACAGAGATACGAGTTGGCGAGGTTCTGGTGGGCGTTGGTGTAGCCCGGATCCATCTCGATCGCCTTGCGGCACACGTCGATCGCCTCGTCGAACCGACGGTCGAAATGGAGGGCGACCCCCACGGCCATGTGAACCGGCAGCGACACCGGATCGAGCTCGAGCGCACGACGGAGCGCCGCCAGCGCCTCCTCCGTCCGGCCGCGCGAGGACAGGAAGTTCCCGTACCAGTGGTACGCGGTGGCGTATCCGGGCGCTAGCTCGAGCGCGCAGCGGAATTCACGCTCCGCCTCCTCCCAGTTCGACTCATTCTGGGCCAAGAAACCGAGAGCCGCGTGCACCTCACCCAGCGCGGGGTCGAGCGCCAGAGCGCGCTCAGCGGCCGAGCGCCCTTCGGCGCACGCCTCCGGCACCGGCATCGGGCTGTAACTCGGCAGCACCGCGAAGGTGTCCGCCAGCCCGGCCCAGGCCTGCGCGAACCCGGGGTCCGCCGCCACCGCCTTCCGGAACCACTCGATCGCCTGCCGGAGCGTCGCCTCCGTCCGCCGACTCAGGAAGTGACGGCCCTTCAGGTACGACTGGTAGGCCTCCACGTTCTCCGTCGGGCGCTCGACGAGCCGCGCCTGCTCTTTCGGAGTCAGCCGCACGCGCAGCGCCTCGACGATCCGCTCGGCGACGTCGGTCTGGATGGCGAAGATGTCCTCGAGGTCGCGGTCGTACCGATCGGCCCACAGATGCTCATCGGTAGCGGCGTCGATCAGCTGGGCCGTGATCCGCACGCGCTGCCCCGCCTGCCGGACGCTCCCTTCCACGATGGAGGCGACGCCCAGCTCTTCGGCGATCTGGCGCATCGGCTTGTCGGCTCCCTTGTAGCGCATGATCGAGGTCCGGCTGATCACCTTGAGGCCTTCGATGCGGGCGAGCAGGGTAAGGATCTCCTCGGTGACGCCGTCCGAGAAGTACTCGTTCTCGGCGTTCGCGCTCATGTTCGCAAACGGAAGGACCGCCACCGACTGCTTGTGGGGAGCGGTCTTTGCTTCCGCCTTCGCCGCGGGACGAGGAGGTACGGCGGCGCGGGCGGACGGCTCCAATCGCACGCCATACAATCCTACCGGCGTGGCTACGCCCTTGAGCGCGTGCTCGCCTCGCGACTCGAACTGGAACTCCGGACGCTGTCGCAGCTGGCGCCACACGTCCTCGCTCACCCACACGTGTCCGGGCTCGGCCGCCCCCTGGATGCGCGCGGCGACGTTGATGCCGTCGCCGTAGACGTCCCCGTCCGCCGCCGTCACGATGTCGCCGAGATGCACGCCGACGCGAACGTCGCGGGTCCCAAACCCACGCGTGCGAGCCTCCGCCGCGAAACGGTCCCGCATCTCGATCGCCGACCGCACGGCATCGTCCGTGCTCGTGAACTCGGCCAGGACGGCATCGCCGATGAACTTGACGACGCGGCCTCCGCGCTCTCCGACGGCCCGGAGCGCCACCTCCTGGAGCAGCTCGACCACCGCCACTGCTTCGCCCTCGTTCCTCGCGGAGAGCTCGGTGTAGCCCGCGATGTCCGCGAAGCAGACAGCCGCCAGGCGATAGGTTCGCTGGGTCATCGGGGCCCCGTCATCCCATGATACAGGCTCCCGGCGTGGGCATGTGGCGGAGCGTCGAGGGATGTGCTGAGGATCACGAACCACCCGTCCCGCACGAAGTACGCAGGAGCATCAAGGCCGACAGCCGGAATCGGACCGCTCCCATCGCACCTCGCGGTGAGTGATCGACTTGCTGGCGCGAGTCCGCGCGACGCGTCAAGATGGAGGAATGGGAGGAACTTGCACAGGGAGGAAGCGATGATCGAAAGGGACGTGGTGTTTCCCGGCGGGATCTCCTGGAGCGCGGTCTTTGCCGGGGCCCTGGTGGCTCTCACCCTGCATCTGGTGTTGGCGATCCTCGCCCTGGGACTCGGCCTAGGTGCCGTGGACGTGGTGTCGGACCCGGACGTCGAGTCGGGGACGATCACCGGGGCGATCGGCGTCTGGTGGACGGTCAGCGCTCTCCTGTCGCTGTTCCTCGGCGGCTGGACGGCGGGCCGCGTGGCGGGCGGGCCGTTCGCGCCCCGCGGGGTGCTCCTCGGCGTCCTCGTGTGGGCGATCGTGACGCTGGCCTCGTTCTGGCTTCTGACGACGGCGATCAGCACGCTCCTCGGCGGCCCGCTCGCGGTGGCGACGGAGAGCGTCTACGGGGTCCTGGGAGAGATCGAGGCGGGTTCGACCCTTCCCCCCGCGGGCGAGGTGGAGGACGAGGATCTCGAAGAGCTTCGCGCAGAGGCGATGCGCCGGCTGGCAGCGCGCGCGGAGGGGGCGATCGACGCCGGCTTGTGGGCCGGGTTCACGCTGCTGCTGGGCGTCGGCGCCGCGGTCGGAGGCGCCTGGCTCGCGACCGAGCCGCCCGCCTGGGCGCGGCCGCGCGGGGAGCGCTTCCGGCCCGCCCTCTAGCGGGCCGTTCTCCCCCGAGTCCTCACTCGATCCCCTCTCCCAGGGAGTCGATCGCGCGGATGCGTGCGCGCGCCGGATCGAGCGCGCTGTCGACGTCGGCCGTGGTGCGCCCGATCCGGCCTCCGTCGGCGGGCGCGGTGTCGGGGTCACTCGTGCTGCACGCGAGCGCGGTACCGAGCGTTGCCGCCGCGAGCGCCAGACGCACCGCGCGAGCCGCTACTCGCGGTAGAGCCATGCCCCCACCAGCGTCGCGATCGGGAGCGCCAAGAACCCCCAGACGGTGGACATCGTGATGACGTCCTGAGGGAAGGTCTCCCACGCGAGATTGTACCCGTACCAGAACACGTTGAGAGGGACCCACAGGAACAGTCCCGCGATGATCGCCGTGCGCGGGCCCGGTCCGAAACGAGGCCGGATGGCCGCATAGAGCCAGACCAGGAGCATCCCGGTAACGAGCGTAATCGCGGAGAAGATCGCCATGTCGGCCCCGGTCGGATTCTCCATCTCCATCTCGATCATGGCCTCCTCCATGCGCGCGCCGAGCACGTATTCGTGCAGGACATATTCCCCGATCCCGAGCACCACGGCTGCCGCGATCCCGCCGAGGATCACGCGTACCCAGTGAATCCGTTCCACGCCGCCTCCCGGAGAGGGTCAACCACGTTCGGAGTGGCTCATACTATCGCGTAAGCGGACCGTCGATCAAGAATTACGTTCAGGCGTAGCGGAACGTCCGCGTCGCGATCCAGCCGACGATGAGTGCGGCGACGGAGAGCGCCACTAGGTGCGGCAGCGCGGCGGACGCCCCGGCCTGAAAGCTCATGAGGCGGTGGAGCGCGTCCATCGTCCATCCGGTAGGGAGCCCGAGCGCAAGGCGCTGCGCCCAGCCCGGCGTGACCTCGATCGGCCACCAGCACCCGCCGAGCGCTGCCAGGAGGTTGGCGGCGAACACGCCGAGCCCCACCGCCTGCCCCTCGGTGCGGGCGAGGTTTCCCGACAGGATCGCAAGGCCGGCGCAGAGGGAGGCCCATCCCACAAGGACGAGCCCCACCATCCAGAGGTCCGGGCCCCAGTCGACCGAGAAGAAGGCGGTCCCGACCGCGATCGCGAACGCGATCTGAACCAGCCCGAGCGCCATCCGTGAGCCCCATTTCCCCGCCACGACCCCCGCTCGCGGCAACGGCGTCGACGCCACGCGCCGGAGCAGCCCCTCGCGGCGTTCGATCACGAGCGCGACGGCGCCCGAGGTGAGGAGAACGAGGAGCGTGAACATCACCATCGTGCCCGGCACGGCCTGCTGGAACCCTGACGGAGCCTCCAGCGCGCTACCCGCCGCGCGCACGTCCAGCGTGAACATCCGCGGGCGCGCGCGTTCGCGTTCGAGAGCGGAGGCGCTCACCGTGTCCCCACCGCTCTCGACCAGGGCCGCGTCGGCCAGCAGGCCGTACACCGCCCGCGCCACGCGGATCTGATCCCAGCGGCCGGCCGGATCCAGCTCCCCCCCGTGCTCGAACCGCGCCGAAACCCGACTCGCCGCGACAAGCGAATCGGTGAACGCTGCCGGCAGGACGAGCCGCCTGGAAGCGGCCAGCGAATCGGGCGGAGGGGCGTCCGTCCGCCGGACGTCGAACCCCTCGTCGGCAAGGCGCTTCTCCAGGGCGTCGGCGAACCAGCCCGCGGGGGCCGGGGCGACGAGGTCCAGCGCCGGCTTTTCGTCTCCGTCCGCGAACCCGCCGGTAATCGTTCCGATGAAGAAGAAGAAGACGGGAGGCATCCCGAAGGTCCACAGCAGCGTCTCCTTCTGCCGGAGCATGTACCACAGGTCCTTGCGGGCAACGAACAGGGCGGCGCCGAGCGCGCTCACGATGTCCAGCTCCGGATGCGACGGGTAACGAGCCAGCCGCCGCCGACGAGGAGAGCGATCACCCCGATCGCCGAGACCGCAAGCAGTCGCGGCTCGGGGTCACCGTCGACGATCGCGCGCAGCCGCAGGAGCGCCCACCCGTTGGGGGTCGCCTTCCCGAGCGCGACCATCCACGACGGCATCGCCTCGAACGGGAAGAAGCTCCCGCCGAGCATCGCCAGCGGGAGGGTGACAGCATTGACGAGGACGCTCGCTGCGCGCTCGCTCTTCGCCAGGACTTGGACGAGCGTGAACGCGGCGAGGAGCGCGACGCCGACGAGGGCCAGCCAGACGAACGCGAGCGCCGGGTTGGCGATCTCGATCCCGAACGCCCACCGGCCGGCCACGAGTCCGATGGCCGCGACCAGCGCGAGCGCGGCCGCTCCCGCGAGCCACTTGCCGGCGACGAACGTCCCGACGCCGCCCGGCGTGACGATTGCGCGCTCGAGGGTTCCGAGTCGGCGCTCGCTCCACACGTCGGCCGAGAGGCCGGTGGCCATGAAGAGGAGTGCGAGGATCAGCATGCCCGGGAAGAACGCGCGCCCGAAGTCGAACGCCTGCTCCGCTGGAGGCTCGACCGTCGCCAGCTCGATCGCCGGCGGCAGGAGCCATCCGCGCGCGCCTTCCCCCGCGCGATTGAACTCCGCGGCCACCGACGCGACCAGGGAATCGGGCGGGAACCCTTCGCGGTCCTCGTCCGCCGCGATGCGCGCGATCGGCTCATCGAACAGGCGCCGCAGGACCTCGGCCGCCTCGAGCTCGATGTCGAGCGTGGCCTCGAGGATCGCGGGCAGGATCGTCTGGGCCGGGTTCTTTACGAGCTCGAGCGAGGCCGGTCGACCGTCCAGGAGCGCCGCGCCGAATCCCTCCGGGATCACGAGCAGCGCGGAGGCGTCCCCGTCCTCAATGCGCCGGAGACCCTCGTCGGTCGCCACCCCCTCGACATCGACGATCTCGGCCAGCGGGCCCTGGGAGAAGCCACCGGTCAGGAGGCGGCCCGCCAGCGAGCTGTCGCGGTCGTCGACCAGGAGTCGCGCGCGCGGGTTCGAGTCGCCGCCGAAGACGAGGACCAGGAGCCCGCCGACGAGGAGCGGGATCCCGATCCACAGGAGGAGCGCGGGCCAGTCGCTTCGCAGCCGGAGCAGGTCCTTCCGGGCGGTCGCGAGGAGGAAGCGCACGCCTACTCCCGGAGCTCCTTGCCGGTCAGACGAATGAACAGGCTCTCGAGGCTCGGGCGCGTGACCGTCGTCTCGCGAACCGCCGCCCCCGTCCCGGACACGAGCGTCAGGATCTCAGGGAGCCGGCGCGATGCGGCGGCCACCGCGAGCGCGACCTGCTCCGGACCGGCGGCGACGATCTCGACCCCCTCGACGTCGCTCACCGCGCGACCCACCGCCTCGGGGTCGAAGCTCCCCGAGAGTCGGACGAGATCGCGCTCACCCTCCTTTCCGCGGAGCTCCTCGAGCGTCCCGGCGGCGATGATCTTCCCGTGGTCGAGGATCGCGAGTCGGTCGCACAGGGCCTCGGCTTCCTCCATGTAGTGAGTCGTGTAGAGGACGCAGACCCCGGCGCCCGCCTGCTCGCGCACCAGGTCGAGGAGTCGCACGCGGCTTTGCGGATCCACCCCCACCGTCGGCTCGTCCAGCAGCAGCACCTCGGGCTCGTGGACGATTCCGCAGCCGAAGTTCAACCGGCGCTTCATGCCTCCGCTGAACGTCTCGACCCGGTCGTTGCCGCGGTCCGCCAGTCCCACGGTGTCGAGGACGGCGCGGACCCGCTCGGCGGCCCGCTCGCCCCGGAGGCCGTATGCCTCGGCCCAGAACCGCAGATTCTCCTCCGCCGGGAGATCCTCGTAGAGCGCGACCTCCTGTGGCACGATGCCCATCCGGGACTTGGCCGCGACCGGCTCGCGGGCCACGTCGTACTGCTGGATCCGGACGGACCCCGCAGTTGGGGTCAGGAGTCCCGAGATGCAGCCGATCGTGGTCGATTTCCCCGCGCCGTTCGGCCCCAGGAGGCCGAAGATCTCTCCCGGGCGGGCTTCGAACGAGACGTCGTCCACGGCGACGACTCCGTCATACTCCTTGCGAAGCTCGTCGACCTGGATCATGGACCGGCTCCATGCGGATGGGGGGCGATGTTGTCCGGGACCGGCCCATAGGTAGTTTTCGGGGACGGCCTACGCCAGAGGGAGCGATGATCGTCGACTGGAGAGAGTGGATCGAGCGCTACGTGCACGACGTCGTGCGCCGGCTCCCGCGCGATCGGCGCGAGGAGGTGGCGGAGGACCTGCGGGCGCGCCTGACGACCGAGGTCGAGGCGCGGTTGGACGGCAGCGATCGAACCGCCGAGAAGATCACGCTGGAGCGACTGTCGGCGATGGGGGATCCCGCCGAGCTCGCCTATGGACTGGCTCCCGACCAGACCGTACTCATCGGGCCGCGCATTCTGCCGTTCTTCTGGAAGTGCGCGGCCGGAGTGCTCCTCGTCCACCTCGCGTTCACCGCGCTGTGGCTGAGGGGCTTCTACACTGTCACGTACCTGTTGCCGTTCCGGTTCGCGTTCACCGGCTCGACCACGTGGATGGAGATCGTCTTCGGCGCGATCGCGAACTTCGGAATGGTGGTCCTCGTGTTCGCGGTCATTCAGCGCTGGGCGATGGGCGCACCCTCGGCTTTCCCGGTCCGCTGGGACCCGCGCGAGCTGCCGCCGCTCCCCGCGCCTCGGCCGACGTCGCGGGTCGGGGTCGGCCTCCGTCTCGGCCTCTGCCTGTACGCGCTGTTGGCGCTACACTTTGCGCCCGTCCTGTTCCCGTATCTGGCGCACTCCGACGGCCGGCTGTGGCTCACGACCCTTCTGCACCCGGCCTACCACACGTTCGTCCCGTGGATCGACCTCTGGCTCCTGCCGACGGTCGCGCTCCTGCTGTGGGAGATGGAGCGCGGGGAAACCCGATCGGCCGAGCGGTGGGCGATGGCCGGCCTCGACGCGCTCGGCGCCATCGTCCTGTTCGCGATCGCTCTGAGCGGGCCGTTCACGGTGCTGGACCGCGTTTTCGACCCGATCCTGTTCCTTCTTGGCCTCGCCTTCGCCGTCTCGGCGGTGGTGCTGGCGGCGGGAACCGACACGGCCAGCGATCTGGCCGTAGAGGAGGGCGCATGATTCGTGGAGTGCATACGATGTTCTATACGTCGGAACCCGAGGCGCTACGCGCGTTCCTGCGCGACGTGGTCGGATTCCCGGCCACCGACGTGGGCGGAGGTTGGCTGATCTTCGACCTGCCCGAGGCCGAGATGGGTTGCCACCCGCTGGAGGCGGACCCCTCAGTGGACGGCCGGAGGATGCCCTCCGGGACACCTCACATCTCGTTCTACTGCGACGACCTCGCGACGACGATGGACGAGCTGCAGTCGAAGGGCGTGGAGTTCGTCGACCAGCCCGAGGAAGTCGGCTACGGGATCCGCACGACCTTCCGCGCGCCAGGGAACTTCACGATCGAGCTCTACCAGCCGTCGTACGAACGGGGCTGAAGCTCTCTCTTCGGTGCTTCCTCACACATGGTATCCCGCCCGGCGGAGCTGACGCTTCTGCCTGATCGGCCAGAGGAAGGAGCGGCGAAAGAGCGGGACGGGAAGACCGGTGGCGATGCGGCCTCGGGAGACCACGCGATCGAAGAGGCTTCGGACCCGGTCCCTCTTCGACGGAAGGGTTGTGCGCTCGTAACCGAGATCCCCGAGCAGTGGTCCAGCGATCGT
Source organism: Gemmatimonadota bacterium (assembly GCA_025931135.1). Classification (GTDB taxonomy): domain Bacteria; phylum Gemmatimonadota; class Gemmatimonadetes; order JACCXV01; family JAHWKZ01; genus JAICNR01. The sequence goes on along the minus strand of JAICNR010000004.1, from coordinate 27,490 downwards.
CTCGAAGCGCCGCGCGTCGGAAGGCGACATCTGCTTGCGCCAGTTCCTGAGGGCTGGGGAAACGGGCTCGGCCAGTCGTGCATGGTTCGGATCGATCGCGAGGTCACGGTCGCGGTAATAGTCCAGCATCGCGGCTTCGAACATCAGGTCCAGGAAGGCGCAAACGTCGCGCACGACCGCCTCGGGGCGCGCGATCAGGTCCTCGTACCGCAGCTCAAAGTATCGTTGCGGCCCCACACTCGCTCCCAGTTCGCGGGCGGCTTCGACTTCGTGGCGCCAGCGGCACGCGTAGTCGGCAATCCCGCGCGGCCAGATCCACGGGGGTCGGGGATTTGCGCGCATCGCTGCGAAAGAGAGGGCGGCGTCGCGTCCGTCCCGCACGATGTGAACATACCGCGGACGCGAGAAGGCGTGCTCGAGCAGGTCCAGATGCCGCATGTAGTGCGGCGTCCTATCGCCGAACCGCGGCTTGCCGCGACTGTGGGCGTACCGCTCGTATAGGGCCCGGACGACGTCGGGGAACATGGGCCGATCGGGCAGGCACGCCCGGAGATCGCGAGATCTCACGCCCCACTCGCGCACCTGCGGAACGCAGTCGATGTCTTCCAGAAGGCTTCCGATGTCCGGCTTGGCGCGGTAACGCACCCAGAGCGCGGGCAGGAAATACGATTCCCCGGGGATGGCGATCTGGGAATGGTGGTCGAGGATCTCCTTGAGGAGCGCTGTCCCGCTCCGCCAAACGCCGAGTACGATCACAGGCGGTCCGCTCGATCCCACGAAGTCCATGCTGTGCGCGCCGCGCTCCCGCGGTCAATCCAGATGGCGCTGCTCCCCGACCGCATACGCCTCTCGCATCCATGCCTTCATCGCAGCATCGATCTCTTCCGGACGGCGAATTCGGAACCGATGCAGATGGTTCCGCGGCGAGAAGGTCGTCACCTCGAAGAAACGCGGGTCCTCGATTCTCCGCGCCAGCACGAAATGGCCCTCCAGCCCGTTCTTCCGCGGCGTCACTTGCGCGAACGACATCCTAACGTGGAATGCGATACGGGTCTTCTGGGGAAGGACCTCGACCGGGCCGATCTCCTCGAGCGCAGCCAGGAACGCGTCGAAGAGCGCCCGCACCTCCGAAGGGCGGCGGGCGAAGTGGGCCTCGAGATCGTGACGGCCGCAGGCGTGGGACTGGTTAGGGTTCGCGAACGACCGCCCACACTCGGGACAGCGCCACAAGGGCGGGCGCTCCATCATCGGCGATCGGTGCCGGCCTCCCGCGGCGGCCCGGGGATCCAGCGCCGCGTCCGCAAGCGGTAGTCGCGGTAGCTGTCTCCGAACCGCCGCTCGAGCGCGGGCTCCTCGTGAAGAACCGCGAACAGGTGCGTGACCCCCAGCAGTCCGAACGCGACCAGCAGCGCCGCGAACGAGCCCGCGCAGAGCGCGTACCCGGCGAGAACGAGGAACGCGCCGAGATACATGGGGTTTCGCACCCAACGATAGGGGCCGCTCGCGACGAACTCGCGCGGCGCGTCGAACGGCGCCGGCGTCCCTCTTCCGCGGACGACGAACGTCACGAGACAGGCGACGACGATCGCCGCGCCGATCGGCATGAGCGCAACCCCGATCGGCGCGATCCAGCCGGGAAGCTGAACCGCGAATCGAGCGTCGTTGAGATGCGCTTCGTAGGCGAGCCACCCCCAGAGAGCCGAGAACGCGGTCGCGTAGAAGAGCGCACGGGCGGCCGTCCAGAGGGTCGACGCCCGGCTCACCGTTATCTTCCCTCCATGCCCGCTGATTCCTTCAGCGTCTCAGACATCGTCAACGCGTTCGAGGAGCGCAGAACACTGCGCGGATCGCTCAATCACCGCGAGCACGTGATGATCGCCTGGCACTACGCGCGCACAAGGTCCGGACCGGAGGGCCTCGCGGAGCTGGCGCGCGGCATCCGGGAGCTGGCGGTCGCTCTGGGGAAGACGGACCTCTACCACGAGACTCTGACGTGGGCCTGGTTCAGCCTGATCCGGGAACAGGTGGAGCGGCTCGGCCCGGCCGCGTCCTGGGAGGAGTTCGAGGCCGCTTCCGCCGACATCCTCTCGGGCCGCGCTCTCGACGCGCTGTACGAGCGCACGACGCTCGACTCCCCCCTCGCCAAGCGCGTGTTCCTCCTGCCGGACCGCCCGCGGCCGGCTCCGACAGTCTGACCGCTCACAGCACGAGCTCCCACTCCTGGCCCAGCTCGCCTTCGTGGAACAGCTCCTCCGGCTCCTCCCGGACCAGACGGTACCCTTCGGCTTCATAGAGTCGTCGCGCGGAGTCCAGCACGCTGCTGGTCCAGAGCGTGATCGCGCGGTAACCGGCCTCGCGGGCGAACGTGGTGCACTCGGCCACGAGCCGCCTGCCGATCCCCAGGCCGCGAGCCTCGGGCTCGACCAGGAGGAGTCTCAGCTTCGCCACTCCGTCGCGCTCAGGATGACGGGCGAGGAACACCGAGCCTACGGGACGGCCCTGGAGCTCCGCGATCCAGCCTCGCTCACGCGCAGGATCCCATGCGCGTTCGAAGCCGTCCAGGACGCCGGCCACGAGCGCGACGAACCGGTCGTCCCAATCGTGCTCTCGCCGATACAGGTCCCGGTGGCGCTCGACGACCCAGCCGAAGTCCTCGCGCCCCGCCGCGCGCAGCGTCCAGACCGGGGGCCCGGACGCCGAGGCCCCACGCCCGGTCACGTGGCCGCGGGCACCTCCAGCGGCGGCAAGACCGCCTCGATCTCGCGGCGGTGCGGCTCGAGCCAGGGCGGCAGGACGAGCGTCTCGCCGAGGCTCTCGGGGTCCTCGTCGCGATCGAACCCGGGGCCGTCGGTGGCGAGCTCGAACAGGGTGCCGCCGGGCTCCTTGAAGTAGACGGAGCGGAACCAGAAGCGGTCGATGACCGGCGTCGGCGACAGTCCCGCGGCCTCGACCGCCGCGCGGACGAGGAGCTCCTCGGCGTCGTCGTGGACCCGCCAGGCGACGTGATGCACCGCGCCGGTACCCCACCGTCCGACGTGAGCGCCCGGCTCCTCGAAGAGGTCCGCGAACGCGCCCGATCCTTCGCCCGCCGCCCAACGCCGCCACCCGCGGTCCTCGGCGGCGAGAGAGAAGCCGAGCTGGTCCGCGAGCAACCGCTCCGTCGGACCCGATGCCCGCACCCGGATCCGGACCGCGTGCACTCCTCGGATCTGGCGCTCGGGCGGAACCTGGCTCCCCTCCCAGGCGGCGAACTCGCGCTCGCCCTCGATCCCGACGAGCGCGAGCGGCAGGCCGTGCGGGTCGCGGAACGGGAGCGCCGGTTCGCCGAAGCGGGACTCCTCGTCGAGAGTCTCGACTCCCAGCTCCCGCAGCCTTTCGCTCCACCACCCGAGGTGCTCGGAGGGAACGGCGAGCGCGATCTCCCCGACCAGCCCCGCACCCGGGCGCGAGGGAGCCATCCGCATCCACGGGAAGAATGTGACGTCCGTGCCGGGCGTGCCGGCGGCGTCGGCGTAGAACAGGTGATAGGTGCCGGGATCGTCCTGATTCACACTCCGCTTGACGAGCCGCAATCCGAGCACCCCGGCGTAGAAGTCCAGGTTCTCCTGCGGATGACCTGCGATGGCGGTGACGTGATGGATGCCGTGCACGGCGGGCGATGGTTCCATGATCTTCCCCCTCTCCTCGGGTTCCTCGATGCCTTCATGATACGCTATCCTACTGGCGCATGGCCTCCCCTTTTCAGCGCCCTTCGGACGCGTCACGACTCCCGACCCTCCTCCTCCCCCTCCGATGACCGACTCCCCGGAGCGCGTGCGTCAGGCGACCTCCCTGCGGGAGGCGATCCCGGTCTGGCTACGGGTCGCGGCGCTCTCTTTCGGCGGGCCCGCGGGACAGATCGCGGTCATGCAGCGGCTGCTCGTCGACGAGCGGCGCTGGATCTCGGAGCGCCACTTCCTTCACGCGCTGAACTACTGCATGCTCCTTCCCGGGCCCGAGGCGCAGCAGCTCGCGACGTACGTCGGCTGGCTCATGCACCGCTGGCGCGGCGGCCTGGTGGCGGGAGGGCTGTTCATCCTGCCCGGGTTCCTTTCGATCCTGGCTCTCTCGATCCTCTACGTCGCGTGGGGGGACGTTCCGGTCGTGGACGCGATCTTCTACGGAATCAAGCCCGCCGTCCTGGCGATCGTCGTTCACGCGCTGGTCCGGATTGGCCGCCGCGCTCTCGATTCGACCCTCCTCGTGGCTGTCGCCGCCCTCGCATTCCTCGCGATGTTCGCCTTCGACGTCCCATTCCCGGCGATCGTCGGAGCCGCTGCGCTCGTCGGATGGCTCGGAGCACGGGCCGGGGTCGAGTCTCTGATCTCGCGCTCCCTGCCGGGCGCGGGAGATCCTCCACAGCGGGAAGCGGTCCCGCCTCCGCCGGCCTCCCGCACGATCGCGACCGCGCTCCTCTGGCTCGGTATCTGGTGGGCTCCGGTGGGACTGCTCGCGCTGGTCGCTGGAGGGGGGAGCGTCTTCGTCTCAGAGGCGCTGTTCTTCTCGAAGGCGGCCGTTCTGACCTTCGGCGGCGCCTATGCGGTCCTCGCCTACATCGCCCAGCGCGCGGTCGAGGACTTCGGCTGGCTCTCCCCGGGAGAGATGCTGGATGGCCTGGGGCTGGCCGAGACGACGCCCGGCCCCCTGATCATGGTCGTCCAGTTCGTCGGGTTCCTGGGGGCCTACCGGAGTCCCGGCGCCCTGGATCCGATCGTTGCGGGCGTGGTTGGGTCCGTCGTGACGACGTGGGTGACGTTCGCGCCGTGCTTCCTGTGGATCTTCGTCGGCGCGCCGTACATCGAGCATTTGCGCGGCCGGAAGGGGCTCACCGCGGCACTCTCCGGAATCACCGCTGCAGTCGTGGGCGTGATTCTGAACCTCGCGGTCTGGTTCGCGCTCCGGACCCTCTTCGGCGCCACGGAATGGGTGTCCCGCTGGAGCCTCCACCTCGAGGTTCCGGTCTGGTCCACGATGGATCCCTACGCGGTCGCGATCGCCGCCGGAGCGGCGTTTCTCCTGTTCCGCCGGCGATGGGGGATCCTCGCCACCGTGGCCGTGGCAGCCCTCTGCGGGCTCGCACTCCGGCTCGCAATGGCCTGAGCCTCTCGCGTCACTCCAGGACGCGTTGCCAGAGCTGGACGTCCCACCAGCGACCGAGCTTGAACCCCGCCTCCCGGATCGTTCCCACGGAGCGGAAGCCGAGCTTCCCGAGCAGGCGCTCGCTGTCCGGATTCGGGAGCGCGACGACCCCGATCGCGCTGTGGTAACCGGCGTTCCGGAGCTCTTCGAGGATGGCTTCCCCCAAGGCCCGACCCACGCCTTTCCGGCGAGCCTCCTCCGCCACGTAGATCGACGCCTCGGCCGTCCGGCCGTACGCCGGGCGCGAGCGGAAGGGCCCCGCGCTCGCGAAGCCGACGACTCTGCCCTCGTCGGCGACGAGCCACGGTACCGGGGCCGTCTCCATCCGCTCCCGCATCTCCTCGATCGAGGGGGGGACGATCTCGAACGAAACGTGGGATCCGGTGACCAGGGGCGCGTAGATGGCCCGGATGGCGGGAACGTCCTCGGGTCCGGCGGGGCGGATCGTAGCTAGATCGCCTGCATGTAGCGTCTCCGGCGCTTCGATCGGTGCCGACCGTTTTCGAGCGCCTGCCGGCAGAACGGCATCGAGAGCCCGATCACGACGACGATGAGCATCAGGAGCATCGCCGGATGGTGGCTGGTCTCGCCCACTGCGGATCCTCGGTTCGCGATTCCCCACGCGATGCTGGCCACGCCCAGGACGTGACCCACCACCGCCAGCTTCCACGCGAACCGCGGTTGAACCGCGGTCGCGACGGCCGCCACCAGGAGCACGACACCGCTGATGATCTCCGCAAGCGCAGAGCTGTAGGAGAGTTTCTCGACGTAGGGCGAAGGGATGGGAATTCCCAGGTGGAGCGCGACTCCCCCGAAGAACGCCAGCCCCTCCAGGAACAATACCGTTCCGATCGCCGCGCGCAGGATCTTCCTCACGACCCCTATCCTTCCTTATCCAATCGTATATGATCGTCGATCCGCCTAGAATACACCGTTCGATGGCTTACGAGCCCGGGTCCCATCCGCTGGCTGCCGCGCCCCGCGAGAGCTATCGTCCGAGAGGGCCACGTCGCTCGCCGAAGCAACGGTGAGGTACACGTGCATCGTATTCACGTCGTACGGGCTTGGACGCGGATCCTCCGCGGATACGCTCCGTCCCTCTCCATCGAGATCACGACCCGCTGCCCCCTCTCCTGTCCGGGCTGCTACGCCTACCAGCCCGAGCACCTGGACGGTGTCCCCCTCACATCGCTGGCGGATCGAACAGGCCCTGCCCTCGTCGAAGGGATCCTCGAGCTGGTCGACCGCCAGCGTCCATTGATCGTCCACATCGTGGGCGGCGAGCCCCTGGTTCGCTATCGGGAACTGGACGTGCTGCTTCCGCAGCTGGCGGACCGCGGAGTCCGTGTCGAGGTCGTGACGAGCGCGGTCCGTCGCATCCCGCCCGCCTGGGCCCACATCGAGGATCTCACGGTCGTGGTCTCCATCGACGGGCTCCAGCCCGAGCACGACGTTCGCCGGAAACCCGCCACCTACGAGCGAATCCTCGCCAACATCGAGGGTCACCGGATCATCGTCCATTGCACGGTTACGAGCCAGATGACCCGTCGCGACGGCTACCTCACGGAGTTCGTGCGGACATGGAGCGAGCGCCCGGAGGTGAAGTCGATTCGGATCAGCTTCTTCACTCCTCAGGTGGGGGAGTCGTGCGAGGAGATCCTGTCGCCGGCCATGCGACGCAAGGCGGTCGCGGAGCTGGACGCCATCCGACGGCGGTTTCCGAAACTGCTCGCCAACCGCGGGATGCTGGATGCCTATCTGGAGCCTCCCCGCGACCCGAGCGAGTGCGTCTTCGCGCGCGTGACCCGGTGCCTCTCCGCGGACCTCGAGACCCGCGTGACGCCGTGTCAGTTCGGCGGGAAGCCGGACTGCGCCAACTGCGGCTGCGTTGCGTCAATCGGCCTCCACGCTCTCGGCCGCCATCGCCTTCCGGGCGGGATCCGCGTGGGGCGCATCTTCGACGCGTCGCTCCGAGTGGGCGAAACCGCTCGGGCGCTGCGGACTCGGGGCCAGGGCTGATCGTTCAGGGGCGAGAGCGCGTCTCGCGCAACCAACCGAAGATCCGCAGGTGGGAGAGGACGACCAGCGGCACGAAGTAGGTCGGCAGCAGAGAGAGAGGCAGTCGCGTCAGGGGCGTCAGCTGCGTCGGGTCGGCGACAAAGAGCCCCGCCGCGGTGACCAGGACGTACAGGATGTCGAGCACACCGAGCACGTTCCACGCCAGGACGGCCCCTCGGCGCCCCCGTGTCCGCGCCGGAATCGCCCCTACGAGGAGCGCGGCCGCGCCCGCGGCGGCCAGGATGTCCCCCCACCCACCGGGAACGGCAAACTCGAACGGCAGCTCCCCACGGCGGTAGAGCGCGATGAACCAGGCCCCGACGAAGCGCACGAGGTGGATCGCAATCAGAGCACTGAGGGGCACGGCGCGGACCCAGCCCTTCATGCGTTCCGAGACTCGGTATGCGACGAGCCAGGCGGCGATCAGACCCGCCGCGATGGCAGGCGGTGGAACCGGCGAGTCCGCCACCCACCCCGCGGCCCCCGCGGCGACCGCTAGCGCGCCCCAGACCAGGAGCAGCGCGTAGACAGGCAACGGGGACGAGATCCTACCTCTGGACTGCGGGCGAGGTCTCGACATCGATCGCACAGGTCCGGACCCGCGCCAGCTCGGCCGGGTCGTCGGGGAACCAGCGGCTGCGGATGCGAAGCGCCACCGCGACCAGGGAGATCAGGACCGGCACCTCCACGAGCGGTCCGATCACGGCGGCGAACGCCGCACCGTGCCCGATCCCGAACGTGGCCACCGCAACCGCGATCGCCAGCTCGAAGTTGTTCGACGCCGCCGTGAACGAGAGGGTGGTCGCCTTCGGATAGTCGGCTCCGGCCTTCCACGACAGCCAGAACGCCGTGAAGAACATGATGACGAAATAGACGAGCAATGGCGCCGCGATCCGCACCGCGTCGAACGGACGCTCCAGGATCGCGTCCCCCTGAAAGGAGAACATGACGACGATCGTGAACAGGAGCGCGATCAAGGTGAGCGGCGAGATTCGCGGGACGAACTCCGACTCGTACCACGCACGACCCTTGGTCCTCAGCCCGATCCATCGCGTCGCCATTCCGGCCAGGAACGGGATGCCCAGGTAGACGAACACCGAGGTCGCGATCTCACGCGTCGTGACGTCGACCCGCGCGCCTTCCAGTCCCAGCACGCCGGGCAGCACGCCGATGAACAGCCACGCGTACGCCGCGAAGAACACCACCTGGAAGACGGAGTTGAACGCCACCAGCCCCGCGGCGTACTCCGCGTCTCCTGCCGCCAGGTCGTTCCACACGATCACCATGGCGATGCAGCGCGCCAGCCCGATCAGGATGATCCCGATCATGTACTCGGGCCGATCCGCGAGGAACGCGATCGCGAGGAGGAACATGAGCGCCGGACCCACGACCCAGTTCAAAGCGAGGGAGAGCCCCAGCACCTTGATGTCACGGAAGACCCTCGGCAGCTGCTCGTACCGCACCTTGGCGAGCGGCGGATACATCATCAGGATGAGGCCGGCGGCGATCGGAATCGACGTGGTCCCGATCGCGATCGCGTCGAGGGCCGTGGGGATGACCGGGACCAACCGGCCCAGCGCCACACCGCCCGCCATCGCCAGGAAGATCCACAGCGTCAGGTATCGATCGAGGAAGGCCAGTCGACCCGTCATGCGGCTCCGACCCGTTTCGTCCCGCCATGCTTCAGGTCGTCGGCGAACGTGTCGGGAAGCTCGCTCACGAGGATCGCCCTGGCTGCGCGCTCGACGTCGTAGTCGGTCCTCACGGGCTCGATCTGGATCGCCGAACCGTCCCAGGATGCGATCGCCCAAGAGGCGCGCGGATCACCGTCCTTGGGTCGCCCGACCGACCCCGCGTTCGCGAACAGCATTCCGTCGACTTCGCGTTGCCACGGAACGTGCGTGTGACCGAAGACCATGGCGTCGCCCTCGATCGCGCCCAGCTTCGCCGCCATCTTGCGAGCGAAGTCGTCCGGGCGGCTCTCGTCCCAGTAGAGCGTATTTAGGGTAGGCGCGCCGTGGAAGAGATGGAGCGTCGGCCCGGAATGGTGACCCCCGCCCGGCCGGAGGTCGATGCGGAACGGAAGCGCTCGGAGCCGGGCTTTCGTCTCGAGCGTCACCCGCGCCAGCGTCCAGGCATAGCTCTCGTGGGCGAGCGCCTCCTGCTCGGGACTCTCAGCTCGGCAGCCGCAGTGGTCGGCGCCGGTTGCCACGGTGGAGTCGTAGTTCCCGGCGACACCCGCGATCCCCGCCTCGGCGAGCCGCGCCACCACCTCGTCCGGCCACGGCGCATATCCCACCAGGTCTCCCAGGTGGTAGGCCGCATCCACGCCGCGTCGCTGGATGTCTTCGAGGACAGCCTCGAGCGCGGGCAGGTTGCCGTGGACATCGGCGATCAGCGCGCAGTGCCAGGAGCTCAGCATCGGGCTGCCTTCGCACGCGGTATCGGCTCGACGACCAGCGCATCGAGCGCGTCCTTCGCCTCTTCCAGGCCCGACGGCCTCAGCGAGTAATGGACCCACCGCCCGTCACGTCGGTCGGCGACCAGGCCGGCCGCCTTGAGCGCCTTGAGGTGGAACGAGAGCAGGGACTGGGGGAGGTCGAGCGCCTCGGTCAGCTCGCAGACGCACTGCTCGCCGCCAACCAGGAGCCCGAGGATGCGAAGCCGCTTCTCGTCGGAAAGGGCCTGAAAGACCGCCGCTGCCCGGGCCACCGGAATCGAAGGAGCGAGGACCATGGAACCAACTTACATCAACGAATCTTGATACGAAAGCGGGACGAGCATCCGGACCGGTAGCTCCCGGCTCCCGCGACGGCCTACACTGTTCCGATGCGCGTCCTGATCACGACCTTCGGCACGCTGGGAGACCTCGACCCGTACCTCGCGCTGGGCCGCGGGCTCGCCGCGCGCGGCCACGAACCGATGATCGGGACCCACGATTTCTACCGCGCAGCTGTCGAGGCCGAGGGGATCGGGTTCCGGCCGGTCCGCCCGGACGCGGATCCGAACGACCGAAAGATCGCGATGGACCCGCGCCTCGGGGCTGAATTCGTGATCCGGAACGTCGTGCTTCCGCACCTCCGCGACTCGTACCTCGATACGGCCGACGCCGCGCGTGACGCCGACATGATCGTCACCCACCCGCTGACGTTCGCGGGACCGATCGTCGCCGAAGAGCGGGAAATGGCGTGGGCCTCGACTGTTCTCTCGCCATTCCCCTTCTTCTCACGATACGACCTGCCGGTCGCCCCGCCGCCTCCGCGGGCGTGGCGCGTGCATGGGATGCCGGGGGTTCCGGACCTCCTGATCCGGCTGGCTCGAGAGATCACGAGGTCCTGGATCGAGCCGGTTCGCGAGCTTCGCGAGGAGCACGGGCTGCCGCCGGGTGGTCACCCCCTCTACGAGGGTCAGCACTCCCCGTTGCTGACGCTGGGGCTCTTCTCGCGCGTCATCGCCGAGCCCCAGCGCGACTGGCCGGCGAGCGCCAAGCTGACCGGCTTCCTGTTCCGAGATCCCCCGCTGGCCGCGGATCCCGGCACCGCGCCGCTCGAGGCGTTTCTCGACGCCGGGCCGGCGCCGATCGTGTTCACGCTCGGGACCTCGGCGGTGGCGGTCGCGGGATCGTTCTACGAGGAGAGCCTCGCCGCGGCGCGAATGCTGGGGAAGCGCGCAGTCCTCCTGGTCGGCGACGATCCCTCGAACCGACCGGAAGCGCCTCTCGGGGACGACGCGATCGTAATCGAGCGCGCGCCATACGGTGCGCTGTTTCCCCGTGCCACGGCGATCGTCCATCACGCCGGAATGGGCACGTTGGCCCAGGCGCTGCGCTCGGGACGTCCGATGCTGGCGGTCCCGTGGGCCGGCGACCAGCCGGACAACGCGCGCCGGGCGACGCGGATCGGGGTGGCGAAGACCTTGCCCCCGAAGCGCTATCAGGCCGACCGGGTCGCCGCCGAGCTCAGAGCGCTCCTCGACGACCCCGCCTTGCTGGCCCGGGCCGCACGCATCGGCGAGACAGTGCGCGCTGAGGACGGCGTCGGGGCGGCGTGCGACGCGATCGAGGAGGCGGCGCTGAACTGGGAGTCTCCATGAACACTAACCCCGCGCTCCGATTAGCAGGTAGGTCATCATCGGGCCCTTCCCCTTCAGATCCACGACCCCGCGCGGCTCGAAATCGAAGCGAGTCCGGAGCCGCTCGTACACCGTGTCGCTGACCTGGACGCGGCCCGGGATGCCGTGGGACTCCAATCGGCTGGCCGTGTTCACGGTATCGCCCCAGACGTCGTAGATGAACTTGCGTATCCCGATGACCCCGGCGATGGCGCTGCCGACGTGGAGCCCGATGCGCAGGCTGAGACCGTCGTACTTCGCCTTGAACGGTGCCATGCTGGCCTGCATGTCCAGGGCGAGCTCGGCCATCAGCGCGAGGTGACCGGGCCGTGGCTCGGGAAGGCCGCCCGCGACCATGTAGGCGTCTCCGATGGTCTTGATCTTCTCGAGACCCCGTTGGCTGGCCAGCAGGTCGAATCCGGAGAACACACGGTTCAGGAGCTCCAGCAGGTCGGTCGGGGATAACGTCGCCGAGAGCGGTGTGAACCCCACGAGGTCCCCGAAGAGAACCGATACGTCATCGTATCGGTCGGCGATGATACCGGTCTGTTTCTTCAGCTTCTCGGCGATCGGCGCGGGCAGCACGTTGAGCAGGAGACGTTGATTCTCGCGATAGAGCTGGTCGAGCGTCAGATGGGTTCTCACACGCGCGAGCAACTCGTGCGCATTGAAAGGCTTCGACACGTAATCCACCGCGCCCGCCTCGAAGCCATGGACGATGTCGTCCGGATCGCCCCTGGCCGTGAGGAAGACCACCGGGATCTCTGCCCACTCGGGGGCCGCCTTGATCCGGGCGCAGGTTTCGAAACCGTCCATCCCGGGCATCATCACGTCGAGGAGGATCAGGTCCGGGCGAAAGCGCTCGAGAACGTCCAGCCCCTGCTCACCGCTGGTCGCGACGCTGACCTTATAGCCCTCCTGCCGCAAGGTGGCGGCGATCGCTTCGATGGTGGCCGGGGTGTCGTCGATGAGCAGGATTCGCGACGTCATCGCTCAGGCTTTCGTCGATCCCTGGCCGCGATCGGTGGCCTCGAGCATCGCCAACGCGTCCGGGAAGGCGAACGCCTGGACCTGCTTGAGGAATTGACTCCAGGCGTCGGCCGCGAAAAGCGGCCGCAAGACGGCGGCGTGACCCTCGACGAACTCGATGGCGCCCGCGTCGAAGTCCGCCAGCAGGCTCGTCAATTCGGCCACGGCCGCGCGCGTCTGTGCGGGATCTACCGCCGCGCTCGTCGTCACGGCGTCAGGTGCGAACACGGCGAGGGCGTCCCGCAGCCGTGTCACCGCGAGGCCTAGGGCGGCTTCGACCTTCTCCAGCGCGACATCGATCTCCCCGCTCGGAGCGCGATCCTTGATCGCTCGCTCGGCCGTCTCGGCCACTTCAGGAACGTCCTTCACGCCCAGGGTCGCGGAAACCCCCTTTAACGTGTGCGCGAGCCGCTCCGCGTCCTCCGTGCGACGCTCCTGGAGAAGCGCGCGAATCTCCGTCACCGCTTCGGCTTGCTGGTCCACGAACTGGCGGAGGAGCTTCAGATAGAGCCGCTCGTTGCCCGCGACCCGGCTGAGGCCGGCCGCGGTGTCGAGCCCCTCGACGTTCGGGACTCCGTCGTGTGCGCGCGCGCTCACCTCGGGACGCGCGACGGGCGTCGTCCCGTGGTGGAAACGGCCGAGCGTCTCGTAGAGCAAGCCGGGGTCGATCGGTTTCGCCACGTGATCGTTCATGCCCGCGGCGATGCACCGCTGCCTCTCTTCCATTGTCGCGTGCGCAGTCAGGGCCACGATGGGGAGAGAGGCGAACCGCGGGTCGGCCCGGATCGCCTCCGTCGCCTGGAAACCGTCCATCACGGGCATCTGCAGGTCCATGAGCACGGCCTCGAACGGGGTCGGGGTCGGGCCTTCCATCAGGATGTCGAGGGCCAGCTTTCCGTTGTCCGCTACGGTCACCGACGCGCCTACGCCCTCGATGAGCTCCACCGCGATCTGCTGATTGATCTCGTTATCCTCGACCACGAGCACGCGCATACCAGACAGGTCGATTCCTTGCTCGTTCGCCATGTCGACCGCGGCTGCCTGTTCGGCCGAATCGGCGAACACGCTGACCAGCGCATCCACGATCATCGACTTCGTGAGCGGCTTGAGCAGGAATCCATCGAGCTCCAGGCGTTCCGCCTCCTCGCGCACGTCCTCCCGTCCGAACGCCGTGACCATGACGATCGCCGGCTTGGGCTCGATCCTCGGCTCCTGCTTGATGATGCGGACTGCCTCCAGCCCATCCATCCCGGGCATGCGCCAATCCATGAACACGACGTCATAGGGGTCGTCCGCGGCGTTGTCTCGGAGCGCGGCGATCGCCTCGGCACCCGAGGCCACGACGTCCGCCTGTTTCACAACCCCTTCGAGCATGTCTTCGAGGATCTCCCGGGCGGCGGCGTTGTCGTCCACGATGAGAGCGCGCAGGCTCGCCAGCTTCTCGGGGACCACCTTGCGGGACGCCTTATCCTCAGCGACTCCCAGCCAGACGGTGAACGTGAAGGTGCTCCCCGCGCCGAGCTCGCTTTCAAGCCAGATCTCGCCCTCCATCAGTTCGACCAGCCGCCGGCTGATGCTGAGACCCAGGCCGGTTCCGCCGTAGCGGCGCGTGGTCGACATGTCGGCCTGCATGAACGGCTGGAACAGCCGATCGGCCTGCTCCCGCGTCATGCCTACGCCGGTGTCGCGGACCGAGAACCTCAGCTTGCACTTCTGGTCGGTCTTCTCCAGGACCTCGGCGGTGACGTGAACTTCGCCTCGCTCGGTGAACTTGATCGCGTTGTTCACCAGGTTGGTAAGAATCTGTCCTAGTCGGATCGGGTCCCCGATGAGCACTTGCGGTATGCCGGGCGAGACGCGCGCGAGGAACTCGAGCCCACGCTCGTTCGCCTTCTGACCTGTGAGCGTGGTGACCGACGCGATGACGTCGTCGAGCCGGAAAGTCGTCGCCTCGATCTCGAGCTTGCCCGCCTCGATCTTCGAGTAGTCGAGGATGTCGTTGATGATCGCAAGCAGTGACGTACCGGCGCTGTGGATCTTGGTCACGTAGTCGCGCTGCTTGTGGCTCAGCTGGGTCTTGAGAGCCAGGTGCGAGAGGCCGATGACGGCGTTCATCGGCGTGCGGATCTCGTGGCTCATGTTCGCGAGGAACATCGACTTCATTTGAGTGGCGGCTTCCGCCGTGTCGCGCGCCCCTAGGAGCTCCCGTTCCAGCTCCTTGAAATCTGTGACGTCCTGGACGACCCCGTACATGTCCGTCGGCGTCCCATCCTCGTCCTTGATCACGTGGCCCAACGCGTGGAGCCAGACGACCTCGCCGTCGACGGGGCGTTTGTAGGCGTACGTCGAGTCGTACCGCGGAATCGTCCCTGCCACCGCCGCGGCGAAGTTCTCCATCGTCGTCTTCGCCGCCGCCTCGTCGCCCGCAAACACGTGAGCGGACCAGTGGTCCAGGGTGTATCGCATCTCGGGGTTCGGCTCGTCCCCGAAGATGGCGATGCTGCGAGCGGACGAGTTGTACCAGCCCGACCCGTCGAGCGGCACGTGCCAGTATCCCGACTTCGTGAGATCCAGCGCGCTGTCGGCCAGGAAGTTCGTGCGCTTGAGCTCGGCCTCGGCCTGCTTGCGCTCGGTGATGTCCCGAATGGAGACCGCGGTCTGGGCGCGGCTCCCGTTCCGCCCCGGCAACGGGCTCAGCCCGATCTCGATGGCGAACAGAGTGCCGTCCTTGCGCTGGCCCTGGAGCTCCCGACCCGCTCCCATCGAGCGTGTGGACGGGTTCCGATTGAACGCCTCGCGTAGCGCCGCATGCCCCGCTCGCACGTCCTCCGGCACGAGCGTCTCGACAGAACGGCCGATGAGCTCCGCCTGGGTATAGCCGAAGAGCGCCTCGCACTGCACGTTCGCCACCTGGATAACGCCCTGCTCGTCGACCACCATGAGGCCGTCGGGAGCGAGCTCGAGCACGCTGCGGAAGAATCGTTCGGTATCTTCGAGTCGCAGGTTGCGCTGCAAGACCTCCAGGCTCATCGCCGTGACCGGCAGGAGCTGCTCGAGCAACGCCTCGCTCCGCGAACCGAACGCCTGGAAGGATGCGAGCTCGCATACTCCGAGGAGCGAGTCCTGGAGCAGGACAGGCCACGCTTTCGCGAAAGTGGGAGTCGCCGTCCCGACGCTCGATCCGATCAGCAAGTAATCCGGCGGCAGTCCCGACAGGGTGACCGGGCGGCGATCCCGCGCACATTGGCCGATCAGCCCTTCGCCGAGTCCGACTTCATCGGCCGCGGCATCGGCGGGCAGTCCGTACGTCGCGCTCTTCCGGAGACGGTGAGTCGACTCGTCGAACACGTAGAAGCTCGCCACCCCCCCGCCGATCAGAGGCACGAGACCGGACAACAAGCGCTCGCCGAAGTCCGCGAAGGAGGTCGCCCCCTGCAAGTCCCCGGTGATGGCGGACACCTGAGACTTTACCCAGCGTTGGTCGTCCATTTCCTCCGCGCCGCGCTTCAACACGTCGATGGATCGCGCCAGAGCGCCCGCCTCATCTGTGGCGTGCATGAACGGGACCTCGGTCCGGTAGTCGCCCGACGCGATCGTCTCCACCGAGGACCGGAGGCCGCGGATCGGCACGACGATCCGGCGGACCGTCAAGTAGCCCAGGATACCGGCCAGCAGGACCGCCGCTGCGGTGACGAGCATCATTCGCGTCCTGAAAGTCTCGATGGCTCGCGTCACGTCCTGCCCCGCCCGCTCCGCCAACTCCTCGTTGTTGAGGATCCACTCGCCCGAGGCTGCGCTGAGCCGCATGCCGAGCTCCATCTGGCCCCCCGCGAGCGCGAGCGCTTCCTCGCCCCGGCCTTCGTCGACGAGGCTCATCACCCGCTTCGCGTCGATCAGCCACTCCGCGCTCTGGGTCTGGAACTCCCCCAGAAGGCGTCGCCCCTGATCACTCACGACCAGGCTGTCTGCATACAACCGCAGGAGAGCAGTCAACTCACGCTCCCCATCGTCGAACCGCGCGCGGATCTGCGCGCGTTCCTCGTCGTCGGAGAGGAGGTACTCTCGCGCTTCCACGCGAAGCTCTTCGAACTGTCGGGAAAGGTTCGCGATCGTGGCGAGTGCATCGATGCGCGACTCCGCGACGAAGCGGCTTCGCTCCTCGATCCGATCGAGCTGCCGGTGCGTGTAGATGCCCAACCCGATGAGCACTACGAGAGGCACGCCGAGCAAGAGGATCAGGCGCTTGGCGATCGTCATGGCCGTGTCTCCCTGGCTCTTGCGCCGGTGGCCGTCGGCCACTCGCCGCTTCCAGCCACAGCGAACCGCGCCACGATCTCCTCGGGAGAGGGTCCGTCCGCACCGAGGTCGCCGAGGTAGTACGCCGCGCAGCGCCGGTTCATGGAGAACAACCTAGCGTGGCCGGAGGATCCGGCGCACATCGGAAGGGTACATCCCGTTTCCATGCGAATCCTCCTGACGACCTTCGGCACTCGCGGCGACCTGAACCCCTACCTCGCGATCGCCGGCGGCCTCGCGGCGCGCGGGCACGAGCCAGTGGTCGCCACCCACGAGTACTGGCGCGCCGACGTCGAGAGCGAGGGCCTCGCGTTCCGTCCGGTCCGGCCGGACGCCCATCCCGAGGACAAGGAGCTCTTCGCGCGCGCGATGCACCCTCGGTGGGGACCGGCTGTCGTCCTGCGGGAGATGGTCCTGCCCGCTCTGCGGGAATCCCACGCGGACACGTTCGCGGCCGCGAGCGACGCGGACGCTATCGTCTCCCACCCGCTCTCGCTCGCGGCGCCGATCGTCGCCGCGGAGCGCGGCCTGCCCTGGATCTCGACCGTGCTCGCGCCCCTGTCCTTCTTCTCGCGACACGACTTTCCCGTGCTCGGTCCGCTGCCCCACGCTTGGCGGCTGTACGGGATCCCGGGTGTCGTGTCGCTCGTGGTCCGTACGATGCGCTCCGTCACGCGCTCGTGGACCAGACCGGTGCGGCAGCTCCGGGAGGAGCTCGGACTGCCGCCGGGCGGCGACCCTCTCCAGGAAGGTCAGCATTCACCGCTGCGCACGCTCGCGCTCTTCTCCCGCGTCCTCGCCGACCCTCAACCCGACTGGCCCAAGAGCACGCGGGTGACGGGCTTCGCGTTCCGCGACGCGCCTTCCGAGGACGAGCCGGACGCGCGCCGGCTCGAAGCCTTTCTCGTCGCCGGCCCCCCTCCCGTCGTCTTCACGCTGGGCTCCTCGGCGGTGAACGTCGCGGGTCGGTTCTACGACGAGAGCCTCGCGGCTGCCCGCCGGCTGGGGCGACGGGCGGTCCTCCTGGTCGGGGACGAGGGGGTGAACCGCATCTCCCCCTCGCTCCATGACGACGCGATCGCGATCGCCCGCGCTCCCCATCGTGCACTGTTCCCACGCGCCGCCGCCATTGTCCATCACGGGGGGATCGGCACGCTGGCGGAGGGCCTCCGGTCCGGCCGGCCGATGCTCGTGGTTCCCTGGTCTCACGACCAGCCCGACAACGCGCGACGCGCGGCCCGGCTGGGAGTGGCCCGCGTATTGAGCTCTGGTCGCTACCGCGCCGCTCGCGCGGCCGCTGCGCTCGAGGAGCTCCTCGACGACCCCGTTTGCGCCGCCCGGGCGGGGGAGGTCTCCCGCATCGTGCGGGAGGAGGACGGGGTTTCGGCGGCGTGCGAGGAGATCGCGACTGCGGTCCGCGGCTGACGAGCGACCGCCAGCGATTTCTGCGGAAAGCGGTCGGCGGCTATGCGGGCGTGAGATCCAGCCGCATCACGAGCTCGCCGTCGTCCTCTTCGCCCGTATGCGCGAACCCCAGCCGCTCGTAGAAGGGTGACGGATCGCCGTCGCCGGGGACGTGACTGAGGGTGAGCGCGGTCGCTCCCGGGCGGGAGCGGACGTGGTTGACCAGGAGCTCGAGCGCGCGCCGGCCGTAGCCCAGCTTCTGGAACCGGTGGTCGACCATGAATCGCCACAGGTAGTACGTGGCAGTGCCAGGCTCGTCGTGCAGCATGAGGAACCCGACCGCCGTGTCGTCGGCGTAGATCGCCCGGAACCACGCGATCTCGGGATGGAAGTGGGCCTGCGCGATCGAGATCGAGTTCGAGGCGACGAACCGCTCCTGGTCGGGCGCCACCTTCAACAGGAGGACATCGCGCAGATTCTCCTTCGTCACCTCCCGGAGCGTTACGGTGGCCCCCCGGTCCGGCATCAAGGAGTGGTGGTGGCGCGGACGACCCAGTCCCCCGCGCGGTCTCCGGGGACGATCTCCCAACCCGGCGCCAGCTCGAGCCTCCAGCCGCCCCCTGCCGTCGGCGGGGTCGCGGCGCCGGAGGGGACCGGCACGGCGACGCCCGTGATCATGCCCTCCTCGTTCCGGCGGAAGAGCCCGCCACCGGACTCGACCTCGAGCACGCCCCAGCCGTCGACCACCCGCGTTGTGCCATAGACGGTCCCGATCCCCGCCAGGTTGAAGGCGTCATTCGGATCGAACGAGAACGAGAACTCCGAGCCCGGAACCATGAGTAGGAGCGGCCCGTCTACGAAACGTTCCCGGAGCTCCGCCTCGCGGGCCAGCCGCGCCTCGTCGCGTGCCGTCTCGATCGCGATCACGCGCTCGCCGTTGTATCCCGCGACCCGGCCTTCCGCCGGGACCCGCGACACCTCGGGCGCATAAGACGCTTCCAGGAGCTCTGTCAGCGTCGCCCCGCCGACGAGTGCCTCGCGCCAGGACCTCCCCGACGCGTCCAGGAGCACGCCGTAGGCGGGTCCAGTCGCGTAGGCGAAACTCCGCGAGAACGTTTCGCGGGCCTCCTGCTGCTCGAGCCCCACGGCGGCGCGATGCGCCAGCGCGGCGGTCGGAAGCCCGCCCAGGACGAGCCCGGTATACTCCGCCATCCCTTCGTTCCGCTCGAGCCCATCCTCGTCCGCGGCTGCACCCGGGAACAGCCCGCGACGGAGCGCGCGGAAGTCGAGCGCGTCGCGAATCGCCGAGCGCCGCGCCTCTCCGCCATGTGACAGCGCCTCGGCGAGCGCCCGCATCTCGAGCCGCATCCAGATCCGGCCATCCCGCGTGTCGAGATGCGCGTTCAGCGGGTTGTTCGCCGGCAGCCCGATCTTGTCCTGGACACGATGGAACATCTCGTGGAGGAGAAGCCGGTTCCGCGCATGCGGGATCGTCGGCGGCGGCCAGAGGACCATCGTCCACTCGAGACCTGCCCATTCGATCGCCGTGT
The DNA here is from genome assembly GCA_025931135.1 of Gemmatimonadota bacterium. Classification (GTDB taxonomy): domain Bacteria; phylum Gemmatimonadota; class Gemmatimonadetes; order JACCXV01; family JAHWKZ01; genus JAICNR01. The sequence goes on along the minus strand of JAICNR010000004.1, from coordinate 7,865 downwards.
TCGCGGGGTTGATCGACTGCGGGAGCGTTCCCGTCCAGACGCCGTCGCGCGCGGTCAGTACCCCTCCTGGATCCGACCGGTCGGCGGCGACGAAGCGGGTCTGGGGATCGACCAGGAAGACGGGGCCGTATATCTCCGTGTCCCACAGCCGGCCGGCGTCCAAATCACTCGCGGATTTCGCGGACTCGAACGCGCGACTCGCTTCGGCCAGGTCGATGGACGGCTCCTGGGCGAGCGCCGTCACGGCTGCCGCAAGGAGAGCGACGAGGAACGAAGGAGTTCGCACGCGCTCGAAAGCTACCGCGAGCCGCGTAGCGGGCCAGCGGGAGGGGAGGCCGGCTGATCGGCGCCGGCCTTCCCTCGGGCCTGCTTTCCTGTCCGCTTGCCGCTACGTGCCCGCTTCGACGTCGAAGCCCTTGCGGTCGGCTTCCTGTCCGTTCAGCAGGATGACGACTTCGTAGTGACCGGCGGGCCAGCCGTCGGGCTTCGAGACGTGGAACTCGGACACTTGCGCCCCGCCCCCGATCGGATGAGAGCTTTCGTCTACTACCTGGCCGTCCTCGAACGTCCAGCGCGCCGCGAGCGTTCCGCTGCCCGCGCCTTCGGTCTCGACCGAGGCGTAGATCGTGTCGCCGGGGGCGAAGTTGCCGATCTCCTCGACGACTTTCCTGTCTGCTCCGATCGAGCGGCCGAGCGCCACGTTCGTGACGTCGAGCGCCGGCTCCTCGACGGCAATGTCGGTCTCTTCGGCCTGCTCCGCTGCGGGCTCCTCGCGATCGCACCCGAGCGATGCCAGCGATCCCGCGAGAAGGAGCGCCAGCATCGCGTTCCATCCGAATCTCGCGCGCATCACCTCACCTCTCCTTCCGCAGCCCGACTGGGGATGCTGAGCTCCCACCCGGGCTGGATGACGTCGGGATCCTTGATACGGCCGCGGTTCGCCTCGTAGATCCTGTGCCACTCGTTCCCGTCCCCGTAGAAGCGCTCGGAGATCGCCCACAGCGAATCGCCGCTCTGGACGGTGTATTTCTCCGCCTTCGCCTCTTCGGTCTTGGGGGCCGTCACCGACGAGCCGCTATCCACGTTCGAGAAGTCAGCTTTTTTCTTCTTCTTTTCGTCCTTGTCGCGATCGAACAGTCCCATCACTCCTCCTGAGTTGGATTCCCTGTTTGGAGTGTATGGAGATGACGCGAAGCGCAGTAGCAGAAATCTTACACCAGGCGGGCGACCGGAAGCGGGGTCAGTGCGCGCGCAGCCAGTCGAGGATCGCGTCCGGATACTCCTCGACCGTGCGAGGCCACACGTCTCCTTCGCGCCGAACCCGGAAGGTGTGGTCAGCCCCGTCGAAGACGCGGGCCTCCACGATCCCGCCGGCCTCCTGGATCGCGCCCACGATCGCCGCGCGACTCGGCTCCACCGGCACCCGCCCGTCCGCCGACCCGTAGACGAGCAGCACCGGAACCCTGATCTGGCGCCACCAGGCGAGGGGGTCGAAGTCCGCGATCCGGGGGGAAAACCGCCAGTACGAGTCGTCGAGAGCGGGCGGCTCGAAGAACCACGCGTGTCCGCGCGCGCGGGCGGCGGCGGCGTCGAGGGACTCCCGCGGCGCCCCGCGATACGCGACGTCGACGAGCGCCCGCACGTATTCGCGAGCGATCTTCGCCTCCGCCTCCGACAGGGTCTGGACCCCGATGAAGTTCTCCAGGCTGTAGATCTCGGAGTCCGCCATCGGGACACCCGCCGCGGCCGAGGCGATCACGAAATCCGCTTCCGCGCGGACCGCCACCATCGGCGCGATCGTGCCCCCCTGGCTGTGACCATGGATGCCGACCCGCCGAGAGTCGATCTCGGGTCGCGCGCGCAGGAACGCGATGGCCGCGGCTGCGTCCGCGGCCAAGTCATCGAAGCCCGCCTCGTTCCAGTCCCCCTTCGACTCCCCGACACCGCGCTTGTCCCAGATCAACCCCGCGAACCCCCGCTCGGCGAATCGGCGCGCGAGAAAGCGCGATGCCCAGCGCCCCTCAGCGCCCGAGCCGTGGAGGAACACGACCGCCGGGTGCGGTCCCGGTCCCGACGGCAGCACGAGCGTGCCGGCCAGCTCCACGCCGGCGTTCGCAAACCGGACGTCCGCCTCGGGCAGAGCGGGCGCAGCGCCGGTCGCGCGGGTGGCCGAGAACCAGCCGGTGTCGCCCTCCTCCCGCAGGATTCCCGCGAGCGTGTTCTCCTGGAGGCGACCTTCGAAGGAGAGAGTGGTCCTGTCTCCCTCCATCTCGATCGTGACACGCGGCGGCTCGTAGCGTACTGAGGTGAAGGGAATCTCCTCCACCCGCAGCCGTGGGGCGTCGAACGAGCCGCTCCACGCTCCGTCGCGCTCCGCGAACCGCATCGTGACCGCGAGCGTGTCGGCGGCTCGCCCCCATGCTCCCACCCACTCCCCCGCCAGCCCCGCCGCATCCTGTCCTGCGGCGGCGTCCGGCATCGCTGCCCAGAGAAGCCACGCGATCACGAAGCGAGCGATCACGGCTCTTCCTCCCCTCCGTCGAAGAGACGCATGCGCGCGTCCTCCGTCACACGGAGGGCGGCCTCCTGGTGGAAACGGCGGCGGTACTCGTCGGCTACGCGGACGATCGCAGCCTCTGCCGCGGGACCGGTCTCGTGGATCACTTCGACCACCATCACCGGTTCGCGCACGATGCGCCCCTGCTCGTCGAGCCACTGACCGTCGGCTCGCCAGACGGTGAGCCCGCCCGGAAAAGCGGGCGTCACGACCTCCTCGAGGAACGCACGCCACTCGGTGTCCGAGACCGCGCCGCCTCCGGGGATCGCCCGCCCGAAGAACAGGCGGTCGGCGACAATCTCCGGATCCGGCGGCGGCCCCGTCGGCCTGGTCGCGCACGCGCCCGAAGCGAGAATCAGCGCCGCGATCGTCAGATGCCGCATGGCCCGAACCTACTCGCGGACGATCCGGGCGCCGAGATTCCCCGCGTGAGCGGACCGGGCGATCCCATCGCGGTGGTCGGCGCGGGAGCGGCGGGAACGATGGCCGCGATCTTCGCGGCGAAGGACGGCCGACCGGTCCTGCTCCTCGAGAGCACGGGCAACGGCGGCCGGAAGATCGTGATCAGCGGCGGGGGCCGCTGCAACGTGCTGCCCTCCCGGGCGAGCGCCGCGCAGTTCGTCACGGCGTCGTCGCGCAACACCTTGCGGAAGATCCTCCTCTCGTGGCCGCTCGCCGAGCAGCGCCGCTTCTTCGAGGAGACGCTCGGGATCCCGTTGGCTCTCGAGGAGGAGACCGGCAAGCTGTTCCCGGTCTCGAATCGCTCGCGCGAGGTCCGGGACGGGCTCTACGACCTCGCCCGACGCCGGGGAGTCGAGATCGCGTTCTCGACGCGGGTCTCGGCCCTGAAGCCGCGGGCGGGGGATCGCCCCTGGCGTCTGGAGACCTCCGGCGGAGAGATCCGCGCGGCGTCCGTGGTCCTCGCGACCGGCGGGCTCTCGGTTCCGGCCAGCGGCAGCGAAGGCGCGGGGCTCCGGATCGCCGAGCGGTTGGGCCACACGATCCACGCCACGTATCCGGCCCTGACCCCCCTCGTCTGCGACCCGCCGCGCCACGCGCATCTGGCCGGGGTCTCGCTGAGCGCGCGAATCGACGCGCCGCTCGGGAGGGGTCGCTTCTCGACGAGCGGCGGATTCCTCTTCACCCACCGGGGCTATAGCGGCCCCGCCGTCCTTGACGTCTCCCATCTCGCAGTCCGCTCGCTGCAGGACGGCGCCCGGCCGCAGGAGATCTTCGTGCGGTGGACCGAGGCGAGCGCGGAGGAATGGGACCGCCGACTCCGCGACGGCGGCGCGGGCGTCGTCGGCCCACTTCTGCGGCGCCACCTCCCGGATCGCCTTGCCGATCAGCTCCTCCTCGAAGCCTCTGTCGACCCCGCCCGGGCGCTCGCGGAGCTTCGTCGCGAGGAGCGCGCCGCGCTGGTCGCGGTGCTCGCCCGCTACCCACTTCCGTGGACCGGGGATGAGGGCTACAAGAAGGCCGAGGTCACGGGCGGCGGGGTCGCCCTCTCGGAGGTCGACCCGCGGACGCTCGAAAGCCGGCTCCGCCCGGGGCTCTACCTCTGCGGCGAGATGCTCGACGCCTTCGGTCCGATCGGCGGCTACAACTTCCTCTGGGCGTGGGCGACCGGCCGGGCCGCCGGTCTCGGCGCGTCCCGCTGCGAGTGACTACGTTCCCCTCGTGACCTTCACGCCGCTTCCCGGACCGTGACCACCGCCTCGGAGCGCGTCACCGAATTCCGGCGGCTTCACGAGCATGGCTGCTTCGTGATCCCGAATCCCTGGGACGTCGGCAGCGCGCGCGTCTTGGCCGGTCTCGGTTTCCCGGCGCTGGCGACGACAAGCTCGGGGCACGCGTGGTCTACGGGCAGGCAGGACAACCACGTGCCCCTGGACGAGGCGCTGTTCCACTTCCGGATCATCGCAGCGAGCGTCGAGGTCCCGGTCAATGGGGACTTCGAAGGCGGCTTCGCGGCGGCCCCCGCAGACGTCCGCCGGAACGTAGCGGCCGCAGCTGCCACTGGCGTGGCCGGACTCTCGATCGAGGATTCCACGGGCCATCCCGACCGCCCGCTCTTCGACTATCCCCTCGCGGTAGAGCGGATCCGGGCGGCCCGGGAAGCGATCGACGAGAGCGGAACCGGCATCCTCCTGACCGGTCGCTCCGAGGGCTTCATCGTCGGGGTGCCTGACCTCGACGAGACGATCCGCCGACTCGCCGCCTACGCGGACGCCGGCGCTGATTGTCTCTACGCCCCGGGAATCCGTAGCCAGGAAGCCATTCGCGCTGTCGTCGAGGCCGTCGCGCCGAAGCCGATCAACGTTCTCGTCGGCGCCGACTTCACCACCGTGGCGCAGCTCGCCGACCTGGGGGTCCGGCGAATCAGCGTCGGCGGCGCCCTGGCTCGAGCCGCGTGGACCGGATTCCTCCGGGCGGCGAGGGAGATCGCCGAGCGCGGCAGGTTTACTCAGCTGGGTCTCGCCGTTCCCTCCGTGGAGATCGAAGGGTCTTTCGGACTGGACAGATAGTGGTGTGGATGGATGACACCGTGCCCGGAGACTACTCGATTGGGCCCTCCACCTCGTCTTCCGACCGCGGCCCGAGCCCGCGATCGCGGAGGAGCCGAGCGCACGCGTTCCAGCGGAGGATCGCGTCGTCGTTGCCCGCCGGTCGCAGCGCTTCCGCACGCTCGTACGCACGCATCGCCTCCTGGAGCCAGCCGTAGGTACCGACAGCGGCGGTCTGGGTTCGAAGCAGCGCCTTCCCCTGGCGCTCGAACACGACTCCCTCGTAGTAGGCGCGCTCGTACTCGCCCTCTAGCCGAGCGATGATCTCTCGCGCCTCGTTCACGCCTGCGCCGCGACCGCTGCCGAACTGGTCGGTCAGTGTGAGAAGCAGCATGACGAGTGCCCTGGCGTTCCCCGGGTCTGCGCGCAACACGTCCCGGCAGATCGACTCTGCCTCGGCCGGCTCGTTCAGGAGCCGGTAGCGTTCGACCTTCTCCAGGGCCTGTGGGATCGCCTCCCGCGAGATCGGCTTGAGCTCCATCAACGGGGCTCCTTCCTGCCGCGAACCGTGCGAATCAGCCATTGGACGGGATCGTAATGCCGATCCGCGACCCGCTCCTTGAGTGGAATGATCGCGTTATCGGTGATCGTGATCGATTCAGGGCACACCTTCGTGCAACACTTCGTGATGTTGCAGAAGCCAACCCCGTGCGCCTCCTTCAGCTCGTCGACGCGATCCTCGACATCGAGCGGGTGCATCTCCAGCGCGGCGACATACACGTAATGGCGCGGACCCGCGAACCGTTCATGCTCGTGGTGGTCACGCAAAACGTGGCAGACGTCCTGGCACAGGAAGCATTCGATGCACTTGCGGAACTCCTGTACCCGGTCGACGTCGAACTGGGCCATCCGCCACGTACCATCGGAGTGATCGGGCTCGCGCGGGCGAAACGGCTTGATGCTCCGCTTGACGGCGTAGTTCCAACTCACGTCGCTGACGAGATCCTTGACGTGAGGGAACGCCTTCATGGGCTCGACAGTGATCGGGCGATCGAGCGGAATGTCAGAAATGCGAGCCATGCATGCCAGGCGGGGCATTCCGTTGATCTCGGTGGAGCATGACCCGCATTTCCCGGCCTTGCAGTTCCAGCGGACAGCGAGATCGTTTGCTTGCTCGGCTTGGATATCGTGCAGGGCATCGAGTACGACCATGCCCTCAGACACTTCGGTTTCATAGTCGCGGAACTCGCCCCGGCCGCGCTCGCCACGCCAGACCCGGAAGGTCGCTGTCGCCATCAGGAGTGCTCCTCGATGATTCGCCGGAGCTCCTCCGGCAACGGAGGGACGGCCTCGCGCCGGAGCTCCATGCCTCCCGCCGACTTGCGGATCACGATGCGGGTCCGATCGAGTGCGGGGTCCTTCGCGGGGCGATCTTCCCGGAAGTGCGCTCCCCGACTCTCCTCGCGGTCCAGCGCCGCGCGCGCCACCGCCTCGGATACGATCAGCAAGTTGCGCAGGTCGAGCGCGGTGTGCCAGCCGGGGTTGTACTCGCGGTTGCCGGTGACGCCGACCATCCGGGCGCGCTCAACCAGCGACTCCAGCGCCTCGAGCGCTTCTTTCATCTCGGTTTCGCTGCGGACGATGCCGACTTTCGCCTGCATCATCAGCTGCAGGTCGGCCTGGATCCGATACGGCCCCTCATCCGATGTGCGCTCGAACGGCGCGAGCGATTCCCGCTCGGATGCCTCGACCTGGGCGGAGTCGATTCGCGATACGGGGTTGCCCCTCGCGAACTCGGCCGCGTGGTCCCCCGCCCGCTTCCCGAACACGAGCAGGTCGGAGAGCGAGTTCCCGCCCAGCCGGTTGGCGCCGTGAAGCCCGGCCGCGACCTCGCCTGCGGCGTAGAGCCCCGGCAGGGTCGACATCTGACTCTCGGCGTCGACCAGGACGCCGCCCATCGCGTAGTGGGTCGTCGGTCCCACCTCCATCGCCTCCTCGGTGATGTCGAGGTCGGCCAGCTCCTTGAACTGGTGGTACATGCTGGGGAGCTTCCGCTTGATGTGATCGGCCGCGTCCGAGCGCCGTTCCTTGATCCAGGCGATATCGAGGAACACGCCCCCGTGGGGGCTACCCCGTCCCTCCCGCACCTCGCGAACGATGCACCGCGCCACATGGTCGCGGGTCAGGAGCTCCGGCGGTCGGCGCGAGTTCTTGTCCCCCTGGGTGTAGCGCCAGCCTTCTTCGGGGCTGTCGGCCGTCTGGTCGCGGTAGAGCGGAGGGATGTCGTCGAACATGAACCGCCGCCCCTCGCTGTTCCTGAGGACTCCACCCTCGCCCCGCACCCCCTCGGTGACGAGGATCCCGCGTACCGAGGGCGGCCACACCATGCCGGTAGGATGGAACTGGACGAACTCCATGTCCACGAGTTCCGCGCCCGCCTCGTAGGCCAGCGCGTGGCCGTCGCCGGTGTATTCCCACGAGTTGGACGTGATCTCGTACGCGCGACCGATTCCGCCGGTCGCCAGCACGACCGCGCCGGCCGTGAAGACGAGGAACCGGCCGCGCTCGCGGTCGTAGCCGAACGCTCCCGCGACCCGACTGTCCGCAGTCAGGAGGCGCACGATCGTCACCTCCATGTGGAAGTCGATTCCGCGGTGGATCCCATGATCCTGGAGCGTGCGGATCATCTCGAGCCCGGTGCGGTCGCCGACGTGCGCGAGACGCGGGTAAGCGTGGCCGCCGAAGTTTCGCTGGAGGATCCGGCCGTCCGGCGTGCGGTCGAAGAGCGCGCCCCATGCCTC
>JAICNR010000192.1 GCA_025931135.1 Gemmatimonadota bacterium | reverse complement strand
GGAGGCGTGGCTGGCATGCCTGGCGAACGTCGACGACGATGCGCTGGGTCCCGATATCGAACGGGAGGTCCGTCTGGCGACGGTCGGGATCGCCCGGGCGACGGCGCACTCGAGGAACAACGGAGGGCGCAGCGACGGGGGATTCACCGCCGCGCTCGAGGAGGCCCGGGGCTCGCTTCACGCGGCCGCGGCGCTGATCGAGCAGCGCTCCCGCCGTGGCGGGCACGACGAGCCCGAGCTCAGGGCTTTGCTCGTTGACGGGAGCAGGATGCTGGGGGCTCTGATCCGCACGGTGTCCCAGCGCGGCGAGGTGATGGAGGCCGAGGCGATCGTCTAGGCGACGATCCTCGAGCGGAGAGGTGGCCGAGTGGTCGAAGGCGGCACCCTGCTAAGGTGTTATACGGGCAACCGTATCGAGGGTTCGAATCCCTCCCTCTCCGCCATCTTCTGACAGCACCGGCTTCACGGGCGCGTGCGCGGTGGATCGATCAGGAACAGAGCTCTTCGATCTCGAACCGCGCGTCGTGGATCGCGCAACAGGCATCCCACACTTGCAGCCGCTCGCTCGACCCCATTCGGCCGAGTCGATAACGCTCGTATGCGACCGGATAGTGCTCGGCCATGATCTCGACGATCTCGCGAGACGGGTAGCGACCGTAGGATTCGAACTCGAAGCCCGGTGGCTCCAGCTTGTCGGGAAGATCGAACAACGCGAGCTCGGCGACCCACTCGCGATCGCGGCGCCGTCCCGCTCTCCTTAGAAGCCAGACCAACGCCGCCGTGCAGAGGATGCCGTTGAGAGCGAGTGCGGCGATGACCAGCGATTCGATCACCTCGGCAATATCTCCGACCCGACCAGGATGGGCAACGCGATGAATTCCACCGGCTCCGTACGCGTCCGGTTCGCGCCCAGCCCGACGGGCTTCCTCCACGTCGGCGGCGCCCGGACGGCAATCTTCAACTGGCTCTTGGCCCGTCACACGGGGGGTGTTTTCGTCCTGCGGATCGAGGACACCGACGCGGAGCGGTCAACCGACGAGATGATCCGCGAGATCCTCGACGGTCTCGAATGGCTGGGGATCGACTGGGACGAAGGGCCGCACTTCCAATCGCGAAACGTTGACCGTCACCGAGAGGCGGCAGAGCGGCTCCGGGAAGCGGGAAGGGCGTATCCCTGCTTCTGCACGGTGGAGGAGCTGGCTGCCGAGCGCGAGGCGGCGATCGCCCGCAAGGAGTCGTACGTCTACGGCGGTCGGTGCCGGGCGATAAGTCGAGAGGAGGCGGATCGGCGCCGGGCGGCAGGCGAGCCTCACACGATTCGATTTGCCGTCCCTGCCGGCGAGACGGCATGGGAAGACGTCGTTCACGGGCGCACCGCGTTCGAGAACCGGACCATCGGAGACTTCATCGTCCTGCGTTCGGACGGTGCGCCGGTGTACAACCTCGCGGTGACGGTGGACGACCTGGACATGGGGATCACCCACGTGGTCCGGGGGGACGATCACATCTCGAACACGCCGAAGCAGATCCTGATCTATCGAGCGCTCGGCGCCGATCCGCCCGTGTTCGCCCATGTGCCGCTGATCCTCGGCCCCGACAAGTCGAAGCTCTCGAAGCGGCATGGCGCGATCGCCGTGACCGCCTACCGCGACCAGGGCTACCTGGCGGACGCGTTCGTGAACTTCCTCGCGCTCCTCGGATGGTCGCCGGGCGACGACCGCGAGGTCATGACCCGACAGGAGCTCGTGGACGCTTTCACGCTCGAGCGGATCACCGGGAAGAGCGCGGTGTTCGACGTCGAGAAGCTCGAGTGGCTGAACGGGCAGCACCTGTCACGACTCTCGGGTCGCGAGGTGGCCGCGATCGCGGCGCCGTGGTTCGAGCGCGCGGGGATCGGGCGTCTCACCGAACCTCAGGGGGACGGCGATTGGTTCGCGAACCTGATGGCGCTGGTCAAGACCCGCTCGCGAACGCTTCACGATCTCGTCGAGCAGGCGCGCCCCTTCTTTCCCGGACCCGTCGAATACCAGCCGGACGCGGTCGAGAAGTTCTGGCAGGACCCTTCCGCCGCGCTGGCCGCACTGGCGGTTGCGGTCGACTACGTGGAATCCGAGGACCGTTGGGGTGACCTGGAGGCCATGGAGGGTCGTCTGCGATCCCTGGCGGAAGAGCGGGGGGTGGCCGCCGGCAAGGTCATGCAGTCGATGCGCGTCGCGCTCACCGGTCAGCGGGTGAGCCCCGGGATCTTCGAGACGCTGACCGCGATGGGCGCGGCGCTGGCCCGGGAGCGACTGGCGGCGGCGAGGGAGTGGCTGAGCCGGCGCGTGGCCGGGGATTAGATTCCCGCCATGCACGAGCTGCGGACCATCCAGCCCCAGCAGCCCGATCGGGGGCGCGACCGCCGTCTGGAGAGGCTCGCGGAGGCGGATCCGCGGCCTGAGCTCCTGGGCTACGGGCCCGGGGGGCTCGAAGCCGCACTCTCCGCATGGCTCGCCGAGCGCGGGGAACCTGGTTACCGCATGGATCAGATCACCGGCTGGGTGTACCGCAGCAGGGTCCACGGCTGGGACGAGATGACGACGCTCCCGCGGACCCTTCGGGAAGCGCTCTCCGCCACCTTCCGCTTTCCCTCGATCGAGCTGGACGAGCTGCGCGCGTCGGAGGACGGCACGCAAAAATACCTGTGGCGGCTCGTCGACGGGGAGGCGATCGAGTCCGTGATGATCCCGTCACGCCACCGCGACACGTTCTGCATCTCGAGTCAGGCGGGTTGCGCGCTCGCGTGCGCGTTCTGCGCCACGGGGCTGTTCGGCTACAAGCGGAACCTCACGATCGGCGAGATCGTGGATCAGGTCCGGCGGCTCCAGAAGAGCCGCGAGGTCTCGGGGCACGGCGCCAACCTCGTGTTCATGGGGATGGGCGAGCCGCTCCTCAACTGGGAAAATCTGCGGGTCGCGCTCGAGCTGCTCGTGGACGCGCGTTATTTCGACATCGGCGCGCGCCGGATCACGGTCTCGACGGTCGGGATCCCCGACCGGATCGTCGCGCTGGGTGACGAGTTCCCGCAGGTGCGGCTCGCGGTGTCGCTGCACGCCGCGATCGATGAGCTGCGGGACAGGATCGTGCCGATCAACCGGCGCTATCCGTTGCGGCAGCTGCTGGCCGCCTGCCGGCTCTGGTGCGAGACAACCGGG
>JAICNR010000136.1 GCA_025931135.1 Gemmatimonadota bacterium | reverse complement strand
GGCCCATGCTCCTCATCGCCGAGGACATCGAGGGCGAGGCGCTGGCGACCCTGGTCGTCAACAAGATCCGCGGCACGCTCAAGGTCGCGGGCGTGAAGGCGCCGGGCTTCGGTGACCGCCGCAAGCAGATGCTGCAGGACATCGCTGTGCTGACCGGCGGACAGGTGATCTCGGAAGAGGTCGGCTTCAAGCTCGAGAACGTCGTGCTGAAGGACCTCGGCCGTGCGAAGCGCGTCGTGATCGACAAGGACAACACGACGATCATCGACGGGGCCGGGAAGGCTGACGACATCCAGGGTCGCATCAAGGCGATCAAGCAGCAGGTCGAGACGACGACCTCGGACTACGACAAGGAGAAGCTGCAGGAGCGGCTGGCGAAGCTCTCCGGCGGTGTCGCGGTCATCAACGTCGGCGCCGCGACCGAGACCGAGATGAAGGAGAAGAAGGCGCGCGTCGAGGACGCGCTTCACGCGACCCGCGCGGCCGTGGAAGAGGGCATCGTTCCCGGCGGCGGCGTGGCCTACATCCGCACCATCAAGGCGCTCGACAAACTCGTGCTCGAGAATGAGGAAGAGCAGCTCGGCGTCAGCATCGTGAAGAAGGCGCTGGAGGAGCCGGCCAAGTGGATCATCCAGAACGCCGGTCTCGAGGGCGCCGTTTACGTCGAGAAGATCAAGGCGGAGAAGAAGACGTGGGGCTTCAACGCGGCCACGATGCAGTTCGAGGACATGCTCGAGGCCGGTGTCATCGACCCGACGAAGGTGTCCCGCACGGCGCTGCAGAACGCCGCGTCGATCGCGGGGCTCCTGCTGACGACCGAGGCGGTCGTCACGGAGAAGCCCGAGGAGGACAAGGCTCCCGCCATGCCCGGCGGCGGCATGGGGGACATGTACTAGACTTTCGGGCAGACTGGCATACGGAACGGGGGCGCCTCGGCGCCCCCGTTTTCGTTTCCGTTCCCGGAGCTTTGCGAGAACTCGATTGACAGAATCGCGATTCCCGCCGATGATGGCTGTCGCTACCTGGCCCCTCAGCGACCCAGTCTTCGACGATCCGGTCGACATCCCGCAACGGAACGGAGGCCCCCATCCGGCGCTCCCTTGCTCTCTACTGCATCCTCCTCCTGTCGGCGATGGCCTGTCAGGACGGCTCGGGACCCACATCGACGTCGCAGGAGAAAAGGCCTCGGCTCATGGGCGAGGTCGACAGCCCGTTCGTGCCGGGAAGCCGGGAAATCGCGCCGGCCAATCACTTCGGGCCGTCGAAGGTCGAGATCGTCCCGCAGGTCATCTTTCCCGGCTTCAACGTCATCCCGTTCGGGAGCAATGACCTGTTCAGTTTCACGGGGTTCATCTACCGCGACGTTCCGGCATTCTCGCTCGCGGTCGGCGACGTGATCGCGTTCGATCTCCGGGAGGCGAACGACGTACAAACCCGTCGCACGATCTTCTTCGCGGCCGCGAACAAGAACCCGGCGGCGTGCGTGTACAGTCCCACAACCGGTCAGATCACGAATCCGCAGGGCATCGCGGCCGCATCTGGATGGACGCAGGTCGTCTCGGAGACCCAGGTCCCGCAGAACGCCTTCGGGGACGCCGTTCTGGGGAACTTCGAGCTCCGCTACACCGCCGAGGCGCCCTTCACGTTCGCGGGCGGGGGATTGCTCGTGGGGTTCCGGGGGCGCCCCCCGGCGACGTTCGTCGATTCGAATTCGGCTGGGTCCATCACCGGCGCAACTTGCACGGATCCCAGCGGTCATCTGTACGCCCGCTTCGCCCATCTACCCGACCAGACGACGGGTATCCTGGACGTGCCCGGGACGAACACGGGCGACGGCACCTTCATCGGGGGGATGATCATCTTCCCGGAGGGCGGCGGCGGTGGTACCACCACCTGCGCGGAGGGCGTGAGCGCCGCACGCGCCCTGATCGATCAGCTGCTTCCGGCCCGTCCGTTCCTGAGAGCTCTCCTCAACTTCTCCCTGACTCGAGTTCAGGCGGGGGTCACGAACGCGGAGCGGAACTTCGGGCTGCTCGTGGACTTGTTGTTGAGCACGCGGCTGATCAGCTCCCAGGACGCCGCGGAGCTCAAGAACCTGGTAGCCCCATGTTGACGGGCCGGGCCGAAGCCATCGCCTTCCCCATGGGAGACATCTACTAGGGCGACTCCACGACGGAAGGGAGAAGAGGGGTGCTTCGGCGCCCCTCTTCATTTGGGGCGCAGAACCCCAGGGAATCGCGGCTGCGTCGCCGCTGACCGAGCCTTCTTTCTCCGGCTTGACACCGATTTCGCGTTGGGGGATCATGGCCGTAGCTTGCCAGAGCCGGTCACATCCGCCGAAAAGGAGGTCACGATCCGCATGGAACGCTCCCGCCTGGTCCGCTGCGTCCTCTTCCGGATTCGTCCGCGCTGCCGCCGGTTTCTCCCCGCGCTCGCGGTCGCTCCTCTGCTCGCCTGCTCTGGCGACGACCTGACCGGGCCTTCCGTGGCCGACGGATTCGATACGGGCCGGCGGCTCGCGGTCTCCGCCGACAACGGGAAGATCGCGTTCGAGAGCCAGCGGGACGGAAATGCCGAAATCTACGTGATGAATCCGGACGGGACGGGCGAGACGAACCTCACGAACAACCCCGCCCTCGACACGACCCCCGCCTGGTCACCGGACGGGACGAAGATCGCGTTCGCGAGCCTGCGGACCGGGGATCTCGAGATCTTCGTCATGAACGCAGACGGCACGAATCCGATCAACCTGACGAACAGCGCGAACACGGATCTTTGGCCTACCTGGTCCCCGGACGGGACGAAGATCGCGTTCCATACCTTCCGCGACGCGGGGAGCGGGCTGCAGAGCGAGATCTACGTGATGGATGCCGACGGATCGAACCAGACGAACCTGAGCCAGAACGCGGCCATCGATGTGAACCCCCAGTGGTCTCCGGACGGGTCGAAGATCGCGTTCATGCGCCAGGTCCCGTTCAGCTCGGATGCCGAGATCTACGTGATGGATGCCGCAACCGGCATGAATCAGACGAACATATCGAACAACCCTGCCGCCGATGCCGGCGCCAGCTGGTCACCGGACGGATCGATGATCGCGTTCGAGAGCAGCCGCGACGACGATTTCGGGGAAGTGTACTTGATGAACGCGGATGGCAGTGGCGTGACGCGACTCACGAACACCGGCGCCAACGCCAATCCGGCCTGGTCGCCGGACGGGACGAGGATCGCGTTCGTGACGGACCGCGATGGGGACCTGCAGATCTATGCGATGAACGTGGACGGGAGCGATCAGGACCCGCTCACCGCCCCACCGGGCCGGAACGCCCTTCCCCATTGGGGAACTGCGGGCGCGGGGCCTCTCATGACTTGCGTGGAGGGGGTGAGTGCAGCGCGTGCACGGATCGACCAGCTGCTCTCCGGGCGGCCGTTCCTCCGCGCGGTCGCCCATTTCTCCCTGACCCGGGTCCAGGCCGGGGTCACGAACGCGGAGCGGAACTTCGGGATCCTCATGGACCTCCTGGCGGGCGCCGGACTGATCAGCGCCCAGGACGCGGCCGAGATCAAGGATCTGGTGTCGCCGTGCTGAGGGTCGGTCGTCCGGGAGGTCGTGCTTTTCTGAGGGGGGCCTCAGTTTTCTGTCGATCCCGGCCGAGGAAGGAAGGCTGCACGGAGGGCAGGGCCGGCAGGCGAGTCGCCCCGGGGAACCCCGGCCGAACCCGTAGAGCGCTGGCACGGATCTAGCATCCTACAAAAGAGGACGGAGGCGCGCGCCTCTAGTTGACTGCGTCCGGCTCGCGGGTCACCGGACCGGGAGGGACTGAAGGGGACGTTTCGCGCGAAGAGCCTGCTCTCCCTGCAGGTGAGGCTGGCGCTTTGCACGGGATGTCGATACTCTGAATCAGCGGGTCCGCCAGGGGCAGCTTCCCGAGCGACCCCGACACGTCACTCGACCGGGAGGAAGCATGAAGCGGTTCGCTCGTTTGAAGTATCTACTGTACCTGGCCCCCCTGATGGTCTTCTTCTGCCAGAAGACGAACGACCCGTGGGGCTTCTGCGTGGGGAACAACGACGGGTTCCAGACCAACGTGCCCTACGGTGCTCCATCGAACTTCGCGATCGGTCAGCAGTGCCCGGAGGACTTCCCGTTTCCTCAGCCGACCACCTAGGGCAGCAGCGACGAACCACGACTGGACGGCGCCCGGCCTTCGGTCGGGCGTCGTCGTTTTAGGGCAGGGAGACCAGCCAGGTCCGGGTGGAACACCCGACCGTTGCCGGGTATATTCTCGGTGTCCATTTCCCGCTCTCGTGGGGGCGATACGGCTTCGACGGGGTCGGACGAGGTGGAGAACGCAGGCCGTGCACCTCAGGTCCACACGTTAAACGGTCCTGGGAACCGATAGGTGCGAACGACAACTTCGCCCTGGCTGCGTAAGGAAACTTAGGTAGCCCGATCCCCTCCAGGTCGCCGCCCACCGGCGGGAGACGGATCGTCACCAAAGTGGGCTGGTTTCGCGTCGGGCCTTCTGGCGCGGGACGAGAGCCCGGCTTCGGTCGGGATGGAGGCTCACCCGACGGCTAGCGTGTCGGCGGTAGGTCGACGGGGAAACGATCCAGCCGACTAAGCCTGTAGCGGTCTTCATCGCGCCTTCTTCGGACGTGGGTTCGACTCCCACCGCCTCCACCAGAGCGACGAGCCCGGCTCGAACGAGCCGGGCTTTTTCGTTTCTGTCCCTCCCGGCCGAGCGCCCGTTCCCCCGCTTCTCTATATTGCGCGCCGATGTATCCCATCCTCTTCCGCGTCGGCGGCTTCACCGTGACCTCGTACGGGGTCATGCTCGTGCTGGCGTTCGTCGCGGCCGGGCTGGTGGTCGCGCGCGAGTTCAAGCGCCGGGGCTGGGATCCCGGAGCGGGCCAGGACGTGGTGCTGGCGGCCATGCTCGGTGGCCTCGTTGGATCGAAGCTCTACTGGGCCCTGAGCGAATGGGACATGCTCGTGGCCGACCCCGTGGGCGTCATTTTTTCCCGCGGGGGTTTCACATACTACGGCGGTCTGGTCGGCGGGATCGTCTGCGTGGTGCTACTCCTTCGCTGGCGGAAGTATCCATTGGGAGAGGCCGTGAACGCCGCGACCCCCGCGGTCCCGGTCGGCTATATGCTGGGGCGACTGGGATGCTTCCTCGTGGGCGACGACTACGGCCGGCCGACCGACGTGCCGTGGGGGATCGCGTTCCCGGAGGGGAGCCCACCCACCACGGTGCCGGTTCATCCCACCCAGATCTACGAGATCCTGATGACGCTTCCCATTTTCCTGCTGCTTTGGTGGCAGGTGAAGCGGGACCCGCCCCCCTGGTTCCTGCTGTGGGAGTTCCTCGTGCTCGCGGGGATCGAGCGGTTCGTGGTCGAGTTCTGGCGATTGAACCCGGAGGTCGCGTTCAGCCTGACCGCGGCGCAGTGGATCTCGATCGGCCTGGCGGCCGTGGGCCTCGCCGGAATGGCGATCTCGGCGCGCCGAGACGCGGTAGAGCCCGCCCTCAGAAGATCTTGAGGTTGATGTACTTCCGTGGGTTCTGCTGGATGTCGGCGAGCAGCGCCTGGGACTCCACTACGAAGCGGTTCAGACGCTCGTAAAGCATCGGGTCGTTCACGAGCTTCGCGATCGTCCCCTCGCCTCCCTCCATCTGCGCGATCAGCTCCTGGCCCTCGCGCAGGGTCTTCACGAGCTCCGTGTAGAGCTCGGGGTCCCGTACCAGCCTGCCGAGCGATCCCTCTCCCGTGCGGATCTGTCCTGTCAGCTCCTGCAGGTCGGTGGTGGTCCGCACGAGCTGATCATAGAGCTGCTGATCGTTGATCAGTGCTGGCAGCGTGCCGTCGCCGGACTCCATCGAGGTCAACAGGTTCGTCCCGCGCTCGGTCAGCCGGACCCACTGTTCGTAGAGCGCGGGATCGTTGATCAGCCTGCCCAGTGTGCCTTCGCCGTCGTTGACCCGTGCCACCAGCACGCGCGTGCCCTCGAGGGATCCGACCAGCTCCTCGACGCCTTCCGCGGCACGAGCGATCAGCCCCTCGTAGTCGATCGGCGCTTCGTTGAGGACGATGTCGCCCTCGGCCAGCGGAGGCTCGCGCGGGTCGCCGACCTCGAGGTCGAGGTACTTGTCGCCCAGGAGACCGACCGTTCCGATCTTCGCTCGTGAGGACCGGGTCACCTTTTCCTGCACGTCTTCCTCGACCGTAAAGCGAACCAGCAGCGCGCGCTCGCCCAGTGAGTCGCCGTACGCCCGCTGGAAGCGGCCGTTGATCGAATCGCGGTCCGCGGACGGGATGAATACGACCTCGTCTACCGTTCCGACGTCGACGCCTGCGAGGCGGACGGGTGCGCCGCTTTGGAGCCCGGAGACGCTCGGCATGTACGTATAGAGCGTGTACTTGTCGGTGAAGGCTCCCAGGCGGCCGCCGAGGGTCAGCACGGCCGCGGCCGCGACCAGGAGCGTGACGACGACCAGGATCCCCACGCGCAGCTCGGCCCATGTGATGAACGTCGATTGTTTCATGCGCCGATCATCCGCGAGTCGATGAAGGTTCGTACGTACTCGTCCTCCGTCGTCCGCACCGCATGCGCGTCTCCTTCGAAGGCAATGTGCCCGTCTTTCAGCATCGCGAACCGGTTCCCCACCGTGAGGGCGGAGCCGATGTCGTGGGTGACCACGATGCTGGCCACGTTCTCCTGATCGCGAAGCTTATTGATCAGGCTGTTGATCGTTTCCGATGTGATGGGGTCGAGACCCGTGGTCGGCTCGTCGTAGAGGACGATT
>JAICNR010000162.1 GCA_025931135.1 Gemmatimonadota bacterium | reverse complement strand
GCCCCCAACGGTCAGGACGCGCTGGAGATGCTGGTCGAGGACGGCTTCGACTGCGTCCTCCTCGACGAGCAGATGCCCGGCATGCGAGGGATGACGGTGTTCGAGCGCATCCGCGATCTCCACCCGCGGCTCCCGGTCGTGATGGTCACGAAGAGCGAGGAAGAAGGCCTGATGGATCAGGCGATCGGTCGCCGGGTGGACGACTATCTCGTCAAGCCGATCAACCCGAATCAGGTGCTCTCGGTCCTGAAGCGGCTCCTCGAGGGCTCCCAGATCCGCCATCAGACGATCGCGCAGGCTTTCAGCCGTCGGTATCTCGAGCTGGAGGACGAACGCAAGGACCGGGCATCGTGGGAGGACTGGGTCGAGCTGTACCGCGAGCTGTTGTCGTGGGAGATGCGGCTGATCGAGGCCGGCGAGCGGGGGCTCCTCCAGAGCCAGCGCGAGATCATGAAAGCCGCCAACGCGGACTTCGTCCGCTACGTGCGGGAGCGTTACCGCGAGTGGGTGGCCGCCGAGCCGGGCCAGCGGCCCACTCTCTCCCCCGACGTGGTCGAGCGCTTCGTACGACCGCTGCTGGAAGCGGACGACGGGCCCGTGTTCCTGGTGATCATCGACTGCCTCCGGCTCGACCAGTGGATGTCGATCCAGGACTCGCTGACCCCCCTGTTCACGATCCAGGAGGAGTTCGCGGGATCGATTCTGCCGTCGGCCACCCCGTACTCGCGGAACGCGATCTTCAGCGGCCAGTTCCCGCGCCGGATCGCCGAAAAGCACCCCGAGCTGTGGGTGGGCGACGCCGACATCGAGGGCTCGCTGAACCCGCACGAGAGGGAGCTCCTCGAGTTGCAGCTCAAGCGCAAGGGCCTCGGCGCGGCGTGTCCCGTCCAGTACCAGAAGGTCTTCACTGCCGACGAGGGGAACGCCGCGCTCCGGCGGTTGCCGCAGTGCTTCCAGAGCCGGCTGTCCGCGTTCGTGTTCAACTTCATCGACGTGCTGACCCACGGCCGGTCGGAATCGGAGATCCTGCTCGAGATCGCGCCGGATCCCGAAGCGTTCCGATCCCTGACCCGCTCCTGGTTCCTCCACTCCCCCCTCTACGAGCTCCTGCGGCAGGCGGCGCGCCAGGGGGTGCGGATCGTGCTCACGACGGATCACGGCTCGGTCCACTGCCTTCGGCCCGCGACCGTCTTCGCTCGGAAGGATGCCTCGCAGAACCTGCGCTACAAGTTCGGGAACAACATCCACGCGGAGAAGGAAGAGACCGCCCTGCGCGAGGTCGACCTGGCGACGATCGGGTTGCCCGACCTGGGGACGAACGTCGCCGCGCTGATCGCCGTCGAGGATTACTACTTCGTGTATCCCACCAAGCTGCGCGAGTACCAGAACCGGTACTACGGCGCGTTCCTCCACGGCGGGGTGTCGTTGGAGGAGTTGATTCTACCGGTGGCGACGCTCACGCCGAGATAGTCGGCAGCTGATGCGCGGCGGGCCGGCGAGCGACGACCGCGAGGAACGCGAGCTGGCAGAGCCAGAGGGTGACCAGTGCCCAGGACGCGTACTCCCGGAGCGGCGTGATCGGCGCGAGGAGCGCAACGCTCCCCAGCGCGAACAGCGCGCGCGCCTCGGGCTCGGGGCCCCGCGCCAGGCGGTAGAGGGCGATCAGCGGGAGGACGAGGAGCAGATCGTCGTACTCGCGGTGATAGGCCCAGAGCCGAGCTACGATCGCCGCCACTCCGATTGCCACCCAGGGATCCACCCCTCGATGACGCCAGGCCCAGAGGCCATGGAGCGCGAAGACGGCGCCGGACGCCGGGAAGATCCAGTCGTCGAGACCGGCGTCTCCCATCCACTGGTGCAGGTTCCCATAGCCGGTGTGGGCGAACCCCACTTCCCCCTTGGCGTACCACGCCGATAGGAGCGCCCGCACGCCATCGAGACCGGTCCCGTGGAGCCAGACCGAAACGGCTGAGAGACCGAGGTAGGAGACGAGCGCGATCGCGGCGGGGCGCGTCCATCCGCGTGTGAATGCGATCACCCAGAAGAAGGGGAGCGACATGTTCGGCTTGACGAGCGCCCACAGGAACAGGAGGCCGAGCGCGACGTCCCGCCCCATGCCGGGCGGCTTCCGCAATGCGATCAGGATGGAAATCAGCGTCACCAGCACGACGTGGAGCGTGATCTGGCCGTTGCCGATCGTGATCGCCGTCGGATAGCACACGACGACGATCGTGGCGAGGAGGATCCGGTCCGCGCGCCCGGTGGCGCCCGACTCACGGACGAGGAGCGCCGCAAGAGCGGCCGTCACGGCCGCCGCCCCGAGCAGGTAGAACCAGCGCCCCAGCTCTCCCTCTGCCCAGCCGAAGAGCGGCCAGAGGAGAAGAAACGTGATCGGCGGGTGTACGGTGCCCCGGAAGTCGACGTATATGCGAGTGTCCGCGAACCAGTCGCGGATCAGTTTCCTCATGAGCAGGAGGTCGATGGGGCCTTGGGGCTCGAACAGGAGCCGATGGACCTCGATCCCCAGCCTCACCGCGGCCCCAGCCGCCAGCAGGGCGCCCAGCACGAACAAAATCCGGCGGCGGTACGATTCCTGACCACGCCGGGAGTCGGACTCCGGTAGAATCTCGTCACGCGACGAACTCTGACCGGAGGTGGACATGCTCAGCTGGGCCCTGATCTTCCTGATCGTTGCGCTGATCGCAGCCGCGCTCGGATTCACGGGTATCGCCGGAACGGCGGCGGGAATCGCCAAGATCCTGTTCGTGGTGTTCCTCGTGCTGTTCCTGGTTTCGCTGCTGCTTTGACGCCGGCAGGCGGCGGGGCCTGGCTTCGCGCTAGGCCCCCTCCACGAACGCCTGCAATCGCTCCTTGCCCAGTCCGGCGATCGGATCGCCGTGGGCGAACGCGAGGTGCCGGAAGTCGCGGTCCAGGCGAGACGCGAGGGAAGCCTTGATTCCCCGTTTGATCGCCGGTGGGTCGTCTCCGAGGTGCTCCTCGGGGACGAATCCCAGCTTCCCGTTGTAGTGGATCACGCAGTCCCCGAGAGCCAGGATGCCGCCATGGACGGGGATCAGGAATCCGGTCTCCTCGGGGCACAGCACGCCCACCTCCAGCGCCTCGATGCTCCCCGCCAGCATGTCGCCGTGCTCGAAGGGCTCGACCTCCTCCCCGCGCGTGAACTCGTGCATCCCCGCGGCGTGGCAGTGCACCGTCGTTCCGAACGCCTCGCGATAGCGGCCGGAATGGCGGTAGTGGTGACGGTTGGTGAGAAGCGCGTTGGACGGCTCACCCAGGTCCCGCACCGCGTCGAGACCCGCGTCGGGAACGCGCGGGTCGATCAGCACTCCGCCGCCGACGAGAGGCAGGAACAGGGTATGAACCGCCTGACCGATGTTCTCGTGCTGCGACGTCCAGTGCCACACTCCGGGCAGGATCTCGTGCATGCGCTCCCCCTCGATGGATGGGCTGTCCGTGAATCGGGTATCTTACGCTATCATGCGGACCTACCTGCGGCTACTCCGATACCTGCGTCCACACGCGGGGCTGTTGTCGATCTCGCTCGCCCTCATGGTCGCGTTCGCGGTGGTCGACGGCTTCTCGATCGTGATCCTGATCCCGTTCCTGCAGGTCCTGTTCGGCGGCCCGTCGGAGGCCGTCGCCCCGGTCCCGGCGGGCGCCGGTCTGCTCGATCGAGCCGAGCACTTCTTCCGACACGACCTGTGGTCGTGGCTCGCCGAGCCGACCCCGCTGGAAACCCTCAGCAACGTGTGTCTCCTGATCCTCGGCATCTACTTCGTCAAGGCGGTCCTCGGCTACTTCCAACAGTACCTCCCGCAGATCGTCCTCGAGCGAACGCTCAAGGACCTGCGCGAGGGAGTATTCGAGCACCTTCAGCACATGTCGTTCCGCTGGTACCAGCGGACGCGGGCGGGGCATCTGCTGTCGATCATGTCGAACGACGTGAACATCTTGAAGGACGCGATCGCGACCGGCCTCTACAAAGCGAGCCAGTATCTGCTCGAAGCCACCATCACGATCCTCATCCTCGTGGCGATCTCGTGGCGCCTGACGCTGGTCGCCCTCGCGGTGCTGCCTCCGATCACCTGGATCGTGGTCACGATCGCCAAGAAGTTGCGGCGGGTGAACCGCGAGCGGCTGGAGAAGTTCGGCGACGTCAGCAGCACGCTTCAGGAGAACATCGCGGGAATCCGGGTCGTCAAGGCGTTCGGCGCCGAAGAATACGAGCGCGAGCGCTTCGGTAGCGACAACCGGGGCTACTTCCGAAACATCGTACGCTCCAAGAAATACGCGCTCATGGGGACGCCGCTCTCGGAGCTCCTGCTGGCCGGCGCGGTGGTGCTGATCCTGTGGATCGGTGGGCGGATGATCCTGGTCTCAGGAACGCTCGCGCCCGAGACGTTCTTCGTGTTCCTGGTGGCGGCGCTCAAACTCTCGAGCCCGATCAAGTACCTGTCGAAGCTGAACGAGGACGTCCAGCCTGCGCTCGCTGCCTGCGAGCGCATCTTCGGAATCCTCGACACCGAGCCCGAGGTCCGGGATGCGTCGAACGCCCAGCCGATCCGCGCGTTCGACGATCGGATCGAGTACCAGGAAGTCTCGTTCACCTACGAGGACGAGTCGGGGCCCGTGCTACACGATGTCT
>JAICNR010000135.1 GCA_025931135.1 Gemmatimonadota bacterium | reverse complement strand
GCGGTGAAGAATTCGAACGCGTCGGCGTTCACGTCTCCGTTGTACACGTAGGAGTATTTGTCCCCCGAGTTGCCGACGTACAGGAGTGACCACGTGAACCAGTCCGCCACGTCGAAGGAGCCTCCCAGCACGAACTTGTGCGTCTGCTGGTAGTTCGAGGTCGCGAGCGGCGGGTCGTTCGGGTTCCCGGGCACGGGGTTGAACCCGATGTTCGAGGTCGCAATCGAGCTCGTCAGCCCGCTGATGTCCTCCGCCTGGTTGAACGTGTAGGATCCGCTGAACTCGACGCCGTCCGAATACCGCTTCTGGGCCTGGAGGATGAGGTTCCAGGCCTTATCCTGGTCCGAGTTCGTCAGCATGACCGTCTGCCAGAACTCGTCGTGCAGGAAGTTCGGCTGCGCGATGTCATTGTTGTTCCCAGTATCCTCGCCCGCCCGATGCGTGCCGAACACAGGACGGCCGCCCTGGGTGAACGAGACCGGATCCTTGTCGACGTTGATCTCCTGGAGGAAGATCTGGTTCCGATACTGCGTGTAAACGAGCTCCGCCGTGCCGACGATCCCCCACCACGGGAGCTCCCGATCGACGGCCACGTCGAAGCGCCACGCGCTCGGGAACTCGAAGTCCTCGTCGATCAGGTTGATCACCGCCCGCGATGGGGGCGGGATGTCCGCGCCGACGCAATTCTCGGGTTGGTTCGTCGGATCCAGCGTGAACACCGGCAGATTGCCGTCCGCGGCCCGGCAGGTGAACGAGACCGTCGCCCGGCCGGTGTTCGAGTACAGGTTCGACAGCCACACGAACGGCTGGCGGCCGGTGAACAGGCCGACGCCTCCGCGGACCTGCGTCGACTGATCTCCGTAGACGTCCCAGTTGAAGCCGAAGCGGGGGGACAGGATCGCATTGCTCGGGACGTCGTTCGTGCGGATCCCGAACGCGGACTCGACGTCCGGATTCTCGATCGGGTCGTCGAGCACGAACGGCTTGTCGATCCGCAGCCCCGCCGTCAGCACTACGTCTTCGATCCCGCGATACTCGGTCTGTCCGTACAGCGCGAGGTTGTTCACGGTGAACCGCGCGTTCGGGTCGAAGCTCTCGTCGAACGGCACGCTGCGCGTGAACTGGCTCGGGTTATTAGCCTCGAAGTCCTCGAGGCTGGAGAACGTCCACGACCCCGTGCTGCCTGCCAGGAACAGGTTCCGGAAGTCGAAGGACTGGTTCTGGATCCCGAACGTGAGCCGGTGGTCCGAAACGTCGAAGCTCAGGACGTTCTGGATCTCCCACACGTCCTGGTCGAGTTCGTTCCCCTGGCTGAACAGCTCGGCGCCGGCGCGCATGGTCGTCGTCCCCGTGCCGTCGGCGTCTTCGGTGACCACGTTGATCTCGGGGTACAACGTCACCGGTGTCCGCCTGTCCCGGATCCAGGTGTATCCGAACGTCAGCTCGTTGTAGAACTTGTCGGCGAACGTCGAGTTCAGCTGCGCGACCGTCGAGTTCGTCTCGGACTCGAAGAAGTAGAAGTTCGAGTCCAGCGAATACGTGTTCGACCCGGTCCGGTTCACGACGACGTCGTCCTCGGCCTGCACCCAGTTGTGCCGCAGCGTCAGCGTGTGGTCCGGGTTCAGCTGCGCGTCGACGCGGGCGAAGATGTTGTCGTTCGGATTGTTCACGGTGAACGGGCCGAACCCGCCGGCGGTCACTTCCTTCGCCGACAGCAGGTCGATGAACTCCTCGAGATCGCCGACATCGACGTGCGTCTGCGCCGGTGGCTCGCGGCCCGCGATCACGTCACCGCCCGGCCGCTCGTTCTTCTCGTGCTCGCCGGAGAGGAAGAAGTGCACGCGGTCGCGTACGATCGGACCCGCCACGCTGCCGCCCAGGATCGTGTTCGTGAACTCGCCGAACTCGGAGCCCAGCAGCTCGTCCCGGACGAGGCTCTCGTCCCGGTGGTAGTAATAGCCCGTGGCTTGCCACTCGTTCGTCCCGGTCTTCGTGACCGCGTTGATGAGGCCCCCGGTGAATCCGCTCTGTCGCACGTCGAAGGGCGCGGCGATGATCTGGTACTCCTTCACGGCCTCGATCGAGATCGAGCGCGCGCCCGCCTGGCCGCCGGGCTGACCGGTGGAGCCGAGGCCGAACACGTCCTGGGTCACGACGCCGTCGATCTGGATGTTGTTGAAGCGGTTGTTCTGCGATCCGATCGCGGTGGCGCCCCCGCCCGCCCCGGACAGCGGCGAGAGGTCGACGAAGTCGGTGAAGTTGCGGTTCAGCGTAGGCAGATTCTCGATCGCGTACTCGGAGACGAGCTGCTCCTGCCCTGTGCGGCTGGAGTTGATGATCTGGCCGGTCGTCGGGGCGACCGCCACGATCCCTTCGACCTCGATCACCTGCTCGGAAAGCTGAAAGTCCTGCTCGAACCGCTGGCCGAGCGTGAGACGCGGGACCACGTTCGACACGGGCGCGTACCCGAGCCCGCTGGCCTCGATCATGTAGGGACCGCCGACCTGCAAGCCACCCACATAGTACCGGCCGTCCTCGTCCGTGACGTTGCCGCTCACGATGCCGGTCGGCTGGTTCATGACTGTGATGATGATGTTCTCGATCGGCGCGCCTTGGGCGTCGGTGACCTGACCGGCGACGGCCGCGGTCGTGATGCCCTGGGCCTGGATCTCCGCGGCGGCGGCCAGCAGGCCGACCACGGCCACCAGGCCGGAGATCCCCAGGCCTGCGAACGAACGCTTCAGCCTCATGTTCACCTTCGAGTGTGAGTGCGGTTGGGGCGTATCGGGGTTCAAACCGTCTTCCGCCAGACTACGATCTCGATTCGACCGGCGTATGACGGATGCTGGACAATTCTGCCGCCGAGGGTGCGCTCCGCGCAAGCCTTTTTCCGCCGCCGCGCGGACCGTCACCCTACGATGGCAGGACGATGCGGAATCTGGCTCCCCGCCCCGGCGCGGAATCGAGCTCCACCCGCCCGCCGTGGACCTCGGCGACGTGCTTGACGATCGCCAGGCCGAGCCCGGTTCCCCCCCGCGTGCGTGCGCGGCCCTTCTCGACCCGGTAGAACCGCTCGAACACCCGCGGCTGGTCCTCGCGCGGGATGCCCTCGCCCGTATCCGACACGACGAGCTCGACGGCGTCCGGAAGAGAGCGCGCCTCGATCGCGACGTCGCCGCCCGCGGGGACGTACTTGACCGCGTTCTCCACCAGGTTCGCGAGCGCCTGCTGGAGGAGTCGGCGGTCGCCCTGGAGATTGAGGGCCGACTCGATTCGAGTCTCGAGGCGGAGCCCCTTCTCCCGTGCCCGATCGATCCAGGAGTCGGCGACCTCGCGTGCCAGGGCCTCGACGTCGACTTCGGCGCGCTCGGGCTCGAATCCCTCGGACTCGAGCCGCGATAGATCGAGGAGGTCGCGAATCAGCGCCGACATCCGCGCGGACTGCCGGCGGACGACGTCGGCGATCTCGGCCACGCGCCCGGGGTCGTCCGTGGCCGCCGAGAGCGCTTCGCCGTAGCCCGACAGCGTGGCCAGGGGAGTCTGGAGCTCGTGACTCACGTTCGCGACGAAATCGCGCCGGATCGCCTCGACCCGCTCGCGGTCGGTGACGTCGTGGAAGACTCCCACGCAGCCGCCCGTCTGAAGTCCGGCGGCGTGGAGCGAGACGGTCCGCACCAGCGGCCAGGTGAGCCGGATCTCGCTCTCGACGACCCCGGCCCGCGCCGCATCCTGGATCGCGTCGGCGGCCTCCGCGTTCCTAAGGGCCTCGATCGGCGTCCGCCCCTCCGCCGATCCCTCGAGGCCGAACATCCGCCGGAGCGCAGCGTTGCTGAGGGTGATCCGGCCGCCGGAGTCGGTCACCACGACGCCCTCCACCATCCCCTCGAGGACCGCTTCGAGCTGATCGCGCTCCGAGCGCGCGCCGAGAACCTGGTGACCGAGCGCGGAGGCCGCGGCGTTGAGCCCGGCCGCGAGCTCCTCCAGCTCATCGCCCGTGTCGATCCGCGCCCGTGCGTCGAGGTCGCCTTCGGTCAGCCGTCCGGCCACGGCGCGCAGCTCGCGGATGGGCCGGCTCAGGTACCGGGCGAGGAGGCCCCCGGCGACCAGCGTCAGGGCGAGGCCGACCGCGGCGAGAGCGAGAAGCGCATTCCGGGCATGCGATTCGGCGGCCGCCACGCGCGTCATGGGAAGCGCGATCCGCGCCACGCCTCCCGACCACGGACCCGCTTCCAGCCGTCGGGCGCGATACAGCAGGTCCACGCCGAGCGTCCGCGAGTACCTGACGCTCGCGCCCTCGCCGGTGGCGATCGCCTGCCGGACCTCTGCGCGCCCGCCGTGTGGCTCGACCGCCGCGAGCGCGGACCCGTCGAGCTCGCTGTCCGCCAGCACGGTCCCGTCGGCTGCGACCACCGTCAGCCGCGCCTCGGCGGCCTCCGCGAAGGCGTCCACGACTTCGTCCAGCCGCCCGCCGTCCACCTCCCCCTCCCACCTCTCGAGCGCAGAGGCCACGACGCCGAGGCCCGTGTCCACGCGGGCCTCGATCCCCTCGTGCGCCTCGTCGCGCACTCGATCGAAAATCAACGCACCGGCCGCCGCCAGCACTACGACGCCCAGCGCGATGTAGGTCCCGAAGATCCGCGTCCGTATCCGCATGGTGGCTCCCGGCAGGATCAGAAAGGAAACGCTGGAGCCGAAGTACCGGAGAATCTGAAGCGTGCGCCTTCGGAGTTCACGCCGGACGGCTCAGGACGGTCGAGGTCAAGGCGCGCGACGAGGGAGGCCGAGGCGTACAGAAAGGTACGCCGCAGGCCGAGCGAGAAGCGCAACGCAGAGATCGACCGTTCTCAGCCGTCCGGAGGGCGGAATTTGTAGCCGATGCCCCATGCTGTCTCAATCCAATCGCCGGGGGGGCCCAGCTTCCTCCTCAACCTCGCCACGTGCGCGTCCACTGTCCGGTCGTACCCCTCGAAGTCGTAGTCCCACACCTGGCGCAGGAGCTCCGCCCGCGTGAACACGCGGTTGGGATGGGATAGGATGAAGTACAACAGGTCGAACTCGCGGCCGGTCAGGTGGATCTCGGCCCCGTCGACCGTAACGATTCGCGCGGCGGGGTCGAGCTTCAAGCCGTCGTGTCCCACCACCTTCGATCGCCCGCGCTCCCCCCGCGAACGGCGCAGCACGGCGGCGACCCGGAGCACCAGCTCGCGCAGGTTGAATGGCTTGGTGATGTAGTCGTCCGCGCCCAGCTCGAGGCCGACGATCCGGTCGAGGGGCTCCTGCCGGGCGGTCAGCATGATGACGGGCAGCCGCGCGGTCCGCTCGTCGCGCTTCAATCGCCGGCAGACCTCGATCCCGTCCACGTGCGGGATCATGATGTCCAGCAGGATCAGATCCAGGGGCTCGGCCGCCGCTTTCTCCAAGGCCTCGATCCCGTCCTCGGCGAGTACAACTCGGTACCCCGCACCCTCGAGCGATCGGTCCAGCAGGCTCCGCAGGTCGGGCTCGTCCTCGACGACCAGAATTCGCGCCGTGGTTTCGTTACTGATCGTAATCACCTTCTTCTTCCTGGTCGGAGCCGATTTCTTCCGCGTGGTGCTTTACCGTCTTCGCCTCGACGATGTAGATCACATCCTCGCCCAGGTTGGTCGCGAGGTCGGCGATGCGCTCGAGGTTCCGCGCTACGAGCATCATCTGGAGTGCCGCTACGATCGCATTCGGATTCCGCGACATCTCGGCGAGCATGACCCGGAACACCGAATCGTTGTAGCGATCGACCTGGTCGTCCCGACGGCAAACGTCGCGGGCGAGGTCGGCGTCGCGGTCGATGAACGCCGCGATCGCATCCCGGAGCATCTCGGTCGAGACGTCCGCCATCCGATCCAGCTCGGACAGATTGGGCAACGGGACCGCCTCAGCGAGACGCTTGGCGCACTGCGCAATGTTCACCGCATGGTCGCCTACGCGCTCCAGGTCGTTGGAGATCTTGAGCGTCGACACCAGCGTCCGGAGGTCGGTCGCCATCGGCTGTCGCCGGGCGAGCAATGCGATCGCGCGTTCCTCGATGTCCAGCTCGAGCGCGTCGATCTCGCGATCGCGTTCGATCGAGTGCTGCGCGGCCTGGGCGTCGCGACGCTTGACCGCCGTCAGTGCGTCGCGCACCTGCTCCTCCGATCGACTGGCCATGCGCAGGAGCAGCTCGCGCAGTTCTTGGAGCTCCTGGTCGAAGTGCCGGGACGCCCTAACCGAATCGGCCGGTGACATAGTCCTCCGTGTGTCTCTCGTTGGGGGCCGTGAAGATCGTGGCGGTGACGTCGTACTCGATGAGCTCGCCGATGTACAGATAGGCGGTGTAATGGGATACACGCGCGGCCTGCTGCATGTTGTGGGTCACGATCACGATCGTGTAGTGCTCGACGAGCTGCTGGATCAGCTCTTCGATCTTGGCGGTGGCGATGGGGTCCAGCGCCGATGCCGGCTCGTCCATGAGCAAGACCTCCGGAGTCACCGCAAGCGCGCGGGCGATGCAGAGTCGCTGCTGCTGGCCGCCCGACAGGCTCAACGCGCTATGCCCCAGCCGGTCCTTCACCTCGTCCCACAGCGCGGCCTGCTTCAGCGAGCGCTCGACGATCTCGTCGAGGCCGGAGGGCCTGCCATAGAGCCGCGGGCCGAACGCCACGTTGTCGTAGATCGACTTGGGAAACGGGTTGGGCTTCTGGAACACCATCCCGATGCGGCGCCGCACTTCGACCGGATCCACATGGTCGGCATACAGGTTCTCGCCGTGGAACAGGACCTCTCCGGTTACTCTCGCTGCGGGGACCAGGTCGTTCATCCGGTTGAAGCAG
>JAICNR010000024.1 GCA_025931135.1 Gemmatimonadota bacterium | reverse complement strand
TCCGACGTGCCCGTCGGGGTGTGGCTCTCCGGGGGGATCGACTCGAGCGCGGTGGCTGCGCTGGCCGCGCGGATCCTGGGCCGCACCGTGGACGCCTTCAGCCTCGAGTTCGAGGACCCACGCTACGACGAGGTGGGCGGCGCGCGCACGCTCGATCGCTTCTCCGGATACGATCTCCGGGGCCACCGGACGCTCCATACGGACGCGGACTTCGGTCTCCTCCCCACCTGCGTGTGGCACGGAGAGGAGTTCGTCGGGCGCGGCTTCGGGAGCCTGCGCCAGCGGATCGCATGGCTGACCGCGTCGCGGGTCAAGGTCGCGCTCGCCGGCGAGGGCGCCGACGAGATGCTGTGCGGCTACTGGTGGTACAAAGCGGACCGACGGATGCGCGCCGTCTCCCGCGTCGTGGGTGGACGTCGCCCGTGGCGGCGGAAGGCGCCCCGCACGGAAGGCCTCGAGCGTGCACTGCGGCTCGCCCGCGCTCCCCTGGGAGCGGGTTCCGAGCGCTTCCGCTCGGCGACGGGTCCGCTGGGATCGGAGACGCGGAGCGACCTCTACTCGACGAACCTGGCGCGCTCCATCGACGCGTGTCGCCCGTCTCCGCCGGACGTCCCCCGCGGGCTCGTCGACCGACACCCCGTGGAGTGGCTCCAGTACTGGGACGTGACGACGCGCATGCACGACTACATCGTGCATTCGCTCGATCATCATTCCATGGCGTGGTCGGTCGAGGTGCGGGTGCCCTTCCTCGATCACGAGGTGGCGGAGTGGTGCCTGGCCATGCCGCCAGGTCTCAAACAGTCGCGGCCTGAGAAGCGGGTCCTGAGACGGGCGCTGGCGCGCGAGCTGCCGAGCGAGATCGTGTCCCGGCCGAAGTGGGGTCTGGGCGGTCCCTCTTCGCGCTGGTTGCGTGGAGATCTACCCCCCTTCGCGGAGGAGCTGCTGTCAACGGAGTCCCTGAAGACGAAAGGCTGGTTCGACGCGCGGTGCGTCACGCGGACGCGGGCGCTCCACCGTGCGGGCGCCGCCGATCGGAGCGAGCAGCTGCTGGCTGTGCTACAAGTTCAGCTGTGGGACGAGATCTTCGTGCGGGGCCGCTCCCGCGACGACTTCGACGTTGGGATGCCCGCGGAGGCCGGGGCCGGCGCGTGAGGCGGGCGGTCGCGGCAGCGGGCTGGCTGACCGCGCTCGCATGCGGGCCCGATGGAGCGGCGCGCGCGAATGACGCGACCGTCTTCGCCGCCGCCTCGCTCAGCGAGGCCTTCGGAGAGCTCGCGCGGGTCTACGAGCACGAGCATCCGGGATCCCGTGTCGTTCTCGAGCTGGCTGCGAGTCCGACGCTGGCGGCGCAGGTTCGGGCCGGCGCGCGGTTCGACGTCCTGGCCACCGCGGACGAGCGATCGATGGCGGACGCCTGGCGCGCGGGGCTCGTGGAGCGGCCGGCGGCACTCGCGACGAATCGACTTGTCGTCATCGCGCCGTCCGAGAATCCGGGCGGGATCCGCGGCATCGAGGACCTCGCTCGGCCGGGTGTCCGTGTGATCCTGGCCCAGCCCGACGTCCCGGCAGGGGCGTACGCGCGCGAAGCCCTCGCGGCGCTCGGGATCGAGTCGGCCGTCGAGTCCAATGTGGTCTCGAACGCGCTGGACGTGAAGGCGGTGGCGGCCGCGGTAGCGCTCGGCGAAGCGGACGCCGGGATCGTTTACGCGACCGACGTGACCCGCGCTCTCCGCGACCGCGTGCGGGTCTTCCCGCTACCCGAGCGAGTCTCGGTGCGCGCGGTCTATTCGATCGCGCTCGCGTCCGAGGCGGAGCATCGAGCCGGCGGTCGTGCGTTCCTCGATTTCGTGCGCTCGCCGGCCGGCCGCGAGATCCTCGAAGCGCGTGGGTTCGGGTCTCCGTGAGAACACCGAGGATCCTCGTCGGGCTCGCGATCCTGGCGGCCGCCTTCTTCGCGCTGCCGATGGTCGGGCTCGTCGCGGAGGCGCCGTGGGGCGTGGCGGGGAGCGCGCTTCTGTCCCCGCGCGCGACTCGTGCCGCGCTCCTGTCGCTGGTGGCGTCGACGGCCTCGGTAGCGCTCGGCCTCGGCCTCGCGTTCCCGCTCGCGTGGATCCTGGCGCGGGCGCGCTTCCCCGGGCGACGCTGGCTGCGGGGGCTCGTGCTCCTGCCCATGGTGCTACCTCCCGTCGTCGCCGGCGTCGGACTGCTCACCGCCTTCGGCCGGCGCGGCCTCCTCGGCGGAGCGCTGGAAGCGGCCGGGATCTCGATCCCGTTCTCGACCGTTGCCGTCGTGCTCGCCGCGACGTTCGTCTCCGCGCCCTTTCTCGTCGTCACGCTGGAGGCGGGCCTGGCACGCCTGGACCGCGGCCTCGAGGACGCAGCGCTCACGCTCGGCGCTTCGGACATCCGTGTGCTTACCACCGTGATCCTGCCGGGTCTCCGGCCCGCGCTCGCAGCGGGCGTCGCCCTGGCCTGGACGCGAGCCCTCGGGGAATTCGGCGCGACGATCACCTTCGCCGGCAACCTCCGCGGGCGGACGCAGACGCTGCCGCTGGCCGTCTACGAGATGCTCCAGACAGACGCCGGGGCCGCGATCCTCGTGAGCGTCGCGCTGCTCGCGGTCTGCCTGGTCGCGATCGCGCTGGTTCGGGGCGGCGTGTTCGAGGAGCCCCGTTGAGCGCGGACGCCGACGCGACGATGCCGATCGGCGAGGGTCTCCTAGCCCGCGTCCGGACCCGGCGCGTCGGCTTCGCGCTGGAGGCGGATTTCGACGCCCCGCGGGGCACGACGGCGATCCTCGGGCCGAACGGCGCCGGGAAGTCCACGCTCGTCGCGGCGCTCGCGGGCCTCGTCCCGCTTTCGGCGGGCCGGGTGGCGCTGAACGGGCAGGTCTGGGAGGACACCGCGAACGGAATCCGGCTCTCCCCGCGCGACCGGCGTCTCGGTGTCGCCTTCCAGGAGCCCCGTCTTCTTCCCTGGAGGAACGTCCTCGACAATGTCGCGTACGGCCCTCGCGTGCGAGGCGCCCGCGCGGCCGAAGCGCGCGCTCGAGCGATGAACTGGCTGGAGCGGTTGTCCGCCGGGCATCTCTCCGCCCGCCGGCCGGCCGAGCTCTCGGGCGGCGAAGCGCAGCGGGTTGCCCTGGCCCGCGCACTGGTCGCCGATCCGGACCTCCTCCTCCTAGACGAGCCGATCTCGGCCCAGGACGTGGCGGCGCGGGGCATGGCGCGCCGCGCGCTCGGCAAGGCGCTGGCGGACTTCGGCGGAGTGGCGCTGATCGTCAGCCACGACCCGATCGACGCGCTGACGCTCGCGGATCGCGCGGTCGTGCTGGAGGATGGGCGGGTCGTTCAGGAGGGGGACGCGGAATCGCTTCGCCGCCGGCCGGCGACGGCGTGGGTCGCGACGCTCGCCGGAGTGAACCTGCTCCGGGGACGGCTGGTCGCGAGCGGCGCGCAGACGACGCTGGAATCCGGGGAGCTCCGTCTCACGGTCCTGCCCGGCGAGCACACGGCCGGCGCGGAGGTGGCCGCGGTGGTCCCGCCGCGGGCCATAACGCTGTCGATCCAAGCGCCCACGGGCTCGGCGCGGAATGTGATCGCGGGGACCGTGCGTGCGATCGACGTCCGGGCCGATCGGGTGCGCGTGACCCTCGACACGATCCCCCCGCTGACGGCCGAGATCACGCGTGCGTCGCTGGCAGGTCTCGGGATCGCCGAAGGCGTCCGTCTCCACGCGGCGATCAAGGTCACGGAAGTCGAGATCGTCTCCGAATGAATGGAAAGGTCAGGCGTCATTTTGACGATACTACTTGACATCACGTCAATAATACTTTACACTCCGGACCATGGAAGAAGCCACCGTTCGCCCCGGTCCCAGGAGGTTCTTCGCGATGGACGCGTCCGACCGTGCCGGCTCGCGCCGGCCCATGCCCCTCTACCTGCTCGCCGCCCTCACGCTGGCCGCCGTACTGGGGGTGTCCTGGAGCCTCGATCACCTCGCGCTCGGACGCTGGGCGCGGCTGGCGCTCGCGTTGGTACCCGTTGGTCTCTGGAGCGCCGCGATCATTCTCCTGGTGCGGGCGATGCGCGCGCTGGACGAGCTCCAGCGCCGAATCCATCTCGAGGCCCTCGCGATCGCTTTCCCCTGCGCGCTGATGCTCGGCATGACGGTCGAGTACCTGCAGAAGGCGGGGTTCGCGCCGGGTCTCGGCGTGGGAGAGGTCTGGCCGGCGATGGCCCTCCTCTACGTTCCCGCCCTCGCCTTCGCCCACTGGAGGTACCGGTGAGGAACCGGTTGCGCGTCCTGCGGGCGGAGCGCGCCTGGTCGCAGGCCGAGCTCGCCGCGCGACTCGGAGTCTCCCGCCAGACCGTCAATGCGATCGAGAACGCTCGCTACGACCCCAGCCTGCCGCTGGCGTTCGGCATCGCCCGCCTCTTCGGACTCGCGATCGAGGACGTCTTCGAGCCCCATGCCGAGCCGACGGCGGCGGGGGAATGACCCGCATCGTACGGCCTCCCGGAAAAGGCGCGCCGGTGATCGATCGCGAGGTGCTGTTCGGAAACCCGCGGATCGCGGGCGGTCAGCTGTCGCCGGACGGTCGCTGGCTGTCGTTCGTCCAACCGCTGGACCGCGTTCTCAACGTGTGGGTCAAGCGGCTGGAGGAGCCTTTCGAATCCGCACGACCACTGACCGACGACCGGAAGCGGCCGGTCGTCCAGCACGTGTGGAGCCGCGACTCGCGACGCGTCCTGTTCCTCCAGGACCGCGGGGGCGACGAGAATTTTCACGTGCATGCCGTCGCGCCGGATGCCGAGCCCGCCCCGGGGGCGCGTGCGGCGGCGCCGCTCGATCTGACGCCGGGGATCGGAATCCAGGCCCGGATCTACGAGCTCCCCGAGCACGATCCCGGAAACGTGATCGTGGGGATCAACGACCGCGATCCCCGTCTCCACGACGTCTACCGGCTCGACCTCTCCAGCGGCGAGCGGACGCTGGTCGTAGCCAACCGGGAGAACGTTGTAGGCTGGACGACCGACCTCGATGGGCGCGTGAGACTCGGACACCGTCAGCGTCCCGACGGCGGATGGGAGATCCTGCGCATCGACGACGACAGCGTAGTGGCGATCTACGGGTGCGGTCCCTATGAGGAGTGTCGCCCCCTCCGTTTCCACCGGGACGGGGCGCGCGCGTACGTCGAGACGAGCCGCGGCCCCGCCGATCTGTCCCGCCTCGTCCTGCTGGATCCGGAGACGGGAGCGACGGAGGAGGTCGAGCAGGATCCCGATGGCGAGGCCGACTTCGGGCACGCGCTGTTCGCCGCCGACACGCACGAGCTGATGGCCACCTCGTACACGGGAGAGCGTGTCCGATGGTACCCCCGAGAGGAGCGATTCGCGCAGGATCTCGCCCGCGCGCGTCGCGAGCTTCCCGCAGGCGACCTTGGGTTCCATTCGCAGACGCGCGACGGCCGCCGAATGCTGGTATCGGTCGTCTCCGACGTCGAGCCCGGTGCGTCGTGGCTCTACGATCGGGAGACGGGGGCCTTCGAGCTGCTGTACCGCTCGCGGCCGGACGTCCCGACCGAGCACATGGCGCCGATGATCGCGGTCCGCTATGCGGCCCGCGACGGGCTCGAAATCCCCGCGTACCTTACGGTCCCGAAAGGCGCCGATCCGCGTGGACTGCCCGCCGTCCTCTTCGTCCACGGCGGCCCCTGGGCGCGGGACACGTGGGGCTTCCACAACATCGTGCAGTTCCTGGCGAACCGCGGGTACGCGGTGCTGCAGCCGAACTTTCGCGGCTCGACCGGGTTCGGAAAGCGATTCCTGAACCTGGGGAACCGACAGTGGGGGACGGGGGCGATGCAGCACGACCTGTCGGACGGAGTCCGCTGGCTTGTCGAGCGCGGGATCGCCGATCCCGCGCGGGTGGGGATCATGGGTGGCAGCTATGGCGGTTTCGCGGCGCTCGCCGGGGCGACGTTCACTCCCGAGCTCTACGCAGCGGCGGTCTCGATCGTCGGGCCGTCGAGCATCCCCACACTGCTGGAGTCGATCCCCCCGTACTGGGAGCCCGTGAAGCGGACGTTCGGCGTGCGCGTGGGAGATCCCGACGTCCCGGCCGAGCTCGAGACACTGCGGAACCAGTCGCCGCTCTACTCCGCGTCCAGAATCCGGGCGCCGCTCCTGGTCGTCCAGGGTGCCAACGATCCGCGCGTGAAGAAGTCCGAGTCGGACCAGATCGTGCGGGCGTTGCGGGAGCTGGGAAGGGGGGTCGAGTACCTGGTCGCGAGCGACGAGGGCCACGGGTTTGCAAGCGAAGAGTCGAACCAGGCGCTGTTCGCGAAGATCGAAAAATTCCTGGCAGCCCATCTGGGGGGCCGCCATCAGCCGGAGATGCCCGAGCGCGTGCGGCGCAGACTGGAGACGCTGACGGTGGACGTCGCGACTCTCTAGCGGGCGTGATCAGGCCAGGTAGGGCTCCAGGCGACGCGCTCGACGGACGTGCCGCATGCGACCCAAGGCGCGCTCCTTGATCTGGCGCACGCGCTCGCGCGAGAGGCCGAACGCGGATCCTATCTCCTCCAGCGTAAGCGGCTGACTACCGTCCAGACCGTAGTAGAGGCGCAGCACCTTCGCTTCGCGCGGATCGAGCGACGCGACGGCCCGACGTACCTCCCTGGTCAGGGTCACCTCGATCGTGCGCTCCATGGGGTCCGCCGCGGCGAGGTCGTGGAGAGAATCCGAGCGAGTAGACTCGTCGTCGTCGAACAGGGACGCCTCGAGGGGCGTCGTGCGACGGGCCGAACGCGAATGGTCGTCGAGCGTGCGCAGGATGGCCTGCCGGATCCACCACACGGCGTAAGAGATGAACCGCACCCCACGCTCGGGATCGAACAGGTGGGCGGCACGAACGAGCCCGACGTTCCCCTCGGCGATCAGATCGGGAAGCGGAACTCCCAGATTCTGGTACCGCTTCGCGACCGACACCACGAAGCGCAGGTTCGAGCGAACGAGTCGATCGAGAGCCTCCGGGTCGCCGGCACGGATCCGCCGACCGATCTCGGTCTCCTCGGCCCGCTCCAGGAGAGGGTACCGGCGGATATCCTCGAAATAGAGCTCCAGCGGCCCGTCGTCGTGCTCGGCCCGTCGGGGCCCGCGCGTCCTCGCTCCCATTCGCGTGCCTCCTTCCGGTGTCCGCCGGAAGCATAGGACGATCAGGTACTGTGGGTCTGTCGGGAAAAGCCTTCCACGCAGTGTCGGGGGGAGCGGAGGCTGCGGGAGGAATCCGACGGATGCGGGGGGGCCGCGAGGCGGGATTCTCCTATACTCTACCGTGGTGAAAGCTGGAAAAGACGCGAGCCCCGGGCACTATCCGATCGAGTACCGGGCGCTCTTCGAAGCTGCCCCCGACGGGATCATCCTCGTAGGCGAGCGCGGAGAGATCCTGGACGCCAATCCGTGCGCACTGGAGCTGTTCGGATACGAGCACGAGGCGCTGGTGGGGCGCGCGATCGAAACGCTCGTTCCCTCGCGGCTGCGCGAGACCCATGTCGCGGAGCGGTTGCGCTATATGTCCGCCCCGCGCGCGCGTCCCATGGGAATCGGGCTCGAACTCCGCGGGTGCCGGCGGGACGGGAGTGAGTTTCCAGTCGAGATCAGCCTGAGTCCGATGACGGGCGCAGAACGCCACGTCATCTGCATCGTGCGCGACGTCACGGAACGGCGACAGCTGCGCGCCTTCGGCGCTGGCGCCCTGAGGGCCACTGAGGAGGAGCGGCAGCGCATCGCGCGCGAGTTGCACGACGATACAGCACAGCGACTCGCGGGTCTGATGTTGCTGCTCCGCGCGGCGAGTAGGATCGAGAACCGCGAGGAGCGGGACCGCCGCATCGAGCGGGTGCGAGAGGAGATCGCCGAGACGGCCGAGGCGGTACGGCGGATCGCTCGCGGGCTTCGACCTCCCGCGCTCGACGAGGTCGGGCTGGTATCCGCCCTCGACTCTCTCGTCCGATCGCTCAGCCGCGCGCATTCGCTCGATATCGAGCTCGCGGTGGAGCGCGTCGGAGAGAGGTTGGATGCGGACGCGGAGCTCGCCCTATATCGGATCGTGCAGGAGGCCCTGACGAATGCAATCCGGCATTCCGGAGCTTCGCGGATCGTCGTCTCGCTGCAGGGGAATGACCTGGCGCTGCGCGCGGTCGTCCAGGATGACGGCCGCGGTTTCGTCCCCGAACGGGACTACGGCGAAGCCGGTCGCGGCCTGGGTCTGGTGGGAATGCGAGAGCGGGCCCGCAATGCGGGCGGAGAGCTGGAGATCGCCAGCACCCCCGACGGGGGAACGCGCGTGAGCGCCGAGCTGCCACTCAGGAGGAGAACGGAATGAGCGACATCCGAGTCGTTCTGGCGGACGATCACGTGGTCCTGCGCGCGGGTCTGCGCGCTCTGCTCGAAGCGGAAATGGGCATCGAGGTCGTGGGCGAGGCGTCGACGGGGGACGAAGCCGTGGATCTGGTGCGCGAGCTCAAGCCGACGATCGTCGTGATGGATCTCTCGATGCCGGGCTCGGGCGGCCTCGAGGCCACCCGACGGATCGTGGCGCTGGAGCTGGACACCCGGGTGCTGGTCCTCACCATGCACTCCGAAGAGGAGTATCTCGTGCCGGTGCTCGAGGCAGGAGCGAGCGGGTACCTCACGAAGACCACAGCAGACCGCTCGCTGATCGAGGCCATCCGGATCGTCGCCCGAGGAGAAGTGTATCTGCCGCCCCAGGCCACGAAGCTCCTGCTGCGCGAGTACAAATCCGCCGGCTCCGGCGACGCGGCTCCGGAGCGACTGCATCAGTTGAGCACCCGGGAGCAAGAGGTCCTGGCCCTGACGGCGGAGGGTTACAGCTCGAAGGAGATCGGCGAGAAGCTGTTCATCTCACCGAAAACGGTTGACACCTATCGTTCGCGGATCATGGAGAAGCTCGGCCTGAACCACCGCGCCGAACTGGTCCGCTTCGCGCTCCGCGTGGGCCTGCTGAAGGGGCTGTAGCGCGCTTCAGATCGCGGCGCTGCCGTCCGCGACGGGCGACACCAGGCGCAGGAGCGTCTGCTCGCCGCCCGCGCCCACGATGCGCAGCACCTCGTCCAACCCCTGCTCGTGCAGGAGCTCGATGCTCCGCGCCTTCCGGACCGCGTGCGTCATGTGCCGGCTGAGGTCGCGGAAGTCACTGAACATGATGTCGACCCGATCGCCGACGGGATCGTAGCTGATCCCCCAAAGCGGATAGTCGACCACGGACTGCGCCCCGAAGTCGATGTCGTCCACCTCGAGGAGTGCCCGGCGCCCGGCGTTCCGGTCGGTGAACTCCTCCAGCCCTGAGCTCCAGAGATTCCTCGGGATCGTTAGCGTCATCTGTCCGCGCCTCCGCTAGGGGTCGCGTTCATGATAGGCGGGGCGGCGCGCCACGGTCTGTCGGGGCGTGCCCAGCCCAGCGTGTCGGGAACGCTCCTGTCGGGAGGCGCCCTACAAATGACGCGCGGAATCCCCACCCGCCGCGCCGGCAATTGCCCCCCAGACTAGGCATGCCCCCGATCCTACGATCCGGAGTG
Organism: Gemmatimonadota bacterium; assembly: GCA_025931135.1. Lineage (GTDB taxonomy): Bacteria > Gemmatimonadota > Gemmatimonadetes > JACCXV01 > JAHWKZ01 > JAICNR01. Next base: position 11,256 of record JAICNR010000024.1, on the reverse strand, counting down.
GAGCCCGTTCCCCAGACGCGAGGAGGATCTCATGATCAAGGTTCGCGACCTCATGACCGAAGACGTGATCACCGTCGGCCCCTACACCTCGCTTCGGGAGTTGGTGTCGCTCCTTCGCGACGAGCGGGTGAGCGGAGTGCCGGTGGTGTCGGGCGGCAAGGTCGTCGGGGTCGTTTCGGCCACCGATCTGGTGGAGTTCGAAGCCACGACCCCCGCCGTCCCCGCCGATCAGCCGGAGCAGGCGGAATGGGGGGAGATCGAGGTGCTCGAGGGATGGGAGGAGGAGGAGGACGCGCCGGTCTCCTTCTACACCGACCTGTGGGCGGACGTGGGCGCGGACGTCCTCGAGCGGTTCGAAGAGACGCGCAGTCCGGAGTGGGACCTTCTCGCCGAGCACGTCGTGGCCGAGATCATGACCCAGCGGGTGCGCGCCATCGCACCGGGTGGAACGGCGCGCGAGGCGGCCCGCATGATGCGTGAAGGCCGGGTCCATCGGATCCTCGTGCTCGACGGCGATCGACTCGCCGGGGTTCTGTCGGCGAGCGACATCGTCACCGCGGTGGCCGACGAGCTGGTATGAGGCGAGCCGTTCAGCTCGCCGCGCTTCTGGTCTGCGCCTGCAGCGCGCGCGCCACCGGCCCGGCGGCGACGACTTCGTCCCCGTCCGTGGTGATCGCGTCGGAGACCGAGCGCGGCGCCGATCTGTTCGCGAGTCGCGGCTGCGCGGCCTGCCACTCGATCGGAGGGGGACTGCGCGTCGGCCCCGATCTCGCCGGCATCCTCGAGCGACGGGAGCCGGAGTGGGTCGTGGCGATGATCGCCAGCCCCGACTCGATGCTTCGCCACGACCCGATCGCGCGAGATCTTGCCACGGAATACCGCGCCACCATGCCCGGACTCGGCATCGGAACGGACGAGGCCCGGGCGCTCCTCGCCTACGTCGCCACGCGCGACGAGGCGGTGCCTGAGGAGACGGGGTCGATGGGCTGCCCGTCCCCCGGTTGCGGCCATCGCCGCCACGCTGGACGCCATGCGAGGTCAGGCGGCTGACGGGGGTTTCCCGACCGGCTCCATCGAAAACCCCCACATGACCCAGGGCTCTTGTCCCGACAGACGCACATCGGCTCGGACCCTAGGATCGGGCCAAACGAAGGAGGTCGCCTTGCGTTTCCATCGAACCCCGGTGTTCGCCGAGGCGATCGCGGTGTGGAGCGATCGGATCGGGATGCGGGCGTGACGGTCGTCGGCCGAGTCCGGGGGCTCCTCCGGGTCCGCCTCTTCACCAAGATCCTTGTCGCGAACGCGATCCTCGTGGCCCTCTCGGCACTCGCCGGCGTCCTGGCCGGCGCGGAGCTCGCGGCGGGAAGCGAGCGACAGGCGATGGCGGTCGCCGTTCCGGTCGTCCTCGCCGGGATCGTCCTCACTGTCCTGGTGGACGCGGTGCTCCTGCAGCTGGCGCTCGACCCGCTGCACCGGCTGGAGCGGGCGGCCCTGCGCGTGCGCGAGGGGGACCTGAGCGCCCGCGCACCGCGGTCCGCCCTGGCGGACCCCGATCTGGCGGGGGTCGGCGAGGCGTTCAACGACGCGCTCGAGCGCGTGGCGCTGTACCGGCGCAAGCTCGGCGAGCTCGCCGCGCGGTCGGTGCGGCGGGAAGAGGCGGACCGCGACCGGGTGGCGACCGCGTTGCACGAGGACACCGGGCAGCGACTGGCGGCACTTCTCGTCCGCCTGCGCATCGCCGCCGGTGAGTCGCAGGAGACCGCTCACCTCGAGCGGCTCCTCGAGGAAACGCGAGAGGAGATCGCAGCGGCGCTCGATCTGATCCGCGCATTCGCGAGCGCCAGGCGACCGAGGGTCCTGGACGATCTCGGACTCGTCGCCGCGGTCGAGGCCTACGCGCGGGAGCTGGGCGCGCGCGGATTCGAGATCGAAGTCGAGGCCGGGCAGTGGGGAGATCGCCGGAAATCGGAGCTCGAGCGCGAGCTCTACTGGATCGTGCGTGAAGCCCTGGACAACGTGGTCGAGCACTCGGGTGCGCGGCGCACCGTGGTGCGGCTCGTCGGCTCCGAAGACGGGATGTCCGTGGAGGTCGAAGACGATGGGCGGGGATTCGACGTCGACGGGCAGGGAGCGGCGGCACTCGGGCTGTTCGAGATTCGTGAGCGCGCGGCCGCGGCCGGGGGATCGGCCTGGATCGAAAGCCGGCCCGGCGCGGGGACGCGGGTCCGGGTGACCGTCGGGCGCGAGGTCGAGACGTCCGCCGGCTGAGAGATTAGCTTCGCGGGCATGGCGATCGGAACCGTCCGATTCGGATTCGCCCTGCTCCTGGCCGTCGCGCTCTCCGCGTGCGCGACCGCGCGCCCGAATCCTCCGGCTCCGCCTCCCGTGCCGCCATCCACCACCGGCGCCGAAGCTCCTCCCTCCGAGCACCCCACGCTCTACGCAACCCTGTGGATCCAGACCGCCGCCGAATACCGCGCGAGCGCGTGGCAGGCCTACGCCGCGGCGCGGTCGAGCCTCGCGCGCGCTCTCGAGGACACGACCTGGACGGCGGCCATCGAGCAGGAGAGAACCGGCTACGGCGGGCTCCCGCCCGCCATCATCCTCGACGTCGACGAGACCGTCCTCGACAACTCGCCCAACCAGGCGCGCTTGATCCGCTCAGGCGGCGCATTCGACCCCGAATCCTGGACGCAATGGGTCGAAGAGGGCCGCGCCCCGCCTATCCCGGGCGCGCCGGAGTTCCTCGCCCTGGCGGACTCGCTCGGCGTGACGGTGTTCTACGTGACGAACCGCGATGCGCCGCACGAGGCGGCGACGCGACGGAACCTCGAGGCCGCAGGCATGCCGCTCGACCCCGACGTCGACACGATCCTCCTGCGCGGCGAGCGCGAAGAGTGGGCCAGCGATAAGTCGAGTCGTCGCCGAACGGTCGCGGAACGGTATCGCGTCGTCCTCCTCGTCGGCGACGACTTCAACGACTTCGTTCCGGCGAACCTCCCGCGCGCCGAGCGGGACCGGCTGGTCGAGCGGTACCGCGACCGCTGGGGCGAGCGCTGGATCGTCCTGCCGAATCCCACCTACGGATCCTGGGAGAGGGCCCTCTACTCCGCGGCGACCGATCCCGACGAAGCGGACCGCGCCCGGTTGCGGCTCGAGGCGCTGGAGGATCTCCGGCCCTAGCGGACCCCCCAGGGACCCGGCCCCCGCACCCCACATCCCCCCGCAGGGATCTCCCGACAGACGCGCCCCTCCCACCGGACTACCGTCGACATGGACGCGTATGTCCGGAGGAGGACACATGAAGATTCGTCGGATCGTCGTGGGCATGGACTTCCGCGAGCCCTCGGTGGCCGCGGCCCGGTGGACGGCGCTGGAGCTAGCGCCACAGGCCGAGATCGTGATCGTCCATGCGGTGGATGTGCCGAGGCCGCCGCGCCCCCTGCGCGGAGTCCTCGCTCCCATGGAGCCGGTGGCGGAGAACGCGGCGGTCGGTGCGCGCGCCCGACTCGCGAACCTCGGCTCGTGGGTGGACGGGACCCGAGTGGTGGGCGAGGTGGCGATCGGCCCGGCCGCCGAGCGCCTGATCGAGGCGGTCGACACGCACGGGGCCGACCTGCTCGTGGTCGCCGACCACGGGGAGCGGCGGGGGGTGTGGGAGTTCCTGGGGACGACGGCGGAGCGAGTGATCCAGCGGTCTTCGGTCCCGGTTCTCGTCGCGCGCTGTCTGCCCGAAGGCCCTCCGCGGCGGATCGTAGCCGCGGTGGACGATTCGAGCGTCGCCAGGCGAGCCCTCCGTTGGGCCGCATTCCTCGGCCGCCAGCTGGATGCGAAGGTCATCCCGCTGCACGCGCTCGAGCCGGTCGTTCACGCGCCGGTGGAGCTCGCGGGCGTGATGCCGATCGAGGAGATCCACGACGATCTCCGGGTCGAGACCAACCGCTGGCTCGAGGAGGAGGCCCGCGAGGCCGGCGCCGGATCCGACGTGGCACGGTGCCAGGTCATGGTCGGAGAGCCGATCCACGAGATCTTCGACGCGATCGAGCGCGAGCGGGCGGATCTGGTAGTGATCGGGAGCCGCGGCGCGTATTCGCCCATCGGGGCGGCGCTGGGAGGCGTGGCGCGCGCGGTCCTGCGCGAAGCGCCGGTCTCGGTGCTCGTCGTCGGGCCGCTGGGACGATGACCAAAGGGCCCGAGCCGCGGACGTCGGTCTCGTCGGCGCGGTGCCCCGGGAACGACGACATCGCATGCCGGCTCGACGAGGTGGCGGACCTGCTCGCGGTCCAACGTGCGAACCCGTTCCGGATCGGCGCCTACCGGAATGCGGCGGAGACCATCCGGTCCCTGCCGGAGCCGGTCTCCGCGATTCACGCGCGCGGGGGGCTGCCGGCTCTCGAGGATCTCCCGGGAATCGGAGTGTCGATCGGGCGTTCGATCGCCAGTCTGCTCGCGTGGGGACGTCTGCCGATGCTCGATCGGCTGCGCGGGCAATCCGAAGGAACGATGCTCCTCCGCACGGTCCCGGGGATCGGGGCGGCGCTGGCGGCGCGGCTCCACGACGAGCTCGGAATCGAGTCTCTCGAGGAGCTCGAGATTGCAGCCCACGACGGCCGACTGGCCCGGCTGGAGGGTTTCGGACCGAAGCGCCTGGCAGCCGTGCGCGAGACGCTCGCGCATCGGTTGGCCCGGATCCGGGGGAACCCCCCAGCTCCCGGACCCGAGCCCGACGTGAGCGAGATCCTGCAGGTCGACCGTGAGTACCTCGCCGGAGCCGCCGCGGGCCGGTTGCCGCGGATCGCGCCCCGACGGCTGAACCCGGACCACCGGGCCTGGCTCCCCATTCTCCACACCTCCCGAGGGCCGCGACACTACACCGCGCTCTTCTCCAACACGCCCCGCGCGCACGAGCTGGGACGGACAGGCGACTGGGTGGTCCTGTACGCGGATGGCGCCGGGCCGGAACGTCAGTACACGATCGTGACTGCGGGCGCCGGCCCCTTGCAGGGATTCAGGGTCGTGCGGGGACGGGAGCCGGAGTGCCTGGCCTACTACGAGGGCCGCGGACGTCCGGAAGGTTCGAGCCGGTCCTGGAAATCTCGGACCGCGCGCACCCCCGTCACGACTTCCGGATAGGCGCGCCACAGCCAGGCGGACATAGCCCCGACGGCGAGCAGACGCGCGGCGGTCAACCGACCGCGGCGTGGCTCCGGGCGGCCGACTCGCTCGGCCACGATTCCCCGCTTCGAGCGCGCGGCTCGCAGTGCGCGAGCACCGGACATGGAGCCAGGCGCACGACCTTGTCGGTCGTCGTACCCAGAACGAGCCGGTCGGAGGCGGCGAAGCTGTGCGTCGGCATGACTACGGCGTCTGCGGCGGTCTCGGCCGCGATCCGGGCGATCTCGGTCGCCGCGCGACCGTCCACCACCCGAACGTCGAATGGGACGTCCGGTCCTTCCGCCAGCCAGAACAGGCGCTCGAGCCCCTCGCGCGATCGCCGGCGGGCCTCCGGCTCGCGCAGGAAGATCGAGCGCCCGAGCGGGTAGCAGACATCGGGAACGATCGCCTCCTCGATGACGTGCAGGAGCAGGAGCGACCCGCCGGTCGAGTGCGCGATCTTCTGGGCGTAGCGGAGCGCGGGGAGCGCGCGCGGCCCGAAGTCGAGCGGAACCAGGATCCGTTTCGGGGGCGAGGCGACCGCGGGTCCGGGGCCGGCGGGCACCGCCAGCACGGGGCACGGCGCCGCGCGGACCACCGCCGCCGTCTGGTGGCCGATCGCGGGCGCCCGGAAGCCACGGCGGCCGTGGGTCCCCATGACGACGAGATCGATCCCGGCCTCCAGCGCGTGGTCGACGATCGATCGCGCGACCGAAGGCGCGCGGGCCACGGCGCGGCACGCCTCCTCCCCTGCGCCTGACCGCGCGATCAGACCCTCCAGCGCCGCGCGGGCATCGAGCACGCCGGCGTAGGCCGGCGCCTCACCGGCATCGTCGGACTCCACGACCACGTGCAGGACGTGGAGTTCGGCACCGGCATGCCGCGACCATGCGAGCGCGTGGTGCAGCGCCCGGTCCGAGCTCGGCGAGAAATCCGTCGGGCAAAGGATGCGGCGTGCCACACTCATATGGAATGCATCATACGCCGGTCGCGCCGGCCTGTCGGTCGGGACTCTCTTGGCCGCGCTTGTGGGGAGAAGGCCCGGTGGGGAGCTCAGTAGATCGAGAAGCCGCTGGACCAGAGCTTGGGGGGCAGGTAGCTCACGAGGAACGGCGCATAGGCGATCACGATCAAGAGGATCGTGACCGCTACCCATATCCCGAAACGGTCGAAATGGCGCTCCCAGCCGGACACGGCCGGTCCCACCAGGGTGTCGGCGAACGGGATGTCTCCCGGGTCGCGGCGCCGGCCCGCGAGGATCGTCGCCAGCATGACGCCGACGAACAGGATCACGCTGAGGAACATGATCGTTCCGCCGACCGCGGTCAGCACTCCGGCCAGCTCCCAGGACGGCTTGGAGTACGTGGCCGCGACCATGAACGTCCGGCGCGGCATGCCTTCGAGCCCGCCGGAGATCATCCCGCGCGCGAACACGAGCACGCCCACGAAATAGATCCAGCTCTGCGCCACGGCGATTCGGCGGCCGCGGAGCTCACGGCTGCTCAGCCACGGCACGAGCCAGTACGCGATCCCCATGAACGAAAGCGCGACCGCCGTTCCCACCGTCATATGAAAATGGCCGGGGATCCAGGCCGTGTTGTGCACCACCTGATTTACGTTGAAGCTCGCGTTGATGAGTCCGGTGATGCCCCCGAGCACGAACACCAGCATGGCCAGGACCTGCGCCGAGAGCGAGGGGTCGCCCCACGGGAGCTTGAAGAACCAGCCCGTCAGGCCCCTGCCTCCGCGCGCGCGCCCGCCCATCTCCAACGCGGCGATGACGGAGAACGCCGTGATCAGGCTGGGATAGAAAACCCCGAAAGTCAGGATCGCGTGGGTGAACTTCATCGCCTCGGGGATGCCGGGATCCGCGTACTGGTGGTGGAACCCGGTGGGGATCGAGAGCGCCAGGAACAGGAGGAAGACCACGCGCGTCAGCGGATCGCTGAAGATCTTGCCGCCCGCATGCCGGGGCACGAAGGCGTACCAGGAGACGTAAGCGGGCAGCAGCCAGAAGTACACGATCGCGTGCCCGGAGAACCAGAACAGGGTCCGCGAGAGAAGAGGATCGGCCCCGTCCAGCCAGCCCAGCGACCACGGTAGGAGGAGGCCCACCACCTCGACCGCGATCCCCAGCGAGGCCAGATCCCACATCGCGTACGTGGCCACGGAGATGAAGGCCAGCAGCGGAATCCGCTGGCCGGGATTCTCCCGCCGCCACCGCGACAGGCTCCAGAACAAGTTGATCGACAGGAGCCAGGTGCTGACGACGAGCAGCGCGAGCCCCAGATAGTAGGCCGGGTGCGCCTGGAGGGGCGGATAGAACGTGAACAGGACGCTGGCGCGGCCCGAGAACATCGCCCACCCGGAAAGGAGGACACCCAGGATCAGGGTCCAGAGAGATGCTTGGAGCAGCGGGCCATGGAGGGGGCGTCCGAGCCCGCGGGCGGTCGTCAGCGCCAGAAAGCCGTTCGTGAAGGCGAACGTCAGGACGAGCGCGTTGAAGACGCCGTGGATCGTCAGCCCCTGGTAGTAGCTCTGGAGTCCGGGGAACCAGGTCAGGATGTTGATGCCGGCGTAGTTCAGCGCCTGCGCGAAGCCGTGGATGACCGCAATCCCCATCGCGCCGAAGCCGACGTACACGAACCAGCGGATCGCCGCGCGCTGGCTGGACGGGAGCGCGAAGCCGCTCGGGTCATGGACGATGCTGCCGTTCGCCCGGGCCGCGCTCACTCCGCGATCACCTTGCCCGCCATCGCGTGATGACCGGCGCCGCAGTACTCGTGACAGATGACGAGGTGCTCGCCGGGCTTCCGGAACGTGTACTCGAGCTCCGACACCTGGCCGGGGAGCACCATGAGGTTGATCCGTGTGTCGTCGACGTGGAAGCCGTGGATGATGTCCACCGACGTGATCCGGAACGTCACCGGCTGGCCCACGGGGACGCGGATCTCGGCGGGATTGAATCCCCACGCCCGCGCGACGACCACGGCCTCCCACCGCCCGGGCTCGACCTCGCGGACGCCCGGGCGATCGAACGGAGGCGTGCGGGCGACGTCCTCGGGCCGGATCTGGCCCGCTCGCGTGGGCAGGTGGAGGCCCATCCCGAACGCCGCGTAGCCCAGAGCGGCGAGGAATACGACGAGCATGATCGCGGAGAGGATCAGGAAGGCCCGCTCGTAGCGATGGATCTTCGCCATGGGTCAGCGCTCCAGCAGGGTGAAGTACACCGCCGCCCACATCCCGGCCGTGAGGATGATGATCACCATCACGATGAAGAGCGTTCCGCTGAGCTGAGGCTCCTCGTCGGGTGTTCCGCGATCGTCTTCCACCGGCGATCCTCCTTCCCCGCCGCGATTCACGCGGGAAGACGTCGGACCCAGCGACCCAGCGCCCACAGAACGGCTCCCAGGGCGGCCGCGCCGCCGAGGAGGCCAGGCACGCTCACCTCGTCGAGTCTCCCGTACAGCAGATGGCTCAGATTCGGCCACAGAAAGAACGTGGCCAGCCCGCCGAGAGCGAGGAACAGGGCGAGCCACAGGAAGATGCTCGCGGTCGAAGGCGGAGTCCCCTTGTTCACGACTTCGACAGCATAGGAAGTCGTCCGCGTCGCGTCCATCGGGGAAATTCCGCCGGAACGTGGGGAAACCCCCTACCCCGGAGCGCCCGGCGTGTATCTTCGATTCCCCATCGACAGGAGGATGCGAGATGAAGCGAGTCACGAAGGGTTTGGCGCTGGTGGCGGCGGCCGTCGTCCTGCAGAGCTGCGGGTACAACACGATTCAGACTCAGGACGAGGCCGTGAACGGAGCGTGGAGCGAGGTGATCAACCAGTATCAGCGCCGTGCGGATCTGATCCCGAATCTGGTCGAGACCGTGCGCGGGTATGCGGCCCAGGAGCGAGAGGTGCTCCAGAGCGTCACCGAGGCCCGCGCGCGGGTCGGCTCGATCCAGGCCACGCCGGATCTCGTCGACGATCCGGCGGCCTTCGCGGAATTCCAGCAGGCCCAGTCGCAGATGAGCTCGGCCTTGTCGCGCCTGCTCGTCGTGGTGGAGAACTACCCCGATCTGAAGTCGGATCAGAGCTTCCGCGAGCTCCAGGCGCAGCTGGAGGGAACGGAGAACCGGATCGCGGTGGCCCGCAAGCGATACATCGACTCGGTGCAGGAGTACAACACCACCGTGCGCAGGTTCCCCGTGAACCTCACGGCGAAGGTCTTCGGCTACGACACCAAGGCGAACTTCACGGTGGAAGACGAGGCGGAGATCTCCACGCCGCCGCCGGTGGACTTCTCCAGGCCCGACACGACCCCCGCGCCGGCGCAGGAGCCGGCGAATCCGTAGGCGGACTCCGGCGTCGCCCCGTATGTCGCACAGCCCGGCCGCGGGAATCGCCGCGTCGCTCGCGCTCGCCCTCTGGTTCGCGCCGGCGGCGAAAGCGCAGGACGCGGTGCCGGTCCCACGGCTCGAGCGGCGCGTCACCGATCTCACCGGGACCCTCTCCGCCGGAGAGACGTCGGCGCTCGAGGAGAAGCTCGCCGCCTTCGAGCGCCGCAAGGGCAGCCAGATCGCGGTGCTGATCGTTCCCACCACGGGGGCGGAGACGATCGAGCAGTACGGCATCCGGGTCGCGGAGGCCTGGAGGCTCGGGCGCGAAGGCATCGACGATGGCGTCCTGTTCCTGGTGGCCAAGGAGGATCGGGTCCTCCGCCTCGAGGTAGGCTATGGGCTCGAAGGCGCGCTGCCGGACGCGACGGCGAATCGCATCGTCGAGGACATCGTGGTTCCGCAGTTTCGCGCCGGAGACTTCGACGGCGGAGTGAACGCCGGAGTCGACGCGATGATCCGGGTCATCGACGGCGAGCCGCTCCCCGAACCGGAGCCCCCTGCCGCGTGGCCGGGCGAAGGCACGGAGGAGGGATGGCCGGGATCGCTCCTGGCGATCGGGTTCATGCTGATCGTGGTGGTCGGGAGCGTGCTGCGCGCCCTGTTCGGCCGTCTGCCGGCGGCCGTGATCATCGGTGGCCTGACCGGCGCGATCGCCTGGGCGCTCGTGGCCTCGATGCTGGCGGCCGTCGTCGTCGCCGGGATCGCGTTCCTGTTCACGTTGATCGGGGGCATGCCCGGGCAGCGCCGCGGGGGCTACCGGGGCGGAGGCTGGGGGGCGGGGTGGCCGTCGGGCGGGGGCGGCTGGAGCGGGGGCGGCGGTGGGTTCGGGGGCGGAGGAGCTTCGGGCCGATGGTGAGAGCGAGGAGAATGGTGGCGAACCGGACGCTCAGACATCTCTTCACGACCGCGTGGAGCGTGCGGAAGGTCTTCCCCGTGTCGGCGCTCGCGAACATCGAGGCCGCGATCCGCGAGAGCGAGGCGGGGCATACCGGGCAGATTCGCTTCGCCGTCCAGCATTCCCTCGACACGCGCGAGGTCCTCCGCGGCCTCAGCGCCCGCCAGCGCGCGATCGAGGTGTTCGGCGAGCTCGCGGTGTGGGACACCGAGCACAACAACGGCGTTCTGATCTACTTTCTGCTCGCGGATCGCGATTTCGAGATCGTCGGCGATCGCGGCATCCACGCCAGGGTCGGGAGCGACGGATGGGAGGCCATCTCGAGCGGGATGGAGGAGCGGATCCGCGAAGGAGACTTCGAGAGCGGCGTGATCTGGGGCGTCCGGGCCGTCGGCGATCAGTTGCGCGCGCACTTCCCTGGCGACCGGGGACGTTCGAACGAGTTGTCGGACCGGCCGGTCGTGCTGTGAGCCTGTCGCCGGCTCGAACGGCCGGCTCGAACGGCCGGAAGGTCAGATCCCGAGGACGAGCGGGACGAGGAGGGTCGCCACGGCGGATACGAGCAGCAGGAACGCGAGATCCAGCAGCGCCCCCGCTCGCGCGAGCTGCGGCACCGTGACCCGCCCCGTGCCGTACGCGATCGCGTTCGGGGGTGTAGCCACGGGCAGCATGTAGCCGCCGCTGGCGGCGAGCCCGGCTCCGATCACGAGTGGCAGCGGGCTCAGCCCCGTGGCCAGCGCCAGCGCTCCCACGACGGGAAGCATGGTGGCCGCGGTGGCCGTGTTGCTGGCGAGCTCGCTGAACAGGATCACGACGAG
>JAICNR010000054.1 GCA_025931135.1 Gemmatimonadota bacterium | reverse complement strand
CCGCGATCGCGCGAAGATCCACGAGCTGTACGCGCCGGACTGGAAGATGTGGTTCGGGGAGGAGGGCGATCCGCGGCATGGAACGAAGGACGATCCGCGCATGGTCCTGATCGGCGTCGACGTGCACGCCGCCGTGTTCCTGGAGATGGATAAGCCGCAGCCGGTCGTACTGTTCGAGCTCGTAAAGGGCTGGCTGACCGGCGCGGAACCGGACCTCGGCGAGATGCACCGCATCGGATAGCTTTCCGGCGTGACCGATCCGACTCCCCCGACACCGCCTCGCGGCCGCCGCGTCCTCAAGCGTGTCGCGCAGTACGGCTTCCTGTTCTTCCTGCTCAAGGGCCTCGGCTGGCTGCTGGTTGGATTCCTCGCCTGGAAGGGTCTCAGCTAGTCGGTCGCCCGTTCGATCGCGCGCTCTAGCCCTACTTCCCCCTGGGTCAGGATTCGACCATCTTGCCGGCCATGCTGAAGGCCCTGAACGCGAGGGAGCTCGCGCCCGGACTGTGGCGGTGGACCGCGTGGCACCCGGAATGGGAGCAGGACGTCGGTTGTCTGGCACTGGCCGTCGGCGGAGACCTTGTCCTGGTAGATCCCCAGTTCCCCGAGGACGACGAAGAGGTGTGGAACGAGCTCGGCAGCGCGATCGAGGGCGCGAACGACAGCGACGTCGTCCTCACGGTCTTCTTTCATGACCGGAGCGCGGGCGCGATCCGCGCGCGGTGGCCCGACGTCCGGATCCATGCGGAGGCCGGCGGTATCGCGCACATCGAGGGCGTGCCCACCCATCTCTATCGCGCCGGAGACCACCTGCCCGGCGGGCTGGTCGCCCAGGCCACGCCGCGCGAAGGCGAGGCGGTCCTGTGGGAGGCAGCCTCGGGCTCCCTGATCGTGGGTGACGTGCTACTCGGGCAGGACGGCGGTCTCGTGATCTGTCCCGCAGGCTGGCTGCCGGAGGGAGTCGCTCGTCACGACATGGCGACGGCGTTGACGCCGATGCTCGATCTACCGCTCCAGCGCATCCTCGTTTCCCACGGAGAACCGGTGCTGACCAAGGCGCGCACGGCGCTCCAGCGCGCGATCGTCGAGGCGGCGCTGGACTGACCGCGCTCTGGGTTTTCCCATCCGCGAGGCACGATGACCCGGTCTAATTGTTCACTCGCTCTTTCCTTCGCCCTCCTCGCGGGGGCCGGTGTTCGTACGGTTCCGGCGCAGGAGCGCACGTTGGCCCAAGCGGTCGTCTTCGCGCCCGGGACCGTCTCGGTCGAAGGCGGAAACGTCTTCCGCGGCGCCTTCTCCCCCGACGGCGGCGAGTTCTGGTTCTTCCGCAAGGTGACCGAGGGCGAGGAGGACTACCGGATCTTCGTGTCGCGCCGGGGCGCGGAGGGTTGGACCGAGCCAGAGCGTGTGCTCCTCGGGGGCGAGTTCTCGGAGCTCTATCCTTCGATCTCGCCGGACGGCGGACGAATGGTGTTCACTTCGTATCGCCCCGTCCCGGGTGACACGTCCGAGCATCCGAACGCGAACCTCTGGTACGTCGACCGGCACCCGGACGGCTCCTGGGGGACACCGGTCTTCATGGCCGCGGCGAGCACGCTCGCCAACTACGACAACAACCCGCGCTTTCGCTCCGACGGCGCGATCGAGTTCGGGTCGACGACGCCGGACTGGTCGACGAGCACGCGGTTGGTCACGCACTGGGACGGGACGCAATACGGTCCGCCCGAGCCGGACACTCTGCTGGACGCGTGGGCGGGCTGGTGGTCGGAGGCGCTCGTATCGAGCGCCACGCTCTCCCCGGACGGATCGATCGCTATTCTCGACGTCCGCTTGCGCGACGCGGAGGGACGACCCGGACCGAGCGATCTCTGGTTCTCCCGGCTACTCGAGGCCGGCTGGTCCGACCCCAGGCCGCTGGAGGGCGGCGTGAACACGGATGAGTTCGAGAACTTCGTCGTCTTCTCGCCTGACGGGAGCGAGATCCACTTCGTCCGCGGCTTTCATCTGTACTGGCGGATCTCGACCGACGCGGCGACCGGGGACTGATCGCGCATGAGTGTTCGTGATCGATTCATGACGCTACTTCCCTCCAGTCTCCTCCTCAGCGGATTCGTCCTCGGCTGTGCGACTACGACCGACATGTCCCGCGAAGATGTGCTCGGAGGCGGCCCGCTCGGGGGCACATCCTGGAGACTCGTCGAGTTTGAAGGAGGCGACGGCGCGGTCCTGATGCCGGACGACCGTGAGAAGTACACGATCGTGTTCGAGACCGATGGTCGCGTGTCGGTTCGCGTCGACTGCAACCGCGGCAGCGGCCCATGGCGCTCGGACGGGCCCAACCACCTCATGTTCGGGCCGCTGGCGCTCACGCGGGCCATGTGTCCGCCGGGTTCCATGCACGACCAGATCGTGCGGAACTGGGAGTACGTGCGCTCCTACGTCCTCGAAGGCGGCCATCTCTTCCTCTCGCTGATGGCCGACGGCGGCATCTACGAGTACGAGCCGATGCCTTCCGGCACCGACTAGACAAGGCCGCAAGCAGCTTCCGCTCGCCTCCCCGGTTGAACGGGCTCGCGCACTTGCGCGTTTAGACGGACAGCATGACGGCCCCGAGCCCTCCAAACTCCCTCGCCCGGCTTCGCCTGGCGTTCCGCATCGCTCTCGCCGCGGGCCTCTTGGCCGTCACGCCTCTTTCGGCCCAGACGCCTGCAGAGGTCGCCGCCGAGCTCCTCGCGGCAGACCGCGCGTTCGCGGCCGCCGCCGGGACCGATATGCTGTCGGCCCTGTCGGAGATGTTCGCCACCGACGTGATCCTGCCGGCGCCGGGCGGCGTGTTCGCCCGCGGGAAGGAAGCGGCCCTCGATCTCCTCCGTACGAATCCCGCGAACGAGGCGTCTCGGGCCTCGTGGGTGCCGCTCCGCGTGGGCGTGTCCGGGGACGGGCTCCACGGCTTCACGTTCGGATACATGACGATCCTCAGGCCGGACTCGACGGAGGCGCTCGCGAAGTACATGACCTACTGGGAGCGGCGGCCGGAGGGCTGGCGCGCACGCGCCTGGAAGCGCGCCCCACGCGAGGCGGCGGACGTCACGGCGCAGATGATGGAGCCCGCGCTCCCTGCCCGGCTGGTCGAGCGCGCGATCGTTCCGGCGGTCCTCCGCGCCTACGAGGAGAGCCTGGCCGAGGCGGAGCGCTCGTTCTCGCGCGACGCTCAGTCGATCGGTCTCGGCGCGGCGTTCGTCCGCTACGGCAGCCCGGATGCGGTGAACATGGGTCCGCCCAATGGCCCGTACCTGGTCGGCGCCGAGGCGATCGGGCGGATGGTCGGCGAGGGCGAGCCGGCGAACGGCAGCTCGGTGTCGTGGGGACCGGACGAGGGCGTGATCGTCGCCTCGAGCGGCGACCTCGGGATCACGTTCGGGCTCATCCGCTCGAACGACCCCGCCTCGGGCGCCACGCCCTTCCCGTTCTACACGATCTGGCGTCGGTCCTCTCCCGAGGGGCCATGGCGGTACGTGGCCGAGTGACAGCCTTTGCCGCCGGCCGCCGGACGACTGCGGATCGAGTCGCCACGACGGCACGTTAGACCGCGAACATCCTCTTCCGCGCCATGGTTCTATCATCGCATCGAGGCCCCGAGAAGGGTCGGGAACTCCGATGAATGGAGGTGCGATCATGCCACAAGGCGACAAATCGTCCTACACGGACAAACAGAAGCGGCAGGCCGAGCACATCGAGGACAGCTACAAGGAGAAGGGCGTCTCCCAGGACGAAGCGGAGGAGCGCGCCTGGCGCACGGTAAACAAGCAGTCGGGCGGCGGTAAGAAGAGCGGGAGCGGCCGCAAGGACTGAGCGGCATCGGGAGCGGAGCGAGAGCCGCTACTCTTCGACCAGAACCGCACCGTCCGGCCAATCCCCGTCCAGGAACCGATCGACCGCCGGAAAGAAGGCGGTCGGTTGCTCGAGGAACGGGAAATGGCCAGCGGGCGATAGTTCGAGAAAACGGGCGGCCGGGAAACCGGCCGCCCACGCCCGCCCCCCTTCCATCGGAATCCCATCTTCGCGGCCGTGGATGACGAGCCGCGGAATGTCGAGCCCTCCGATCTCTTCGAGCCAGTCGTACTCCCCGAAAGACCCCAGCAACGCTTCGAAATAGGGCCACAGGTTGACCGGCCACTCGTTTTCGTACCGGCAAGGGTTCGGAGACCGTGTGGCGAGGGACGGATCCTCGAAATTGGCCGCTTCCGTGAGCTGGCGGCGACGGCGGCAGTGCTCTTCCGAGTCGATCGCGCCGGCGCTCGCCAGGCTGTCGACCACCGCCACCGCAGTCTGGTCCACGCGGCCGGCTCGCCGGTCTCCCGAAGCGGCCATCATCGCCGCGGTCGGCGGCACGGCCGAGACCTGGACGAGCCGTGTCACGCGGTCCGGATGCCGGATCGCGTAGACCGCCATCTCCATCCCGAGCCCCGACCAGCCGATCAGCGCCATCCGCTCGATCCCGAGCGCTTCCCGAAGCTGGTCCAGATCCTCGATCTGGCGATCGAGCGAAACGGTTGCGAGGTCGGCGGCGTCGGATGCTCCACGGTTCCGCGGATCGTAGAAGACGATGCGCCGTCCCTCAGCGAGAGGGACCAGTGCCTCCGAGAGGTACATCGCCATCGGCACGACGACGACGTCCTTCCCATGCCCCACGATCTCGTAGTGGAGCCGCGTGCCGTCCCCCATGGCGACATGGCCGGTCTGAACGGGCTGAGCCGGAGCCCGACCGACCCCTTCG
Source organism: Gemmatimonadota bacterium (assembly GCA_025931135.1). GTDB lineage: Bacteria > Gemmatimonadota > Gemmatimonadetes > JACCXV01 > JAHWKZ01 > JAICNR01. The sequence continues at coordinate 9,149 of JAICNR010000054.1, read as the reverse complement.
ATACAGAACACCACCACCCAGAGGACCGCCGCGAATCGCATCCCCGGGAGCCTAGCGACCCCAGGGTGGAACCGTCTTGAACCGGCGCGCGGATCCTTGAAGGAATCGAACATCGCCCTCCCTGGGCCAGGCGGGCCCCTCCTCTTCGCGCCCCCCTCGGTCAGCGTCCGACCAGAATCAGCGCGCCGGCCGCGATCGCGAGGACGCCCAGGAGGTTGAAGAGCCCGGGGGAGGCGATGTCCAGGAAGTGAAGCAGTCCGGTCAGGATGAGCCACACGCCGAGCAGCAGCATGCCGAGGTTTCGTGTCGGTTTCAGCGCCATGCCGATCCTCCTCCTTCGGACGTTAGCGAGCGTCCCGCAGCCGGTCGTACGACTCGGCTACCCACGGATGCTCGCGCGGACCCTGGCGGGCCTCTCCTCCCCTCCCCGACGCCCAGCGCTCGATCCAGGACGGCCCCCCGCGGCCCAGGTACGGGTCGCCAACCGCGTAGGCGGCATCGCCAAGGGCATCCTCGAGATTCACGAAACGGTAGCCCCTCGCGCGGAGCCTGGCGAGCAGCGTATCGAGCTGGTCGGCATTGAGGCGGTTTGCGTGGAGGAGAAGGACCTGCGGGATCTCCCGCCCCAGGACCTCTCGCGAGCGGGCCTCGAAGTACGCGAACACATCGTCGATGTGGTCCAGGTACGCGTCCGCCGTGCGGTTGGCGAGGGCCGAGTCCCCGCGCTCGAGCGCCGCATGATAGACGTACGCGTAGACCCATTCCTGATTGTCTACGGTGACGGGCGCGACCCGCCAGCCGTTCTCTTCGAGATACGACGCCAGGCCCTGCTTCTTCGCCGGCGTGTCGCCCGCGTGGAGGAACGGGTGGCGGAACCAGACCAGCCGCCGTCCCCGGACCCGGAGGAGCGAGTCGAGCGGCGCCGCGCCCTTCCCGACGTCCTCGAGGTACGTCGCGAGCGGCGTCCGTTCCAGATCGGGATGGGACCAGGTGTGGTTGCCGATCTCATGGCCGGCGTCGAGCCACGCCTCGAGGACGGGGTCGCGCAGCTCGTCGAACGGCGCGCTGCAGTTCCGGCTCGCGTTCGCGAAGCCCGCCGCGGGAGCGGACGCGCGATCGAGGGCCTCGAGAATCCTCCGCGTCACGTCCCGCGCGAGCGCCGGCACGCACGGCCCGCCGGCCATCGGAAGGTCGTCGAACGTGAGCGCGACCTGGCGGGACGGGGCCGGCTCGGGAGTCTGCGCGAGCAGACCCCCGGCCGGGATCAGGATTCCGGCGAACCCGGCTCGCGCGAGCCGGCCGAACCGGGCCGAGCGCTTCAGGCGCCCGTGTTCGCGAGGATGATCTTGAACGGAGCCTCGCCGTGGAGCTGGACCTCGGTTTCGCCTTCCGCGCCGCCATAGTGCGGCTGCTCCGGCGGGAAGTAGAGGAACGCGCCCGGCGCGTATTCCTCGATCGCGTCGGGGTTCGGGTCCGTCCCCATCGCGATCAGGAACGTCCCCCGCAGAACGGTCAGATGCTCGGGCTTCGGATGGTAATGTGGCGGGAAGCGGTATCCGGCCGGCAGGATCAGGCGCACCGTGTAATCCCCGGATTCGCCCATCGGATTGCCATGGACCACGGCGAGCCGCAGGCCGGGGTCGAAGCCGGGCACCTCCAGCGGCTCGTACGTGAGCGCGCTCGGGAGCGTGAAGCTGTGCACGTCGGCCTCGGGCGGGGCCACGGTCGGGGCGTCCTGCGCCCGAGCGACCGCGGCGATCCCGACCCAACAGGCAAGCAGGATCATGCTGACGCGAAGCATGGTGTCCTCCAGAAAGCGAGTCAGGCGGCCCATCTCCTCTATTACCATGCCGCGACCCGGGACGTCAATCGCGGAGGAGGGTACCTCGATCCGAACGCCGGCACCTATCGTCGGAGCTCCCAGAGCACGTTCAGGATCGTCCAGCGCCCGTCGATCTTCGCCAGATGCATGTAGTCGATCCAGCCACCGGCGTCGATCTTGACCGAGGCCGCGTTGCCAAAGATCTCGAAGATCGTCACGTCGGTCCGGCGCTGGTCTTCGGGGGTCTCGCGGCCGTACGCCGCGCGCGTTCCCGCCACCAGCTTCCCCGCGCCCATGTCGTCGACGAACGCCTCGTCCGTCTCTCGGTTCACCGCCACGATCCGCTTCACGAGCGCGGGGTGGACCGCCCGCGCCATCCGTTCGGCGTCGCCCGAGTACCAGCCTTCGATGTAGTCGAGCGCAGCGGCGCGGATCGCGGTCGAGTCCGCCGACGTCTGCGCGCGCGCGGAGGGCGCGGGGATCGTGGCGAGCGCCAGCATGGCGAGCAGCGGAAGAAGGGTCGATCTCATCGTGCCTCCGATCGGGAAGGTCAGAACCGCCGAACGACCGCCGAACGTTACGACCTGGACGCAGCACGTCCAGTCGCCCCGGTTCCCGACCCGGCGGGCGAGCGCAACGTGCCCAGGCTCCGCGGCGTTTACGTCGCGTGAGAGCCCGCGTCGCGATCCCAACCGTCCTCATTCTGTTCGCCGCCTGCGATGGCGGCGGAAGCGGACCCGCCGGCCCGGTCGAGAACCCGCCGATCACCGGAGCCGGGGACTACGAGCGCCTCGTCGCGTCTTCCGGCGGCGTCCGCCGGTATTCCCTCCATGTCCCGGCCGGATGGAACGGATCTAGCGCGCTTCCGGTGCTCCTCGCTTTCCACGGCGTTCCGCGCGGGGACATGCGCGCCCTCACCGGGTTCGACGCGATCGCCGACGAGCGCGGCTTCGCGGTCGTGTATCCCGAGAGCGACGGGCAGGACTGGGCGGTGGGATGCACGGCCTGCACGAACGCGGCCCGCGCCGGGATCGACGATGTCGGCTTCGTCGAGGACCTCCTGGACGACCTCGCGGGCTCGATGCCGATCGATACCCGCCACGTCTGGGCGGCCGGCTTCTCCCAGGGCGCTCTCCTCACCCACTTCCTCGCCTGCGAGATGCCTGACCGGATTGCCGCGTTCGGCAGCGTCGCCGCCACGATGATCGAGCAGGTCGCGATCGGCTGCGAGCCGGTGCGGAAGGTGCCGTGGCTCTTCGTCCACGGGAGCGAAGACCCGGTGCTCCCGGCGGCGGGCGAGGCCGGGGTATTCGCGCGCACGATCTCGATCCAGACGACGACGTCGATCTGGGCCGACTTCGACGGCTGCGCGGAGCCCCCCGCCGTCTCGGAACTCCCGGATGCCGGCGATGTCGACCTGACCCGGGTTCGCCTCCACCACTGGTCGGCGTGCGAGTCCGGCGTCGAGGTCCGGTGGTACGAGGTGCTGGGCGGCGGCCACGTGTGGCCCGGATCGCCGGTCGAGTTCGATCCCGGCTTCGGCCTGGAGTCCCCCGACCTCGTCACCAGCCGCGCGTTGGCGGACTTCTTCGCCGGCTTCTCGCTCTGAGCTAGCCCACCGCTCCGAAGAACCACCCGACGAAGGTGGTCGCGGCCATCGCGACGGCTCCCCACAACGTGACCCGGAAGGCGCCGGTCGCGAGCGGAGCGCCTCCGAGCCTCGCCGCGGTGGCTCCCAGGATCGCGAGCAGGAACAGCGTGCTTCCCATTACGACCGGGCTGAGTGTGTCGGCGGACCAGAAGGCGGCCAGCAGAACGGGTGGAGCCGCCCCCACCGTGAACGCCGCGGCGGAAGCCAGCGCCGCCTGAATCGGGCGGGCGCGAGTCGCCGTGTGAATCCCCAGCTCGTCCAGGGCGTGCGCGCCCAGGGCATCGTGTTCGGCGAGCTGCCGCGCCACCTGGGAAGCGAGCTCGGGTGAGACGCCGCGGGCGACGTAGATCCCCGTCAGCTCCTCGTGCTCGGTCTCCGGCATCGTCTCCAGCTCGGTTCGCTCCAGAGCCAGATCCGCGCGCTCGGTGTCGGACTGCGAGCTGACGGAGACGTATTCGCCCGCCGCCATGGAGATCGCCCCGGCCACGAGGCCCGCCAGGGCGGCGATGAAGACCGCGCCGGGAGCCGGGTCCGCGGCCGCGACGCCCACCACGAGGCTGCCGGTCGAGATGAGCCCGTCGTTGGCCCCCAGTACCGCGGCACGGAGCCAGCCGATCCTGCCGGTCCGATGCACCCTGCGGTTCGATATCCGTCCGGATGAACCCGAAGGCTGCTGCACCGTGAGAAGGTAGCGCGGCGCGTGCGCGCCGCTCAGGCCCGCGGGTCTACCGGCTCCGCTCGCGGCGGTAGCGCGCCGGGGTCATGCCCGTGCAGGCGCGGAGCGCGCGGGTCAGGTGGCTCTGATCGGCGAAGCCGGCGGCGAGCGCGATCGCGGAGATCGGGTCGTCGGAATCCACGAGTCGCTCCGCCGCCCACTCCGTCCGGAGGCGCCGTACTCGCGCCGCGATCGATTCGCGGTAGCGCTGGCGGAAGATGCGCGACAGGTGGGCGGGATGGACCCCGGCTTCTCGCGCCAGGTCGGTGAGCCGGAGCGGCTCGCGGAACCGGTCCTCGACCATCTCGCGCGCGCGCCGCAGCCATGCGGGCTCCGCGCCTCGCGCGTGGGACTTCAACCGCGCGGCCAGCGCCAGCATCTCGAGCGCGCCCGCCTCGAGCGCCAGCGGCGCGGCGGTGTCCCGCGCCGGGAGCTCCCGCGCGAGCGCGCGCGCGCGGGCGACGATCCCCGGATGCCGGAAGTACGCCCCCCGGTCCAGCGCGCCGCCGAGCGATCGCATCAGCTCGTCCCGCGGCTCGGGCTCCACCACGAGCACGCGCGCCCCGGCGCGCTGGATGCGGTTGCCGTGCGGGTCCCCGGCCGGCTCGATCACCACCGTACCGGGCGTGCAGTCGTGCGTCCGCCGATCCCCGACGTGGTCGAAGGATCCCTCCAGCATGACGCACACGATCGGGCGCTCGTGGACGTGGCGCTCCAGGACGGCGCCGGCGGAGAACCGCGCCTCGGTGACCTCCAGGCCGTCGACATCCCGAGTCCACGCGCGCGCGCTTCCCATCGTTACCGGAACGGGTGCGCTTTCCATTCTATGTAAACCGGGCGCGTGCTCCCCGGGTTGTCCCGATTCCAAAACCCGTCCCCCGTTCAAGACGCCGCGCGCCTTCGGACCTAGCCTGTTCTGTGGGGCGAGCCGGCCCGCGCCCGCCGCCAGCCGAAAACCGTTCCACTGGAGGTTCGCATGCGTTCTGCCCGTCTGATCTCCGTCCTCGGCGCGGCGCTGGTCGCCGCCTGCAGCTCCGACACGCCGGCCGGAGGACCGACCGGCGCGGGCGACCTGGGCCTCTCCGGGAGCCCCGTCGTCGAGTCCGCCTCGGGCGGCTACCACTTCACGACCGACCCCCGCTTCTTCGGGATTCCCGTGGACAACCGACTGACGTTCGACGCCAGCCGCCACGAAGACGGCTCGCTGAGTGGGCGCTTCAACTATGAGCAGGGGGCGTTCGGGGAGCGGTTCATCTTCCGGGGATCGGTCACGTGCTTCCAGATCCACGACACGCCCGTCCTCCAGGACTGGCCCGACATCCCGGCGACGAGCGCCAACCGTGCGAAGTGGGGCGGATTGATCGAGTACAGCAACGATCCGACCCTGCCGGCCGGTGGCTACATCTGGTTCAACTCGATCGACAACGGGGAAGGCGCGGGCGCGCCGCCCGATCTGAGCTCGATCTCCGGGTTCGGCAACGAAGCGGCGAACGAGGCGTTCTGCGCGAGTGTGGCGCCGCCGAACCCGCTCTTCGGACCGCACCCGGTGAGCGGCAACATCCAGGTTCGGCCCTGATGGTTCGGCCCTGATGGCTTGACCCTTGCCTCCTGAGGGTCGCAGGGGCGGCCGGTCCCGTTGCGCCCGCTTGCGCGCGGGACCCGGTCCGCCCGATGAGCCAGGTCGGACCGCCCGTGCCCGTCAGCCTCCGCCGGCCATTCGCTCGCGAATCCGCTCGATCGCAGCCTTACCGTTCCCGTTGGCGGGATCCAGCTCGACCGAGCGCTGGTAGTTCTCGAGCGCCGCCTCCAGCTGCCCGGCCTCCAGATACGCCTCCCCCAGGCTGTCGTACGTGTTCGCGGACTCGGGGAACCGCTCGACGTTCCGCCGAAACACGGCAATCGCGGCGTCGAACCGGTCGTCTCCGAGGAGGTCGTAGCCGAGGTCGTTGACCACCGACTCGGAGAGCCCTTCGGGGGCTACTTCGACCTCGAGCTCGCGCATCCGCGTCATTCCTGCTTCCACGCCATCGGCGGCAAAGATCCCGAGCAGCTCGATCCGAGCCCGGCGCGCAGGCGAGTCGAATTGCTCGTATCCCTGCCACGCCGCGCCGGGCTGGTCGGGACCCAGCACCGTACCGAGGACCGCGTCGAGGATCGAGAGCCCCGCATCCCCGTTCGCCAGGAACACGAGGCCGCTCCCGCTCTCCGGGTACGCGATCATGTACGCCTTGCTGCCGAACCAGTGGCCCCACTGCCAGAACGCGCGCCCGCGCGTGTCCTCCTGGAGCCCTACGCCGAGACCCCAGGTCACCCCGGGCGCGACCTCGATCTGTGGAGTCAGGAACGCGCGGGCGGACTCGGGGCTCAGGCCCGCGCCGGTCATCGCGGCGGCAAGGAAGCGGGCGTAGTCCGAAGCCGTCGTGTGGAGCGTGGCCGCGATGTGCGCCTCCGCAAAGGTGCGCTTCTCCATCAGGTTCCCGAGCTCGTCGTGCGGCGTGGCATGGTCCCCGTCCAGATCGTCCCAGACGAATGAGCTGTGGACCATCCCGAAGGGCACCAGAACTTCGCGCTCGAGGAACTCGTGCACCGGCTCGCCGGTCGCCGCCTCGACCGCCCGCTGGAGCGGGAGCCAGGCATCCCCGAAATAGCGGAAGCGGGCGCCGGGATCGAATCCCATCGTGACCTTGCCGCCCTCCGCGAATCCCGAGATCCCCGAGGTGTGGGTGAGGACCATTCGACCCGTGATCGCGCCCATCCGCGGGTCGTCCCCGAACTGCGACATCTCGACGTACTCGGAGAGCGGCCGGTCGAGATCGAACCCGCCGCGGTCCACGAGCCGCAGGAGCCCGTACGCGAAGACCGGCTTGCTTAGGGACGCGGCTTCGAACACGGTCTCGGGACCGACCGGTTGACGGTTCACGGCGTTCCGGACCCCGTACGCTCCCGTCCACACCGTGCTGCCCCCCTCGACCACCGCGATCGACAGCCCCGGAATCCCCGCGCTGTCGAGGAGGGCCGGAATGCGGGCCGCGAGGGCCTCGACCGGAAGGTCGGGGGCCGACGTCTGAGCCGACACCCGCGGGGCCCCGGCCAGCGCCAGGAGGCCGAGTCCCAGGTGCAGATTCGAGATGCGCATCGGGTCTCCGGAAGGCGGGAGATGGTGGCTCGCGGATATGCTAGAATTCTAGCACGCGGGATCGCGCGCTGTCAAACAGGGGGTTAGGGGCCTTAGTCGGAGCCGTCAGCTCCCGGCCAGGATCTCCTCGAAGAGCGCCAGCGCGCGCGGGTCGCCGGAGTCGGCCAGCCAGAACATCGCCTTCTCGCGGATCCGCGGGTCTCCCCCGCGCGCGATCCGCAGGAGCGCCTCGATTCCCTCATCGCCGTTGAGCTCGGAAAGGGCGAACACAGCAGCCTCGCGGACCTCGAGGTCGACCCGCTCGTCACCGGTCAGCTCTTCGAGCTCCCCCGCGACCGCGTCGCCCGCCATCTGACCGAGCCAGAACGTCGCATCCTCGCGGGTCTCCGTCGGGATGCGGTCATCGCGCGCGATCTCGAGGAGCTCGGGCCACACGACGATCCCGCGGGCGAGCGTCGCCGGGAAGATCGCGTCCTCCCCGGGCTCCCCGCGGTCCGTGCGCGCGAGATCGAGGAGGAGCCGCGCGGCTGCGGCGGGCTCGAGCATTCCCAGGTCGGTCGCGTCGGGATGCGCGGCCCAGCGTCCCCCGACGTACGTGTCGAGATCCACGATCCCGCCGCTCCGAACCTTCGCCGCGACTCGCACCGGTCCCGGCTCGCAGTCCGACTCCCAGATCGACCGCCCGCGGTAGCTGTCGCCTCCGGTGCGGATGTTTCCGCGGCCATCTCCGCAGACGCCTTCCCGCGCCGCGAACGACAGGAGCAGGACCCCGTCGCCCATCGTGGCAGCGCGGTCGGCGAGCGATTGCGCGCGGGCGGTCCCCGATCCGCAGCCGGCCAGCCACGCGGCCATCACCGTGGCCGCGAGCGCCAGGACCGGCGCCGGGAGCTGTCCCACCGCGCTCATTGGCTGATCAGCTCCTCGAGGAACTGCGCCACGCGCGGATCGTCGCTCTCGCCCAGCCAGAAGAGCGCCTTCTTGCGCAGCTCGGGATCCCGCTCGCTGCGCGCGACCTCGAACAGCTTGTCGACCGCTTGGGGAGAATCCAGCTCGGAGTACACGAACAGGAGCTGGTCCTTGAGCTCGGGATCGGGGATGCCGTCGTAGAGGCCGAGTAGTCGCGATTCGACCATCACCGCGTCCGCCTCACCCGCCCAGAACAGGGACTTCTTGCGCAGCTCCATCGGCTGACCCTCGTCGGCTGCGATCTCGAAAAGCCATTCCACCGACTCCGGGTCCCCGGACTCCGACGCCGCGAACAGCACCTTCTCCTTGAGCGACTCGCTCTCGACCCGGCCGTAGAGCTCGCGCAGGAAGACGACGTCGCCGCCGCCCTCGCGCTCGGCGAGCCAGAACAGCGCTTTCTCCCGGACTTCCTCCGGCTCGCTCGAGTCGAGCGCGTAGCGGCGCAGGATCTGTCCCGCGCGCTCGCTGTCGTTCTCCGACAGGGCGAAGAGCGCCTTCTCCCGGAGCTCGGTGTCGTTCGACTCCTGGAGGATCTGCTCGAGCGCGTCGACCGCGCGCTCGTCGTCGACCTCGGAGAGCCAGAAGACCGCCTGCCCGCGGACCTCGGGATCGGGATCCGTCCGCGCGACCTCGAGCAGGATGTCGGTCGCCCGGGGGGATGACCCGTCGGCGACGATGAAGACGGCCTTCCTGCGCAGCGTAGCCGAGCACTCGTCCCTCCGCGCCAGCACCTTCTCGAGCACCGGGAGCGCGCGCTCGGCGTCCATCTCCATGAGGGCGTTCAGCGCCGCGATCCGGACGTCGGACTCCTCGTCGGGGCACTCGCCCTCGGCCACTTCGTACCTGGCTGCGTCCTCAT
>JAICNR010000014.1 GCA_025931135.1 Gemmatimonadota bacterium | reverse complement strand
TCGGCGCCGACACCCAATGGCAGCGCGAGATGGAGTCCGCGTTTCTCTACGAGGACACGCCCGATCAGCGCGCGGCCGCCGAAGCGGTCAAGCGCGACATGGAGCGCGCGCGGCCCATGGACCGGCTGGTCTGCGGGGACGTCGGCTACGGCAAGACCGAGATCGCGATCCGCGCCGCGTTCAAGGCGGTTCAGGACGGCAAGCAGGTGGCCGTGCTCGTGCCCACCACCGTCCTCGCGATCCAGCACCTGGAGACCTTCCGTGAGCGGCTGGCCGACTACCCGGTCGAGATCCGAGCGCTGTCGCGGTTCAACTCCGCGGCGGAGACGCGCGCGGTCGTGAAGGGTGTAGGAGACGGGACCGTCGACATCGTGATCGGCACCCACCGCCTCCTGTCCAAGGACGTCGAATTCGCCGACCTGGGGCTCGTGGTGATCGACGAGGAGCAGCGCTTCGGAGTCCGCCACAAGGAGCGGCTGCGACAGTTACGAACGAGCGTCGACGTGCTGACGCTGACCGCCACTCCGATTCCTCGGACGCTCCAGATGAGCCTCATGGGTCTTCGCGAGATGAGCCTGATCGAGACTCCGCCGCGGGATCGTACGCCGATCGTGACCTGGGTCTCGGAGTTCGACGAGGAGCTGATCGAGGAGGCGATCCGGCGGGAAGTGGACCGGGGCGGCCAGGTGTTCTACGTGCACAACCGGGTCCAGACGATCGAAGCGGCGCGGAAGTTCGTCGAGTCGCTCGCGCCGGACGTCCGGATCGCGGTCTCCCACGGCCAGATGCCGGAGCGGGAGCTGGAGCGCGTCATGGTCGCGCTGTTCCACCGGGAGATCGACGTGCTCGTCACCTCGACGATCATCGAGTCGGGCCTCGACGTGCCGAGCGCGAACACGCTCGTGGTCACGCGCGCGGACCGCTTCGGGCTCGCCGACCTGTACCAGCTGCGGGGGCGCGTCGGCCGCTCTCATCACCGGGCGTACTGTTATCTCCTGACGCCCCCGCGCGACGCGATGACCGAAGACGCCGAAAAGCGTCTGCGCGTGCTGGAGGAACACACCGACCTCGGGGCGGGCTACCGGATCGCGCTCCACGACCTCGAGATGCGGGGGGCGGGGAACCTGCTGGGCGCGGATCAGTCGGGATTCATCGCGGCAGTGGGGTTCGAGACCTACCTGCGGCTCCTCGAGGAGACGATCGCCGGACTCAAGGGGGAGGAGGAGCGCCCGGCCGCCCAGCCCGAGCTCGCGTTCGACGCCGACGCGTTCCTGCCCGACCGCTACGTGCCCGACGCGCAGCAGAAGCTCGCGCTCTACCGGCGCCTCTCGCGGCTCCGCGACCCGGTCGCGATCGAGGACTTTCGCGCCGAGCTCCAAGACCGCTACGGCCCGCTGCCGGAGCCGGCAGCGCACCTCGTCGACGCCGTCCACTTCAAGGTCCTGGCGGCCGCCGCCGGGCTCGCGCGGATCCGGATCCGGCCGCGCGAGGCGCGCGCCGAGCTCCGCTGGCCGCCGGGGGTCGAACCGCGCCTCAAGGCGATCCAGCGCTCCGCCGAGGTCCGCGGCGTCGGCCTCGAGATCCAGGGCCTCGATCCGTTCCGGCTCACGCTGACCGCCGCCTACTATGGCGCGCTACGCGAGGCGCTCCAGGGCATCGTCCTCGCGTTCGAAGCCGCGGCGTGATGGTGCCGTAACGCCGGTCCTACCGCCAGGACGGCGCGCTGCCGAAGCGGAACGGGAACGCCGCGCCGAACGACCCCCCGTCGAACTCCACGATCCAGATCCGGTTCGCAGCCCTCCCTCCCGTGTACGCGATCAGGGAGCCGTCCGGTGACCAGCTGGGGCTCCGGGAGGGAAGCGCGGGACTCGTGGGGACGGGGTGGAGCCGCGTGAAACCCGATCCGTTGGCGCTGATCACCGCCACGTCCGGTGTGAGCTCGAGGGGGTGGCCGTACGTGAACGCGATCTTCGATCCGTCCGGTGACCAGGCCGGATCGCATCCAAAATCGGCCACCTTGATCAGCCCCGACCCGTCGGTCGCGCTCATCCGGTAGAGGTCCGCCGAGTTCTCCAAGGGATCACCGGTTACGCGGCAGAAGGCGATCGACGCTCCGTCCGGGCTCCAGGCGGGGTGGGTGTTCCAGCCGGCGAACGTCAGGCGGGCCTCGCCGCTCCCGTCCGCGTTCACGACATAGATGTCGCTGGTTTCGGCACTCTGCTTCCAGAACACGATCCTCGCGCCGTCGGGCGACCATGCCTGGGATCCGACCATCACCAGGGGCCCGTCCGAGGGGATCCACGACCTCCTCGTCCCATCCGCGCCGACGAGGACGAGACTCGGGAGCGTGTCGAAGAAGTCTCCCGGGGTCGAGAACACGACGCGCGAGCGATCCGGGGACAGGCTCGGGCCGCGGAAGGGAGCGGCCGCGCCGGTAGAGAGATTCGCTTGGTTCGCCCCGCCCGTGAGATAGATCCCGCCGACGAACTCGTACGCGATCTGTGAAGCGCGGGGGATACACGCGATCGCGTATTCGACGCGCACCGTGGCGCCCCGCAGGTTCCGCACCGGCTGCGGGGGTCGGTCCACCCAGCAGTTGTCGGGCACGCCCATCAGATTCACGAAGCGTACCGCCCCCGCCGGGAGATCCTCCTCGCCGACCACGAGCGAGTCGGTCGTGCCGATCGGGAGCTCCATCGCGAAGTCTCCCGTGATCGAGACCTTGTATTCCGCGGTGGGAACGTCGCGACCCCGTGTCACGGTCGACACAAGGATGGCGCCCGGGCCGGGGCAGAAGATCCCCAGCGCCACGTGCGCCGTGGCGCCCGCCTCGATCGTGAACGCGCGCGGGTGATTCCCGGTGACCGAGCATTGCGGCGCCAGCCCCGCGATCCGGAGGACATGCGTGCCGAGCGGAAGATCGGAGAAGAGAAGCGACCCTCCGCCCTGGGGGAGGGTCCTCACGACGGGACCGACCTGGGTCGCGAGCGTGATCGAAACATCGTAGCCGTCCGTGTCCGGACGGGGCCCGGTTTCTTCGATCGTCAGCTCGAGAGATCCCGAAGTGGGCAGGGGTTCGTTCGGCTCCATCGGCGTGGTTTCGGACGAGCACGATGGAGCGATGAGGCATGCGAGAAGAAGAGAGGGGATGCAGGTCCGACAGGTGATGCTTTGCAGCACTCGCATGGGGCCTCCCGTGAGCGCGGTCACGCCTGTTGTTCGTCCCGAGCGTTTCATTGACCACCGCCGATCCACGCCGGTTCGAAGTCCTCGTAGCCGGAGGGGTTCGCGCCCAGATCCTGCGGCGGTCCTCCCCCCGAGGCGTTGACGATCGCGAGCCTCCTGTCGCCGGGGGCGCCCCGCGCGAACACGACCTTGCTGCCGTCGGGGGACCTGTCGGGGGTGGAGTAGAAGCCCACGTCCCCGTTCCCGTAGGGATCGGTCGTCCCCCTGTAGATCGTGATGCCGCCGTCGATCGCGATGCCCGCCCCGTAGCTCCAGTAGACGACCCGGCCCTCCGGCGACCAGGAGGGCCCGCTCTCGGCGAACTGCACGCCCCCGGCTCCGCTCAGGGGAACCATGCCTGTGCCGTCCGCGTTCACGAGGAACACCTGGGTGAACAAGTCGCCCTCCCACGGTTCGTAGGTGTGATTGAACGCGATCATCCGTCCGTCCGGGGACCAGGCGGGGTATGCGTCGTGCAGGCCCTCGGTGAGGCGCGTGAGGCCCGATCCGTCGGTGTTCATCACATAGATCCCTGTACCGAGAGAGCCCAGCGTCCATCCTCCGAACGCGATCCTGCCCCCGTCGGGAGACCACGCGGGAGTGATGTGGCCGCAGGCGCTCGTCAGCCGATCGAGGCCCGAACCATCGCCGTTCATGACGTAGATGCCGCACGACGTGGCGTCGCCCGCGCGCGCGAACACGATCCGGCGGCCGTCGGGGGACCACGCGGGACGGCTGTCGGGGTGCGGGCCGGTCGTCAGCTGCACGACGTCCGAGCCGTCGGCGTTCATGACGTAGATCTTGGGCGCGCCCCCGCGATCGCTTACGAACGCGATCCTCCCGGCGGGCGCCACGTCGAAGGGGGCGCTCGGGCCAGTGCTCATTCCCGCGGCGGTGGCCTGGAGCGTGAAGCCGGCGCCGAGCTCGTCCACGCGCAGATCGGTGAACGTGGCCAGGCCCCGAACGGCCTGGACCGTGGTGGTGCCGAGGAGCTTTCCGCGGCCGGACGCCAGCGCGATCCTGACATCGCCGTCGAAGCGCGTGACCGTCCGCCCCATGGAATCCCTGGCGACAACCCGGACGGGGGGGAGATACAAGCCGGCCAGGCCGGGACGGGGGCCCTGCGCGAAGGCCAGGTCGACGGGAACGGGCTCCTGGACGACCACGATGCGCGCCGTCGCCGATGTGGTATTTCCGCCGACCGTTGCAGTGGCGGTGACGACAGCGGTTCCCACCGATCTCGCGGTCACCGTGCCGGACGAGTCCACCGTCGCGACCTCGGGGTCGCCACTCGAAAAGGACGCGACCACGCCACCGATCGGTCGACCATCCGGATTTCGGACGAACGCATAGAGTGACACGGAATTCCCAGGGGCGGTCAGGAACAGTTCCGCGGACGTGGGATGGACCTCCACTCCAGACGTGACCTCGCCGGAAGGCAGCGGAGTCGCCGGGTCGGTGGGGCCGGTGGCGGACTCGCATCCCCAGGCCAGAATGGCCAGGCCGGCCGAGACGAGGTGTCGGCCCCCGCGCGTCACGGGACGACGCCTGTCTGGAGCTTGCCCTGCCGCTCCCGGCGCTCGCGATCGATCGCATGACGTGCGCTGGTGGGGATCGCCTGTCCTCGCGCGGTGTCCGGCTGGATCCGACCGCCTGCGTGAAGCCCGAAGGGATCCGCCGCCTGCAGGCTGTCGGAGAAGCTGGTCTGGGACTGGGCCGGGCCGGCGGCCAGCGCCGTTTCCGCGAGAAGCGAGTCCCCGGCGTAGACAAGGCCCGAATCGCGGTCCACCTGAACCGTCCGGTGCGTCAGCAGCTCGTAGCCGGGCGCTTCGAGGATTCGGAAATCGTACTCGAACCCGTGATACAGGTAGAGGGACTTCGTCTCGCCCGGCCGAAGGACGCCCGTGAACGTGGTGGCCGCGCCGAGATGCTGCGAAGCGGCAGGCTCGATCTTGAGGATTCGCGGCTCTTCGGTGGCATTTCGCACCTCGACGGTCCGCAGATGGTAAGGGCTGCGCATCGTCGAGATGGGGCCGGAGCAGGCGAGCTGGGGGAGGCAGCTCCAGGCCAGGACCAACAGGTCGATCGCAGTGCCGATCGACCATCCGAGTCTCGTGTCGCCTGAACGTTTCTCCACCGGGAACCTCCGCGATGAGTTTCGCCGAGTATCCCAGGGGGTCGTCACGTCCGGCTCACGGCGGCCTCATTCCGGGGGCTGCGAAGGTCGTGTTGCCTCACGTCGAACTCACACCCTAGGTTCGACCAGGTGAGCGCCGAGCCTGGGAAGGCGCGTCCCGCGCCGCCGTTCCGCCTCCAGACGTTGGGTGCGCTGACCCTGCGGGGGCCGACGGGCGACACCCCGGCGGCAGACTTCGCACAGCAGAACCGACGGCTGGCGCTCCTGGCTGCACTGGCCGCGTCCGGGGCCCGCGGACGGAACCGGGACCAGCTCCTCCTCTTCTTCTGGCCGGACGCGTCGCAGCAGCGCGCCCGCCACTCCCTCGAGCAGTCGCTCTATCTGATCCGGAGATCGGTGGACGCCGAGGTCTTCCTGGGCGTCAACCCTTTGCGACTCAACCCCGCGGTCATGACCAGCGATGTGGAGGAGTTCGAGTCCGCGATCGGCGCGGGGCAGCTCGAGGCGGCGGTCGAGCTGTATCAGGGCCCCTTCCTGGACGGCTTCTATCTCACTGACGCGCCCGAGTTCGAACAATGGATGGAGGGCGAGCGGTCGCGCCTGGAGGGCGTGTACCTGAACACGCTGGAGCGGCTGGCGGAGGCCGCGGAATCGACAGGGGATCGCGGGGCCGCGATCGCATGGTGGCGGAGGCTCTCCGCCGCCGATCCGCTGAGCAGCCGGTATGCGCTCGGCACGATGCGAGCTCTCTCCCGCGCAGGCGATCATCCGGCCGCGCTCCGTCACGCCCGGCGCCATCAGGAGCTGGTCGAGCTGGAGCTTGGTGCCGACGCGGGCCCCGAGATCGCCGCGCTGGCCGAGGAGATCCGTGCGAGCGCGAAGAAACAGGCGATGATGCCGGCGGCGCCGCTCGATCGCGGGGAAGTCGCGCCGGTCGAGCCCAGCTTCCGCCCGTTGGAAGACTCCCGGGAGCGCGAGAGCGCGGAAGGCACGAGCCCGCCGCACGCCGATCGGAGGTCACGGGCAAATGTCTGGTATGCGGCGGTAGCCGCGATGGTGTTGGTGACAGCGATCCTGGCGGCGACGCGGTTTCGAAACGAGCCGACCGCTTCGGTGTCAGTCGAGGCGAGGGATGCTTCGATCGTGGTGCTCCCGTTGGCGAATCTCAGCGCGGACCCGCTCGACGCCGCGCTGGCGGACGGAGTGACCGAGGAGCTCATCGCCATGCTGGCGAAAACAGGGGACCTGAAGGTGATCGCGAGCACCTCGGCCTTCGCGTTCCGCGACCGGGAGACCGATGTCCGCGCCATCGCCGACAGCCTGCGCGTCGCCAACGTCCTCGAGGGAGGGGTCCAGAAGATCGGATCTCGCTTGCGGGTGCAGGTCCGGCTCGTGGACGCGCGAGACGGATCCACGCGCTGGTCGGAGACGTACGATCGGGAGATCGACGACCTGTTCGTGGTGCAGGAGGACATCGCTCGAACCGTGGCCCGCGAGCTGGGTGCTCGCCTGGGTGGTAGTGCCGCGGCGCCGCTCTCCCGGAACCGGGCCCGGAACGTTGCCGCCTACGAGCTCTACCTGCGGGGCAACGATCCCGCGCTCCTGCGCAGCGACAGCGGACCGCACCAGGCTCTGAACCTATTCCGTCAGGCCATCGCGATCGACTCGACGTATGCCGCCGCATGGGCGGGCCTGGCGCGGATGTACGGCCGGGTCCAGTCCACCGAAGATCCAGGCATGCCGATCGAGGAACTCGATGCCCTCGCCGAGCAGGCCGCACTCAAGGCGGTCGCGTTGGACGATTCGCTCGCCGAAGCGCATGCCACGCTGGGCATCCTGCGGAGGGGGCGCCATCAGGACTTCGCGATGGCCGAGAGTGAGCTGCGGCGCGCGATCGAATTGGACCCGGCGTACGGCCGGGCGAGGGAGTGGCTGGCGAGGCTGTACATCGACACGGAACGGCCGGTGGAAGCGCTGGCGGAAGCTCGGGGCGCGCTGGAGATCGACCCGCTGTCCCCGAGCGCGCACGCAGAGCTCGCCCTCGCGCTCCTGGCGAACGATCGCCCGGACGAAGCTCTCGTCCACCTGGAGCATATCGCCGCGGTCCGCCCCCCCCTGCTTCGGACACGGGATTACCTCGCGCAGGCGTACGCGATGAAGGGGATGTGGCGGGAAGCGATCGCGACGATGGAACAACCCCGGGCCCGAACGGGGAATGCGGACGATCTCACGCTCTACGGGTACATGCTCGCCCGCGGAGGCCGTCGAGAGGAGGCGCTCCGCATCCACGAGGAGCTGATCGAACGATGGAACGCAGGGGAAGCGCAGGCGGTCGCTGTGGCCATCGTGTACGCCGGGCTCGGGGAGCTCGATGAGGCCTTCGCCTGGATCGATCGAGCGGACGAGAAATCCCTCGCGGCCTCCCACCTCACTCTCACCGCGCCAATCTTCAAAGACTTTCGCCGGGACCCCCGCTTCGACCGGGTGCGGGAGCGGCTGGGAATTCAGAAGCGATAGCGGACCGCGAGCTGGAGCTGGAAGGCCGACTCGGTCGTGAGCGTCGTCCACTGCGGCGCGGTCGCGTCGAAGCGAAAGACCGGCACGGATTCCTCGGGGGAGCCGGGCGTCTGTCCCACGTGCTCGAGGAGCGCCGGGGCCGCGACCCGATAGCGGCCCCAGTCGCCGTTCAGCAGGTTGAGCAGGTTGAACGCCTCGAGCTCGACCTCCAGCGCGCGGCCACCCACGGGGATGGGCTGCCGCACCGAAGCGATCGTCGTGTGGGACCAGGGCTCCCGGCAGCGGTTGCGCTCCAGGATCCGTCCCCGTTGGCTCCGCAGACATTCGGTCCCCTGGATCAGACGCTCGAACGCCGTCTGCTGAATCGTCACGCGATCGGCCTGGGCCGAGGGTGAGTTGTCGGCATCCGGAGCATCCGATCGCCCGCTGAACGTGATCTCGTCGGGATCGAACGCATCGCGGGGGACGTAGATCGGGTCGTTCGCGTTAGAGCCGTCCGCGTTGAGGTCGCCGCGCCGTCCCACTCCCCAGGAACGATAGGTGAACGGACTCCCCGACTCGCCCACGTAGTAGAAGGAGAATTCCGTCGCCCAGCGCCAGGGCGCGCGGTAGGTGCCCGCCAGCACGATTCGATGGGGGATGTCGTTCAGCGAGATTTCCGGATCGAGGTCCTCGTGGCGACCCGAGACGGCCCGCGAGGACCAGTTCACGGTGCCCGGGGTGTTGACCCGGATGGGCGTCTGAACGTCGCGGACCCGTGAGAACGTGTAGGCGGCCAGCGCCGCGACGCCCTCCGAGAACCGCTTCTCGAGCCGTGCGGAGAGCTGGACCGCGTGGTTCCTGGATGTGTGTTGGAGATCGATGACCTCGGAGAAGGCCGATCGCACGACCGGCGTGGCCAGGCCGGTCGGGGGGATCGAGCCGTACAGTACCCGGCCGTACCGATCCACCGCCTGGGGGCCCTCCAGGTTGAGGTTCACGAAGACGAAGTCGGAGAGGATCTGGGTCGCCAGCACCTCCCCGGTGGCGATCACACCCAACGGCAGCCGCCGGTCGTACGCCAGCGAGCCTCGGAGCGTCCGCGCCATTCCAAGGTCCTCGTCGAGCAGGTCCACGTCCCCGCGGGGAGCGGTCGAGAGCCCGACCCCCGAGGCGCATTCCGTGGGGGCTGCGATGTGGTCGGGAACGAACGGCGGCGGCGGGCCGAAGTCGTTGGGCAACGACCCGCACCGCAGGACGCCGATGCCGACGCCGTAGCTCCTCAGGGTGGCATGGATCCAGGCGAGGGGCGGACGGCCGGCGAAGATCCCGATGCCTCCGCGGAGCTGATCGAGCCCCGTCTCGGAGAGCTCCCAGGTGAACCCCAGCCGCGGCGACAGGTGGAGCCGACGGTCAGGCATCGCGTCGGTCCGTCGGCCGAAGATCGAGTCCACGTCGGCGTTGTAGGGCGCGTTGCCGCTGATCGCCAGCACGTCGCCTCGAATGCCCATCGTGATGGATACGCGCTCGTCGACCTGCCACCGGTCGCCGGCATAGGCGGCGTACTGCCCGCCGCGGAGCGGCACGTTCGCGCTGCCGAAGTCCTGTCGGATCATGAAGCGCTCCGCAAGGCCGGCCTCGAGAGAGTCGAGACTGGAGAAGGTCCAGTCGCCGAACGAGCCGGCAACGCCTCCTGGATCGCCGCGAAAGCGCTCAACCTCGAGCCCGAGCATTAGCTCGTGAAACGCGCCGAGGGGCAAGGTGAGCGTGTCCTTGAGGACGAGCCTCCAGTCCGCGAAGGACCCACCCTGGGCGATGTCCGGAGTTCCCGTGAGCATCGAGACTTGGCCCCCGGTCGTGCTCGGGACCACGACCCGGATGATCGGCTGCTGGACTTCGGCGAGTGTCCGGAACGATCCCCACCGCCGCGAGACCAGGAGCTCGTTGTGGCCACCTCCTGCGCGAGGTAGCGCCGTGTTGAGCTGAACCGCAACGGTCCACAGGGACATGGACGTGGTGGAGGAAAAGCTCGTCAACGGATACACCTGCTCGTCGCGCGAGAACGCGAAATTACGGGTTCGGGCGTAGTTCACCGACAGAACGGAACGGCTGTCCCATTCGGGGAGCGCGAGATCCAACCGGCCGAAGACGTTCCGGAGTGGGGTCTCGTTCTCGACCGGCCCGCCGGAGCCGGCCTCCAGACCATATCCGCGCAAGATCTCGTCGAGCCGCTCGATGTCGGACACGTCCACGGGAACCGGCGGCGTCGCCGTCGGAGGCTGCCCAACCCAGGGACCGGGGGCCGGTGACGTCAGGTGCTGGAACTCCGGCACGACGAAGAAGTGGAGCCGGTCGCGTATTATGGGGCCTCCGAGGGAGAAGCCGTACTGCACCTGCTCGTAGGGATCGGCGGGAGCGAGTTCGTCGCCTCGGGCGAGGTGGTCGTTCCTCCAGTAGGCGAACGCGGAGCCCCCGAACCGGTTCGTCCCCGACCGGGTGACCGTGTTGACCACAGCCCCGGCGAAACCCCCATAGCGGACGTCGTACGGAGCGAGGAGGACCTGGTACTCCCGCACGGCATCGAGCGGGACCGACTTCCCGCCGTTCTGGTTCGACGTCAATCCGCCGGAGAGCGTGCGCTCGGAAGCCCCATTGATCAGGAAGTCGTTGAACCGGAGGCCCGCGCCTCCCCCCGACATGCTCGCCGCGAGCCCGGTCTTGGTCGAGATCTGCGGCACGAGCCGCACGAAGTCGTAGAGGTTCCGATTCAGCGTGGGCAGGCGATGGAGGACCGAGTCGGAGAGCGTCGTAGCCGTCCCGCCATCGGTGTTCACCCGTGGGAACGAAGCGGCCGCCAGGACCCGGAGCGTGTCGAGGGCGATGGGGGCGGTGTCCAGGATCAGCTCGACACGCCGCGGCTCGCCGAGGCGGAGGAATATTCCTTCGATCCGCTGCGCGACGAAACCGATTCGTTCGACCTCGATCGTGTACGGTCCGCCGATCTCCAAGCCCTGGAGGAGAAAGCGTCCGTGAAGGACTTCCCCTTCGACCCGGAAGCCCGTCGCGTCGTTCACGACCTCGACGTGCGCGCCATCGGCGTCGGAGCCGTCGGCCGTGCGGACGACGCCCTGAATGGCGGTAGTCGCGACGCCCTGCGCGCTGAGTTCCGACGCCAGCGGGACAAGCGCCACTCCGAGGAGAGCCGGCAGGAGCCGGCCGCATCTGTGATGTCCGCGGTGCAAGTTCTGCGACCCCCTGACTAGCCGTAAACCGGTGCCCAGGCGCTCTTAGTTTATCGAAGCCGGGCCCGGAACTCCCCCTCAGCCTGGGAGGTCCCCCCGGAGGCCATCTACCGGGTGCGCGAACACTCCCGATCGATGGCGACAGCGAATGCGCTGACGTGGCGCCCCGCGGGCGGGGCACTTAATCTCAGTCGGCCTTCCTTCGGAGGTCGATGTCGAGAATGACTTCGTCCGGCAGAGCGGGCGAACGGAAAGGGCTGTGCATGGCAGCTTTCGTGATATCCTTTCGATCGCGAATCCAGCAAGAGAAATAGGCCGGTCCGTGATCGGAGCATCACGGACCATGAAGAGGAGGCCATCCGTGAAGTTTCCCGTTCCGGGTAGTCTGATCGCAGTCGTCGGCGCGCTTCTGATCGGAGCCTTCGCCGCATGTCAATCGGAGGAGGAGAGAAACTTCGAGCGCGGGACGGAAATCGTCCGATCGGTTAGCGACCAGCTGGCCGGGGCACAAACGTTCTCGTTCAAGTCCGAGGAGGTTCATCACCGGCTGGGGAGCGACGGAACGCTCAAGGAACGGCGATTCTCACGAGAAACGATCATCCGCAGGCCCGACGGCGTATGGTTCCAGATCATCGGGCCCGACCGCGACGGCGAGGGGTTCTACAACGGCGAGAGCCTGACGCTGGTGGGGAACAGAGAGCAGGCCTGGGCGCAGGTGCCGTTGCCGCCGACGATCGACGAAGCGATCGATGTCCTCGCGGTAGACTACAACGTTCCCATGCCGATGGCGGATTTCCTGTACAGCTCGCCCTACGAAGCCCTGATCAGCGAGGACACGCGCGGTGGGTGGGTCGGCGAAGAAACGGTCGCCGGCAAGCAGTGCGACCACCTCGCGTTCGAGTCGGAGGTCGTCGACTGGGAACTATGGGTGAGCAAGGAAGAGCAGCCGATGCCCTGCCAACTCCTGATAACGTACAAACAGGATCCGGGACCGCCGACGTCGCAACTGACCTTCCTGGAATGGAATCTCGCCGCACAAGCCGACGACAGTCGCTTCGAGCCTATGATCCCCGAGGGCTACCGGAGAATCCCGGTCATCGCAGCACCGGCGGAACCGGAGGTCTCCGATGTCCAGCCGCCGGACAGCATCGAAGCGGCATCACCCGACCCCACCGACGAAGCCGCGGACACGACCGCTACCGGCAACTGAGAGGAGTGAGCCTTCCGTGATCATCCAGATCGGCACTTCCCATCGCTGGCTCGCGTTCTTGATGGTGTTCCTGTTTACGGCGCTCACGGCCGAGGACTTGCTTTCCCAGCGCCGAGGAGGAGGAGGCGGTCGGGGCGGCGGCAGTCGGGGCGGCGGTAGCATGAGCCGCGGCGGCAGCCGTAGCGCCGGTAGCTCGGTGCGGCAGTCACGACAGAGGAGTAGTTCGCGTGCATCCACTTCGAGGCGGACGACCTCGCAGACCTCTCGCTCGGGCGCGCGGCCGGCCGGCCGTCCGTCGGGTCAGACGAGGTCTCAGGCGGGCGCGCGGACGCAACCGGGCCAGCGCGCGGACACGCGTCAGACCGACCGCCAGGGTACGCGCGACACGCGCCAGACCGACCGCCAGGGCGCGCGCGACACGCGCCAGACCGACCGCGGGGACCAGCGCACCGACCGCCAGGACCAGCGCACCGACCGGCAAGACAACCGGCAGGAGCAGCGCACGGAGAGGCAAGAGAACAGGACGGACCTCCGGGAGGACCGGATCGAGAACCGCAGCGAGATGTGGGACGATTACGGCGGATGGGAAGGCGACGACGTCTGGTGGGGCTACGGGGAGAGCTACGAGAGCTGGGAAGCCTGGGGGGCGGTCGCGGGGTTCGGGGTCGGCATGGTCATCGGGACCTTGCTGGCCCAGCCGCCGGCAGAGGCCACGACCGTCGTCGTCACCGGCACCCCGTACTACGTCTACGAGGACACGTACTTCGAAGAAGTCTACTACGAGGGCGAGGTGCAGTATCAGGCGGTGCCTCCGCCGCCGGGAGTCGTCGTCAACTCGTTGCCGGGGGGATGCTCGGAGACGATGGTCGCGGACGTGACCTATCAGCTTTGCGACAACGTGTATTACCTGCCGGTGGCCGATGGCTACGAAGTCGTGGACCCGGATTGATGCGGCCTGATTGAATCGGCGATCTCAGGCCGCGGCGGCGCTGCCCGGCGCGCTCCTGGTCCTCGTCGCCGCCGTGCAGATCGCGCTCGTCCATCTCACGCCCCTGAGCCCCTGGAAGGGCGGAGGCTTCGGGATGTTCGCGAGCCTGGACGGGGGATCGTTCCGGAGCGTTCGCGCCTTCGTCGAAGCCGAGGGGCGATGGGAGGAGATCGAACCGGATCCGGGGCTCGGCAAGACCCTGGCGAGGGCCGAGCTCGTCCCGTCCGACCGCCTGACGTCCCGGCTCGCTCGGCACATCGCGCGTGAGGAGCGCGAGCTGGGGCTCCCGGTCGATGCCGTCCGGATCCAGGTCTGGCGCATCGAGTTCGCCCCCAAGAGCCTCGCCCCCACGCGCCGGCTTCTTCGCGAGCGTACGGTCGCCGTTCCGCCGGATCCGTGAGGTCGACCCCGACGGCGTGATCCGGGCGATCCCGACCGCCCTTCGCTTCACGCTCCTGGATTTCCTCCTCCGGCCATGGGGGCACTGGACGATCCGGGTTCCGATCCTCGTCCTCGCGACCCTGGGGATTCTCGATCGTCGGGCGCTCGCCGCCCCCGCTCTGTGGCTCGCGCTGGCGATCCTCACCGGGATCCGCATCGCGCTCGACTGGCCGCTTCCCGACAACCACGCCTACCTACTGGGCTACTGGTGCCTCGCGGTGTTCCTGGGGCTGCGGAGCGTCGAGCCGGCCGCGATCGTCGCCCGTTCCGCGCGGCTTCTCGTCGGCCTCGTGTTCGCTCTGGCCGTTCTATGGAAGGTCCTGTCCCCCGAGTACTTCGATGGCCGGTTCTTCCGGGTGACGTTGCTGACGGACCCGCGCTTCGAGCAGACGACCCGGCTCGTCGGTGGGCTTTCGTCGGAGGACCTCGTGTACGATCGCGAAGTCCTCTTCGCGCCTCTCCCCGAAGGCGCGGAGCTCGCCGACCCACGCTTCCTCGTCGAGCCCACCGCGTTCCGGGTTCTCGCGGCCTCGGCGACCTGGGGGCTGTTCCTCCTCGAGCTCGCCGTCGCACTCGCCTTCCTCGTTCCGAAACTCGGGATATCGCGGCACTGGATCCTGATCGGATTTTGCATCCTGATCTACGCGGTCGCCCCCGTGGCCGGGTTCGGCTGGGCGCTCCTGGCCATGGGGCTCGCGCAGACAGACGAACGGGATCGCGGCCTCCGTTGGGCCTATGTGGTCGCGTTCCTCTTCGTGCTCGCGTACGGGGAGATCTCGGTCGCCGCGATCGGATTGCGCCTGCTGCCGGGATGACCGCGAGGGATCGGACGGCGATCGACGGCGATCCATCGACGAAGCGGGAACCAGTCGGATCCCCCAGGGTAGGATCGGTACCTCCCGGTGATGTCCGCGCGGGTGGATCCTTGCACCCCGTCGGAGGCCGATCTACCATGACCTCTCGGACGATCCACCATTCTGAGATCGCAACCCATACCCAGACCTGAAGGAGCATCCGTGGCCACCAGGCCCCTCATCCTTCCTCGCGCCCTGCTGGGGCTGACGATCGCCGCCCTCGTGGGCTGCAGCCGCGGGGAAGAGGAGAGCGCGACGGTCGCCCGCGTGGGCGACAAGACGATCACGGTCGAGGAAGTCGCGGGCTACATGCAGCGCGCCAACTATGGGGCGAACGTGCGCGACGTCGAGCGCGCGGTGGACGAGATGATCGACGCGCACCTCGTCCTAGCGCGAGCGCGCGAGCGGTATACGCCGGCGCCGGTCGAGAGCCTGCAGATGGAGGAGTGGCGGAACACGCTCATCCTCAACCAGTTCCGTGACGACGTGATCTGGAAGGACGTGCGGGTCGACGAGGCGAAGCTCCAGGAGTGGTACGACCAGAACGTCGGCGAGCAGGTGACCGTGGACCACATCCTCGTCCGCGCGGTGCAGACAGCGACGCCGGAGGAGAAGCAGGCGGCCAAACGGGAAGCGGACTCGCTGCTCGTGGCGATTCGCGGCGGGGCGGACTTCGCCGCGGCGGCCCGCGCGCATTCCGACGACGGCTCGAGCTCCCAGAACGGAGGCCGCATGGAGCCGTTCGGGCGCGGCCAGATGGTCGCCCCCTTCGAGACGGCCGCGTTCGCGACGCCGGTCGGGGACCTCGCGCCGGTGATCGAGACCCAGTTCGGATACCACATCCTGCGGGTCGTGGAGAGGAAGAAGCCCGCGCTCGAGGACATGCGGGAGGAGATCGAGGATCAGCTCGCGCGGCCGATGCAGAACGAGGTTGAGGATCGGTACGTGACGCAGCTCATGGAGACCAGCCGGCTCGAGTTCTACGAGGCGAACATCGACTCGCTGATCGGAATCCTCGACGGCCAGCGCCCGCCCCAGGGCGGTGAACGGGAGCTCGTCCTCGCCACGTTCGAGGGCGGCACGATCACGCTGGGAGAGATCTGGGGCCTGTACGAGGTCCTGCCTCCAGGAAACCGTCAGGTCATCAACGATCTCGATCAGCCGGGGTTCGTCCAGGCACTGGCCTCCATGGCGCAGCAGAAGATCATGCTCGCGCGGGCGACCGAGGCGAAGACCGAGCTGGACTCCGTCCGTCAGGGACAACTGGACGAGCGGATCGACCAGCTGCTCCTCTCCGCGTATCTGCGGGATGCTTCACAGGCCCGGTTGCAGGTCGAGGACGCCGAGGTGCGCCGCTATTACGACGAGCACACGGAATTCTACGCGGACCGCCCGTTCGAAGAGGTGGCGGCGGAGATCCGGCAAGTGCTCGGGGCGCAGCGGCTGGAAGAGATGTCGAGCGCGGAGGTGCAGCGCGCCACGCTGGCGGCGATCGCGGACTCCCAGGAGAGCGCCATCGAGGTCACGCGGAACACCGACACCTATGACGACGTGCTGCGGGTCCTGCGGCAGAACCGCGAGGCGGAGGGGATCCCGGAGCCCGGTCCGGCACCTCGGGGCGGATCGCAGCCCGTGACCGGCGGACCGCCCCCGGCGGGCGCGACCGCGCCCGGCGGCGCGACGGAGGCTCCGGGTGCTCCGTAGTTCCGGCATCGCGCTGGCGCTCTCGCTCATCGCGACAGCCGCGCGCGCGCAAGACGTTTCCCCCCCCGCCGCCGCGCTTCCCACGGACCGGATCCTGGCGGTGGTCGGCGACCATCTGCTCCTCGAGTCGGAGTGGCGCGACCAGACCCAGGTCCTCGCGGGCCAACTCGGGGTCGACCCCACGTCGCCCGACATGCGCGATCTCGCGCTCGAGGCGTTCGAGCAGATGGTACGCGACCTCGTGATCCTGGTCGCCGCCGAGCGCGACACGTCGATCCAGGTGGACAACGAGCGAGTGGTGGAGGAGGCGGACGAGGAGGTGGCGCGGATCCAGTCTCGCTTCCCGAGCGAGCAGGAATTCCTGCGCCAGCTCGGGGAAAGCCAGTGGGGGACGCTGGCGGCGTATCGAGCCGACATCATGGAACGCAAGCGGCGGGAGCTGCTGGGGCAGGCGTATCTGGACCTGCACCGGAGCGAGATCATCACGCGAGCGGTGTCGGAGGCCGAGGTGAGGGAGTTCTGGGAGGAGAACCGGGAGAGCTTCGGCCGGAGCCCGCAGACCGTCCGCTTCGAGGAGATTCCGGTCCTGCTGTCGCCGTCCGACGACGTGCGCGAGGAGGCACGCGCCGAGGCCGAGCGGATCCTGGCCGAGCTTCGCGCGGGCACGATCGACTTCGCGACCGCGGCGCGGCAGCACTCCGACGATCCGGCCTCGAGCGAGAATGGCGGCGATGTCGGGTGGTTCGGTCGTGACCGGATGGTCGAGCCGTTCGAGCGCGCGGGGTTCGAGAGCCCGACGGGCGAGCTCGTGGGGCCGGTCGAAACGCTGTTCGGCTACCACGTCATGCAGGTCCTGGACAAGCGCGAAGAGGAGGTGCGGGTGCGGCACATCCTGATCGCGTTCGGCCGCTCGGATGCCGACAGCGACGCCGCGCGGCTGCGGGCGGACGAGCTCGCCGCGGCCGTGAACGGAGGCGCGGACGTCGACAGCCTGCAGGCGGCGCTGATGCCGGGCGACTCGATCTCGGCCGAGGTGATCGAGCTAGGCCAATCGCAGGTCCCACCGGTCTACGCCAGGGGTCTCGAAGGGCTCGATCCCGGCCAGGCGACCGTGGTCGAGACGCCGACCGGCTTCAGCGTGATCATCTCGCGTGGCTCGGGCGGGGGAGAGGTGATCACCTACGAGGAGATCGCGCCGCGGCTCCGCAGCCAGCTCGAGCAGCAGAAGGCGGAGGAGTCGTTCGTCGAGCGCTTGCGGAGCCAAGTCTACGTCGACATCCGGATCCCGCCGGAACGCGTGCTCCAGGGCGCCTGACCGCGTGAGCGCCGACCCCCGGGCCGCATGATCCTGTTCCAGGGCGTCCACAAGGAATACCCCCGCACGGGCGCCGCCCTGACCGACGTCACATTCCACCTGCGAAAGGGCGAGTTCACGTTCGTGACCGGTCCCTCGGGAGCGGGCAAGACCACGCTCGTCAAGCTGGTTACGATGGAGGAGCGGCCGACGAGCGGGACCGTGCGGGTCTCGGGCTACGCTTCCGATCGGATCCGGACGCGGGACATCCCGGCGCTCCGCCGCCGGCTCGGGATCGTGTTCCAGGACTTCCGCCTTCTCAAGAACCGCACCGCGCGGGAGAACGTCGCGTTCGCGCTCGAGGTCACGGGTGCGTCCGCGGAGCAGATCTCCCCCAAGGTCCTCCGCACGCTGGCCGCCGTCGGCCTGTCCGACAAGGCCGATCACCTGCCGTCTGAGCTCTCGGGCGGCGAGCAGCAACGGGTGGCGATCGCGCGGGCGCTCGTGAACGATCCCTTCATCCTGCTGGCCGACGAGCCGACCGGGAACCTGGATCCCAAGGTCGCGCTCGACATCCTGCGGGTCTTCAAGGACATCAACCTGCGCGGGATGGCGGTCCTCCTCGTGACCCACGACCGCACGCTTCTCGGCGAGCACCCGCGAGCGCGGATCATCGAGCTCGATCAGGGGCGAATCGTTCGCGACACGGCGAACGGCGGGGGAGCGGCCGGCTGATGGCCTACACGTCCCGCGAGGCGTTCTTTGCGTTCCGCCGCTCCCCGCTCCTCACCGCCCTCTCCATCGCCACCATCGCTTTCGCACTCTACACGCTGTCGGTCTTCGGGCTCGTGTGGACGAACATCGATCGGGTGCTCGAGGGAGTGGAGGAGCGGGTCGAGGTCATCGCCTACCTCGTCGACGGCACCGATCCTACCGAGACATCGGCGCTGATGCGCGAGGTGGCCGCATATCCCGAAGTCGACTCGATCGCATATCTGTCGAAGGAGGACGCGCTGGAGCGCGCGCGCGCCGAGCTCACGGATTACGCCGAGCTGTACGAGGACCTCGAGGCGAATCCGCTCCCGGCCTCCGTCGAGATCGCCCTGCGCGACGGTTTCCGCGACGCGTCCGACGTCGGCGATGTGGCCACGCGAGTCGCGCGTTTCCCGTTCGTAGAAGAGATCAAGTACGGCGAGGACTGGGTGCAGAAGCTCGACTTTCTGCAGGATCTGTCGCTGTTTCTGGGCCTCGTCATGGGCGGGGTCTTCGCCGCCATCGCGTTCGTCGCGATCGGAGCCACGATCAACATCGTTCTGATCTCGCGCGAGGACGAGATCGCGATCATGAAGATGGTCGGCGCGACGCGTGCATTCATCGCCCGGCCGCTCGTGATCGAAGGGTTCGCGAAGGGCGTGATCGGGGCCGTCGTGGCGCTCGTGCTCCTGACCCTGACGTATTCGCTCCTCGAGCAAAGAGTCGTCTCGCTCACGTTCTACTCGCCGCTCCAGGTCGCGGGCGGGGTGCTCCTCGGCGGCGCGCTGGGAGCCGTGGCCTCGATCGTCACGCTGCGCCGTCACTTGTCCTCGTGGTGAGGCGGTTCGCGCTCGCGGCCACGGTTCTTCTCGGGCTCGTCGCGGGAGCGGTGTCGCTCGTCTCGGCGCAGGACGTGGAGAGCGAGCTGGAGGCACAGCGCGCGCGCCTGGAACGGCTCCAGCAGGAGATCCGGCAGAAGCGGGAGGAAGCGGCGCGACTGGGGCGTCAGGAATCGAGCGTGCTGCAGGAGCTGCGGCGGGTCGAGAACGAGATCGGGCTGACGCGGGAGCTCGTCACGACGCTCGAGGACGAGATCGAACAGCGTTCCCAGCAGATCGAGTCCACCACCGAGGAGCTTGCCCGCGCGCAGGACGAGCTGGCGGTCAAGCGGCAGATCCTGGCGCGGCGCCTGCGCACGATCTACAAGCTCGGGAGCTTCGGGAACTTCCAGGTTCTCCTCATGGCCGACTCGTTCGCCGAGATTCTGGGACGCTACAAGTATTTGCGTCTGGTTGCCGAACAGGACCGGCGGCTGCTGGCGCGGATCGAGCGGCTCGAAAACACGATCCGCCGCAACCGGTCCCAGCTCGAGGAGGCGCGAACCGGGCTCGCTGAAGCGCGCGAGGAGCGGGTCGAGCAAGTCCAGAGCCTCTCGGTCACCGAGCGCGACCGGGAGCGTGCGCTGACCCAGGTCAAGTCCCGGCGCTCGGAGCAACTCGAGGCGGCGGCGGCGCTCGAGGCCGAAACGCGTAGGATCCAATCGCTCCTGACGACGCTCGAACGCCGCCGCACCGAGCGCGAGGAGCTTGCCCGGCGCGAGGCCGAGGAGGCTGGGCGCGACGCACCCGCCCCGGCGGCTTCGACCCTGACCGGTGACTTCGGCGCGCTCGACTGGCCCGTCGATGGGGAGATCGTCGAGCGGTTCGGGCGCTCGCGCCACCCGGTTTACAACACCGAAGTCGTGAACAACGGGATCGATATCCGTGCCGCCCGCGGGACCCCGGTTCGGGCCGTCGAGGCGGGAGAGGTCGTCTACGCGGACTTCAACGGCGGCTACGGCCTGATGATCATCGTCGACCACGACGGGGGCGACTACTCGCTCTACGCACATTTGGACCGCGCGGCCGTCTCGATCGGACAGCGGGTCGCGAAGGGATCGTCGATCGGCACGGTGGGCGAGTCCGGGAGCCTGGTGGGGCCGAAGCTGCATTTCGAGATCCGCCAGGGGGGTCGCGCCGTCGACCCGATCGGTTGGCTGAGGCGCAGGTGACCGAGACGACGGAGCGGATCGAGCTCTTCGGCCACGCGCGGATCCGGGACGCGCTGAACGCGGCGCTAGCCCGCGGCCGCCTGGGCGCCGCGCTCCTGTTCCACGGGCCGACGGGTGTGGGCAAGCAGACCGCCGCGCGCTGGCTCGCGCAGCGGCTCCTCTGCCAGGGAGACCCGCAGGCCGGTCTCGGACTGGGTGCGACGGGGGACGCCGGCCAGCCGTGCGGGCGCTGCTCGGCGTGTCATCGGATCTTTCGCGCCGCCCACCCCGACGTGCACTGGTACTTCCCGCGCCCGGCGGAATCGCATTACGGCGACGCGGCCCGGGGGGCGGACCTCGCGCGACGCGCCGGGCGGCCCA
This sequence comes from Gemmatimonadota bacterium, assembly GCA_025931135.1. GTDB lineage: Bacteria > Gemmatimonadota > Gemmatimonadetes > JACCXV01 > JAHWKZ01 > JAICNR01. The sequence continues at coordinate 4,960 of JAICNR010000014.1, read as the reverse complement.
CCGAGCCCGCGGCGTACGAGCACCCGGCGTCGTTCCGCATGGAGGACTTCCACACGATCGCGCGCCAGGCGAGTCGCCCGCCGTACGAGGCGGACGAGCAGCTGTTCCTGCTCGGCGACGTCGACCGTCACCCCGAGGGGAACGAGCCGACCGGGATGCTGATGAAACTCCTCGAGGAAGTGCCGCCTCGGACCCGCTTCGTCCTCACCGCCACGCGGCCCGACGCGCTCCCCGCCACGATCCACTCGCGGGTCCAGGCGCTCGGGTTCCCGCCCCTCGACGATCGCGAGGTGCGAGCGTTCGTGGACGAGCGTCTCGGGCTGCCCCCGGCGGAGGCGGCGGCGCTGACCGCGCTCGCGGAGGGCCGGCCGGGCCGCGCGCTGGCCCTGGCCGACCCGGCGATCCTGGCGCTGAAGGAGCTCGCGCTCGAGCTGTTCCAGATCGGGGTCGAGGGCGAGGGGAGCCCCTACCGGTTCCTCGTCGAGTCCGAGCTCCCGCGCGTCCGCGAGTCGCACGACCACGTGTTCGAGTTCCTGGGCGGGATCGTCGAGGACGCGCTCGCGGTGGCGCTCGGAGACGGTGAAGAGGCGGTCGCGCTCCACCATCCCGAGCTCCTGCCGCGCTACCGCGAGGCCGCGCGGCGACACGGCGCGGTGCGGCTGAGCGCGATGGCGCGCGGAGTGCACGAGGCGCGCGACCGGGTCTGGAGCAATCAGTCCCCCGCGCTGCTCTACTGGGCGGCGCTGCGCGCGCTCGCCCCCTGAACTGCCCGCAGCCGACGCCGTGCGAGACGGTGACTCAGCGCCGTAGATTGTCGCCGTGACCCGCTACTACCTCACGACGCCGATCTATTACGTCAACGACCGCCCGCACATCGGTCACGCGTACACGACGATCCTGGCCGACGCCGTGGCGCGGGAGCGGCGGCTGATGGGCGACGACGTCCGCTTTCTGACCGGCACGGACGAGCACGGGGACAAGGTCGAGCGCGCGGCGCTCGCTCGTGGCCTCACGCCGCAGGCGCACGTCGACGACCTCGCGCCGATCTGGAAGGCGGAGTGGGACGCGCTCGAGATCCGCTACGACCGGTTCATCCGGACGACGGACCCCGACCACGTGGCCGTGGTGGGGATCGCGCTGGAGGGGCTGAAGGAGGGGACGGCTCCGGACGGCCGGCCGCTCCTGTACCAGGACGCGTACACGGGGTGGTACTGCGTCTCGGACGAGCGGTACTGGACGGAGAAGGACCTCGTCGGGGGCCGCTGCCCCGAGTGCGGGAAGCCGGTCGAGGAGATCGAGGAGCGGAACTGGTTCTTCCGCATGAGCGCCTTCCGCGACGCGCTGGTCGAGCATATCCGCGAGAACCCCGGCTTCATCCTGCCGGAGTCCCGCGCGAACGAAGTCCTCGGGTTTCTCCGCGAGCCCCTGGCCGATCTCTGCATCTCGCGCCCCGTGGAACGCCTCGCCTGGGGGATCCCGTTCCCGTGGGATCCGGGGTTCGTGACCTACGTGTGGGTGGACGCTCTCCTGAACTACGTTACCGGCGCGGTCGACCCGCGGGCTGGAGAAACGCCCGAGGCGACCGCCCGCCGTGCGATCAGCGCCTGGAACGAGCACCCGGCGGACGTGCACCTGATCGGCAAGGACATCCTGACGACGCACAGCGTATACTGGATCACCATCCTGATGGCGCTCGGCTGGGGCCTCCCGCGCCAGATCCTGGGGCACGGGTGGTGGCTGTGGGAGGGGTCGAAGATCTCGAAGTCGACCGGAAACGCGGTCCGGCCGGCGGACCTCACCCCGGTCTTCGGGGTGGATGGTCTGCGCTACTATCTGCTGCGGGAGATGACGTTGGGACAAGATAGTACGTACTCGTACGATTCCCTCGTCCAACGGCTCAACGCCGACCTCGCGAACGACCTGGGCAACCTCCATTCGCGGGTGACGAAGATGGCGGTTCGCTATCTCGACGGTCGGCTCCCGGCGCGCCCCGATGCAGGCGGGGGCGGAGACGAGGCGTTCCTCGCGTCCACGGCGCAGCGGCTGACGGCAGGCGAGGGCGGGGGGCGGGTGGCGAGCGCGTGGCGGGAGTGGCGGATCCATACCGCGCTTGGATCCGTGATCGAGCTGGTCTCGGCCACGAACGAGTATCTCGAGCGGAGCGCCCCGTGGAAGAAGGCGAAGGACCCGGCCGCCCTGCGGGACGTGGCGGCGACCCTCCTCCACGCAGCCGAGGCCGTGCGGCTCTCCGCGGCGCTCCTCTACCCGGTCATGCCGGACGTAGCGGGGAGGATCCTGCGATCGCTGGGAAGGCCCGCCGTCCCCCAAGCCGCGGACCTCGTCTGGGGGATCCTGGACGGGGAGGAAATCATGGCCGGGGACCCGGTCTATCCCCGACTCGAGGCGCGGACGGCGTGACGATACCCCGATGAGCCCTCGACGGAGCGAGCCCTCGTGGAGAGAGCTCCGACTCGGGATCACGGTGGTGGCCGTGAGCCTGCTCGCGCTCCTCGTCGTCATCGGACTGGGATCCGGCCGCGGGCCCCTCCGGCCGGAGACATACACTCTCTACGTGAACCTCGACGACGCCGGGGGCCTGAGGGTGGGATCGCCCGTCGAAGTAGGCGGGGCGCCCGCGGGGTCCGTGGTCGACGTGGCGATCCTCTCGCCCGAAGCGGTCGGGCAGCTCACCATCCTGGACTCCCTCGGGCGCCCCGTTCCCCTCCCTCGCGACCGCGACATCCGTATCGAGCTTTCGGTCGAGGAGCGGTTCCGGCCCCACATCACGCTGCGGTCGCGCGCGCAGCTGGCGAGCCTGGGGATGGGAGGCGAGCGCTACGTCAAGATCACGTCCGGAGACGTCCGGGAGCAGGCCCTCGAGCCCGAGACGACGATCCCGACCGTGGCCTCGGTCGACCTCGACCTCGTCCTGGCGCGGGTCGGTCGCGCCGCGAACGAGATCCAGGAGATCGCGTTCCTCGGCACCGAGCTCCAGCAGAAAGTCGAGTCGGGGGCCGGGACCGCCGGTCGGTTGGTGGACTTCGACTCTCCGCTCTACGGTGGGGTCGACCGATTCGAGGACCGGGCGCAGAGTCTCCTCCGCTCCCTGGACGAAGGTCCGGGCCTCGTTCCCGGGTGGCGGGCCGATGGCCGGCTCAAAGCGAACGTCGAGGCGCTCCGGGCCGACATCGCCGCCCTGTCGGCCGACTCCATGACCACATTCGACGAGTGGGCGGATCCCGTCGAGCTCCTCGAGGCGGTCGAAGGCCTCCGCGCGGAAGTTTCCGCGCTGTCCCGGAAGATCGATTCCGGCCAGGGCACGCTCGGCCGGCTCCTTCGGGACCAGGAACTGTACATCCAGATCCGGGTACTCCGTCAGGGTCTCCGTGACCTGATGACGGCGATCCAGGAAGACCCCATGGGAGCCGTCAACATAGAGCTGTTTTGACCACATTTTCGGACGGATTTCGGTTGACAGGGACCCGGCGAGGTGGTAGGCTACTCCAGCTTTTCGCTCCCCTGAAAGCGTCATCGTTCCACATTCATTGGCGGGATCGACGACCCGCCCACATCATCGATCCACCCCCCGGGAGGCTCCAGGTGTCCGATCGGTTCGGAACGTTCATGTTCATCCCTCACGAAAACAGCAACGTCCGGTCGTTTCGCACGACGCGGCGCACCGTGGTCGGCGCCCTGTGCTGCGCCTGCGGGGTGCTCGCGATCGCCGCGGGCGCCGGCGCCTGGCTCGTCTCTGGCCCGGGGACGTCGCCCGCCCTGGCCCACGAGAACGCGCGCCTCCGGAGCGAGCTCGCGAGCCTCCAGGGCAAGACCGATGAGCTCGGCCAGCGCCTGGAGACCCTGCTCGGACGCGAGGAGGAGCTGCGGCTCGTGGCCGACCTCCCCGCGGTCCCGGTCGAGGTACAGGCGGTCGGTGTGGGCGGTCCGGGCCATCCCTCGCTCGACCCGATCGACGTGGGCGGCGACCGGGAGCTCGGCAACCGGATCAGCGGGATTTCGAGCTCGCTCGACATGCTGCTCCGGCGCAGTGAGCTCGTGGCGAGCAGCATGGAGGACGTTCGGAAATCGATCGCGGCCAAGCGGGCGCGTTTCGGCGCGACCCCCTCGATCTGGCCCGCCTCCGGTTTCCTCTCCAGCACCTACTCGCTCCACCGCCGCCACCCGATCTTCCACGACGTCCGGCCCCACTACGGAATCGACATCTCCGCCCGCCGAGGGAGCCCGATCGTGGCCACCGCCGCCGGCACGGTCTCGAAATCCGGCTGGGAGAACGGCCACGGGAACTTCGTCGAGATCGACCACGGCCACGGAATCCGCACGACCTACTCCCACGCCGCGCGCGTCGTCGTGCGGGCCGGCCAGGAGGTCGAACGCGGAGACACGATCGCGCTGGTGGGATCGACCGGATTCTCGATCGCGCCTCACGTGCACTACGAAGTGCACGAGAACGGAAGGCCGATCGATCCTCTGCGATACATCTTCCCAGACGCCATCGCCGATTAGTTGGTCGGTCGCTGAGGGCGGCCCATCTGCGGCGTTGGGCTCCTCGTTCTTCCTGCGGCGTGGGAGTTACCACGCCTCGGAAGAGCCTCGTCGCCCGCCTTGCATCTGGACCACCCTGAGCGACCTCCTGGCAGGGCACCAGAATCGCGGCGGTCTGGGCGCACTCGCGTTCTGTTCGCTGATCCTTCCCCCTCTCGTCACTCTCTCTCCCTGGGCCTGGTCGCGCGGTGTGGCGCCGGGCGGGGACGCGGATAGGTTCGGGGGCCGATGACGCACGGACCGAGAACAGAGGTCGCTCGAAACGGCTCATCTGCGTCGTTGCGCTCCTCGTTCTTCCAGCGGCGGACCTTTCTGGACGCCGCGGAAGAGGCGCCGCGGGCCGCGGGCAACAGAGCCCGGTGCGGCGCGCACAGGTATGGGGGGGTGGGGCCTCGGCGCC
>JAICNR010000122.1 GCA_025931135.1 Gemmatimonadota bacterium | reverse complement strand
GAGACGCTCGACGCGATCCTCGGCGTCGTCTACGCGAAGGACCTGCTTGCGATCGCCCACGGGGCCTCCGAAGCACCGGATCGGCTCACGGACATCCTGGTGGAGGCCACCTTCGTGCCGGAGGCGAAGAAGATCGACGATCTCCTGCGCGAGTTTCAGCGCGGGCACATCCACATGGCCGTCGTGATCGACGAGTACGGGGGCACGGCGGGGATCGTGACCCTCGAGGACATCCTCGAGGAGCTCGTGGGGGAGATCCAGGACGAGTACGACATCGAAGAGCCCCTGGTCGTGCCGCTGGAGGACGGGGTGCTGCGCCTGGACGGGCGTCTCGACGCCGACGACTTCAACGATCTCACAGGCGGCGACATCGAGGTGGACGAAGTGGAGACGGTGGGCGGGCTGGTCGCGCGCGAGCTTGCCCGGGTCGCGGCGGTGGGCGACACGGTGGCGATCGGGGACTGGGAGTTCGAGGTCGAAGCGGTTGAGGGAAAGCGTATCGTGCGGCTGCTGGCCTGGCCCCGCGAGGAACCAGGCAACGAAGGACAGGGCGCCCGATGATCGCGTTCTGGCTGGCCGTGGCGGCCGCGATCCTCGCGGCGGGGTTCTTCTCGCTGGCCGAGCTTGCGCTCGTTTCGGTGGGACGGCTGAGGCTGCGGCACTGGGTCCGGGAAACGATCCGCGGAGGCTGGATCCCCGACGACGCGCTCGACCATCCCCACAGGTTGCTCAGCCCGATCATGGTCGGCCACGCGCTCGCGGCGACTTCCGCGGGCGCGCTGGCCGCCGAGGCGATCGCGGGCGGAGGTCGGGGCGCCGGCCTCGGGGTATACAGTCTGGCGGCCTGGGTGTGCCTGGCGGTCCTGCCCGCGCTCTACGTGTTCGGCGAGATCATCCCGCGGGCCGTCGCGCGGGCCAGGGGTCCTCGGCTGTTCGGCGCCGTTTCGTGGATTCTGCTGGGCTGCGGGTGGCTGTTCCGGCCCTTCACCGCCGGGGCCGACCGTGCGAGTCGGGCGCTCCTGGCCCTGACGGGAATCCGCATCGAGCGTGGCGCGGCGTTCAGCCGTCGGAGCCTGGAGACGCTGCTGCTCGAGAGCGAGCGCGTGGGGATCGTGGAGCCCGAGGAACGGGAGATCATCGCCGGCGTGTTCGAGTTCGGGCGCACTCCGGTGGAAGCGGTGATGACTCCGCGGGAGCAGATGGTCGTCGCTCCGGCGGACGCGCGAGCGGGGGAGATCACGCGCACGATCCGACGCACGGGGTACTCGCGCATCCCGCTGTTCCGCGGTACGCCGGACCGGATCATGGGAATGGTTCACGTCTTCGACCTCTTCCGGCTGTCGGCGGACGAGCGCCCGAGGCCCAGACCGGTCGTCTTTACCCAGCCCGCGACACCGTGCGACGATCTCCTGCTGGAGATGAAGCGCCGCCGCTGCCACCTCGCGATCGTCGTGCGATCCGGCCGGGCGATCGGGATGGTCACGATGGAGGACCTCGTCGAGGAGCTGGTGGGCGAGATCCGCGACGAGCACGACAGCCGGACGGCGAGCCGGGACGCCGCGGACGGGGACCGGCGTTGACGGCCATCGGAGCATCGCGGAGATTGACTCACCTTCACGTTCGCCGCATTCGCCCGAGGTAGAAGTCTGAGCGAGCACGTCGACACCCGCGAGCGCATGGAGCGCATCCGCGCTTCCATCGAAGCGGGGGCACCGGATACGAGCGTCGACGAGCTGATCGCCGAGCTCCATCCCGCCGACCTGGCCGAGATCATCGACGCCCTCGATCCCGAGGAGCGAGCCGACTTCTTTCGCCGTATCCCCGCCGCCCTGCGCGCGGAAACCCTGACCGAAGTCGGGGAGGGAGCCTGGCCAGCCCTCCTCGAAAGCGTCAAGGAACAGGACGTCCACGAGCTGTTCGAGGAGCTCGAGCTCGACGACGCCGCGGACATCCTGGCGGAGCTTCCGAGCGAGGACGCGCGTCAGATCCTGGAGCGGATCGAGCCGGAGGAATCACGCGAGATCGCCGCCCTGATGCGCTACGACGAGGAGTCGGCCGGCGGCGTGATGACCACCGAGCTGGTCAGCGTGTCGCAGGACCTGGCCGCCGACGAGGCGATCCTCGCGGTCCGGCTCCGGGGCCGCGAGGTCAGCGATTTCTACACGGTATACGTCGTCGACGAGGACGAGCGGCTGGTGGGGACTCTCGGGCTGCAGGGCCTGATCCTTGCCGACGGTAGGACCCCGGTGAGCGAGATCATGGATCGTGACGTCATCCGGGTCCGCCCCACGGTGGACCAGGAAGAGGTCGCGCGCATGATCGCGAAGTACAACCTCATTTCCATTCCCGTCGTCGACGAGTTCGAACGTCTCCTCGGGCGCATCACGGTCGACGATGTCATCGACATCATCGAGGCGGAGACGACAGAGGACCTGTTCCGGCTGTCGGGCGTGCACCAGGAGGAGGAGGCGCACGCGTCCGCTCTGGAGATCGTCCGATCCCGCACTCCGTGGCTGCTGGTGACGCTCGGTACATCGGGGCTGGGCGCGCTGGTGGTGGCTCAATACGAGAGCACGATCCAACGGCTCGCGTTCATCGCGGTCTTCATGCCGGTAATCGCCGCGATGGCGGGGAACTCCGCCATCCAGGCGACCACGGTCGCCGTGCGGAAACTGGCACTCGCGGGCGCGCCGACGAGGCCGGGCCGCTCGTTGTGGCGCGAGATCGGAGCCGGATTCGTGATCGGTGGACTGGTCGCGCTCCTCCTCGCCGTGGCGGGCGGGATCTGGCAGGGCAGCGCGCGCGTGGGGCTCGTGGTGGGCGCGTCGATGTGGCTCGCGATCGGCCTGGGAGCTACGTGGGGGGCGGCGTTTCCGCTGCTGCTCGATCGGATTGGGCTCGATCCGGCGGTGTCCTCCTCCGTATTCCTGACGACGATGACCGACATGCTCTCGTTCCTGCTGATCCTCGGCTCCGCGTCGTATTTCCTGCTGCACTGGCTCTGATGTCCATCGTCCGGACCGAGGCCTTCGTCCTCAAAGCGTTCCGCTTCGGCGAGACGAGCATGATCTACCGCCTGTTGACGCGCGATCGCGGTGTGGTGCCGGTGATCGCGAAAGGCGCTCGGCGCCCCCGGAGCCGGCTCGGGGCGGCGGTCGATCCGTTCCGCCGACTGGACGTCACCTACTATGACCGTCCCGGGCGCGAGATCCAGACCCTGTCCCAGGCCGAGGTCCTCGCCGACCATCGGGACATTCTGGCCTCGCTCGAGCGCCTGGAGGCAGCCGGGCAGTGGTTCCGGTTTCTGCGGGCCCTGCTTCCGGACGGGGCCCCCGCCGAGCCGATCTACGCGCTCGCGGTAGAGGCGCTGGAACGCCTCGAGCGGCTTCCGGCCGGTCGTCTCGCGCGCTGGCAGGCGTATCATCGCGCCGCCGCGGCGGCCAGGCTCGGGCTGGCCGCGCAGCTCGACGCATGCCTGGGGTGCGGGCGCGAGCTACCTGACGGCGGACCGCTGCGGCTTTCGATTGAAGCGGGCGGGCTCGTGTGCATGGCGTGTGCCGCGCCCGACCGCTCCTGGAGCGCCTTGACGGGTGACGAATACGCGATCCTCACCCTCTACCATCACCCGGACTGGACCCTGCTCGAGGAGCTCGACGGTCGCGAGGCGGACGAGCGACGCGTGCAGGATCTGGTGCTCCGCTTCGTCGCCTGGCATGCCGACGTGCGCCCGCCCGCCGGGGGCGCCGGATGAGAGAGGATCCTGTCGCCGCCGAAGGGCTTCCTCGCGTCGTCGGGACGGCGGGCCACATCGACCATGGAAAGACGGCGCTGGTCGCCGCGTTGACGGGCGTGGACACGGACCGGCTTCCGGAGGAGCGCCGCCGCGGGATCTCGATCGACCTCGGATTCGCGCCGTTGGACCTGGGACCGGGTACGCCGCCGGCGAGCGTCGTCGACGTTCCGGGACACGAGGGGTTCGTCCGGAACATGGTGGCGGGCGCCAGCGGGATCGACGCCGTCCTGTTCGTCGTCGCCGCCGACGAGGGGATGATGCCGCAGAGCCGGGAGCACCTGCTGGTGCTGGAGGCGCTGGGCATACGCCGCGGGGTCGTGGCGATCACGAAGGCGGACCTCGTGGACCCCGAATGGGCCGAGCTCGTCGCGGAGACGGTCCGCGAGGAGCTCGCGGAGACTCCGCTCGCGGACGCTCCGATCGTCCGGGTGTCGAGCCGGACCGGGGTCGGGGTCGAGGCGCTCCGCGCCGAGCTCGCGCGCGCGGTGACCAGTGCCACCGGCCGGCAGGACGACTTTCCCTTCCGCCTGCCCGTGGACCGCGCCTTCGCGATCGCCGGAGTCGGGACCGTCGTGACCGGTACCGTGTGGAGCGGGGAGCTGGCGACGGGCGACACGGTCGTCGGGCTCCCGTCGGGAGAGCGTGCGCGGGTTCGCTCGATCGAGGTGCACGGCGCGACCGTCGCAGGCGCCGAAGCGGGCTGCCGGGCTGCCCTGGGACTGGCCGGTGCCGGCCACGCCTTCGGGCGGGGCACGACGCTGGTCGGGCCCGAAGTGCCCTGGCGCCCGGAGACCCGGGTCGAGGTTCGGGCCTGGCTCTCGCCGTCGGCCCCCCGCGCCGTTCGATCGCGTGACCGGGTGCGGGTCCATCACGGGACGACGGAGGCGATGGCGAGGCTGCGGTGGCACGAAGGACGGGAGGTGGAGCCGGGCGGTGTGGGGCTGGCCCTGCTCGAGCTCGACGAGCCGATCGCTGCCGCCGTCGGCGACCGGTTCGTGCTCCGGGCCTGGAGCCCGGTCACGACGGTCGGAGGCGGCCGGATCCTCGCGCTCGGTGGCCGGCGTCTGCGCGGCGCGGCGCGGTCCGAGCGCGCCCGGAGCCTGGCCGAGTTCGAGTCCGCGGGGAAGCCGGAGAGGCTGGAGCTCGCGCTCGAGCTCGCGGGGGCGGCGGGGATCGAAGAGGCGGCCCTGCCGATCGCGACCGGACTCGGGACACGGGATCTGGCTCGAGCGATTCGGCTCGCGAGCGGGCGGATCGAGCAGCGCGGGGGCCGGTGGTTCGCGGTGTCCGCGCGCGAGGCGCTCATGGAGCGGATCGTCTCCGCGCTCGCGGAGTTCCACGCCCGGGAGCCTCTGCGCCCTGGAATGTCTCTCGAGGTCGCCCGCCGAGCCGCGGGTCGAGCGCCCGCGACCCTGGTCGAGTCGGCGATCGACGCGCTCGTGGAAGCGGGGCAGGTGGAGCGGGTCGGGGCGTCGCTCGCCCGGGCGGGACACCGGATCGAGCTCGGCGCGAACGACCGGGATGTGGTCGAGCGGGCGCTGGAGCTGTACGGCCGGGCCGGCCTCGAGCCGCCGGAGACCCCCGCGCTGGCCGCGGAGCTCGGCGTGGACCCCGCGCGCCTGAGGAGCCTCCTGCGGCATCTGGAGGACCGGGGCCGGGTGATCAAGATCGCCGGCGACTGGTACGCCGATCCGGCTGCCTTGGCGCAGGCGGAGCGGATGCTGATCGAGCGTCTCGGTGGGGTGGAAGAGGGCGCGGACACAGGGGCGTTCAAGGAGCTCTTCGGCGTGACGCGGAAATACCTGATCCCGATCCTCGAGTACTTCGATCGCAGCGGTCTCACGCGGCGCGAAGGGAACCGTCGCGTCCTGGCGGGCCGACCGTGACCCCCCGTCCGAGGCTCCGCCCGGCGGCGATCGCGGTCATGGTCTGCACGTTCCTAATGTCCGCCTGCGGGGGAGGTGGGGCGGGCCGCCCACCTGCAGGGGCCGCCGGCGACCGGACCGACGATCCGGAGCTCGCCGCCGCGCGGGAGGCCGCTCGACCGGAGTTCGAAACTCAGGCCGACGCCCTGGCGGCGGGAGTGTACGAGCCCTTCGTGCACCCCGATTCGGTCCACCCCGAAGAGGTGGCACCGGCTTCGGCGGACCAGGAGCTGGAGGCGGGGGGCGACCCCTCCACCGAGGAGCTCCTCGGAACCCTTGACGACGAAGGCCCGTATAATGCAGGGATCATCACCGAGCCTCTCCCGCCCGGGGGAGACTGGACCCTGCAGCTGGGAGCATTCGAGTCTGAGACCGGAGCCTTCGTCCGCATCCGACAGATCGCCAGCGATTTTCCGCGACTCGCGCGGTGGTACGAGCGGGACGGCGACCGCGTGCGCGTCTTCGTCGGCCGCTTCTCTACGCGGGAGGAAGCCGAAGCGGAGCGCGCCCGTGTCGCGGCGGCGGGCTATCGGGACGCCTGGGTTACGCCGATCCCTTAGGCGGGCCCCTTGCCCCTGGCTCGGCGCCGCGGGCATCGCGCTCGCCCTGACGCTTCTCGCGAGCGCGACCTCGCTCCCCGCCCAGACCGAGACCCGTCCGGGGATCCGGCTCGAGCAGAACTTCCCGAATCCGTTCACTCCCGGCGTCAGCCCCACGATCTTCACCTATCATCTGGACGCAGACAGCAGGGTCACCCTCTCGGTCTTCAACCTGATCGGGCAGGAAGTCGTCCGGCTGGTCGATCGCATGGAGGAGCGGGGCACCCATCGGGTGGCATGGGACGGCAGCGACGGGTCGGGGAATTTCGTTCCCGCCGGGTTCTACTTCTACAAGCTGGATACCGGCGAGATCGAGGCGTTGGGGAGGCTGAGGGTCCTGTCCGCCACCCAAGGGTAGATCGGGCGCTGAAAGCTACCAATTTCGGCGTTGGGCTCACTCAGCCGTCCTGCGGCGTAGACTCCGCTACGCCTCGGACGTCTTCGATCGCCCGCCTTGAACTTGGCCGTTTTGAGCGCCCTCTGGTCTGTGCGGGGGCTAGGGGATCTGGTAGAGCATCCGGCCGCAGGATTCGCACAGGATGGGCACGTCACGATCGTCCATCTCGGCGAGTCGCGCGGTGGGGAACTTCACGAAGCAGCCGTAGCATACTCCGCGTCGCACCGGAACGAGCGGGCGATCGTACTTTCGCCGGATCGTCTCGTATCGACGCATGATCGCCGGATCGATCTCGGATTTCAGGCTTTCGATCTCCTTGTCGATCGCGATCGGGTCACCGGTCTGGAAGCCCAGCTCCCCGTAGTTGTTGTCCGTGAGGTCGCGCTTGAGCTGGAGGAGGTCCTGCAGCGCGATCAGCAGATCGATCGTCGTATCCAGCTTCTCGCTCCGTTCAGGCATCGCTGCTCTCAGACATCGGCCTGCTCCAGCACCTTGAAGAACTGATCGGTGCTCTCGATTTCGTCGAGTCGCGCGAGGTTCTTCGGGGTCTTGCAGAACTGGGCGATCTTCCCCAGGACGGGGAGGTACTGGTTGGAGATCTCGACGGGAGGGGCGACGATCAGGAACAGATGGTGGACGGGCTTGCCGTCGACGGCTTCGAAATCGAGGCCGCCCGACTTCCTGCCGTAAACGACCCGTAGCCGGTCCACCACGAGGGATCGGCAGTGAGGGATCGCGACACCCTTGCCGATTCCGGTGGATCCCAGGTTCTCCCGCTTCTTGAGGAGCTTGAAGAGCTCGTCGGACTTCTCGTTGACGGAGAGGAGGCCGACCAGCTCCTTGAGCGCGTCCTCCTTGCTCTCGGCGTCGAGATCGAGATCGACCTCTTCGGGGGCGAAGAACTCGACCAGCTTCATGTAGGCGCGCTCCCTCGATCAGGAGAGGTGGGGGACGGGAAATCGCAAGTTACAGGTCGCGTCGGAACCTGACAACGAAACGCGGTCCGCTGCCGTCTTCGTC
>JAICNR010000178.1 GCA_025931135.1 Gemmatimonadota bacterium | reverse complement strand
CGGCCCCAGACGGCCTCGTCCAGCCGGCCGTCGATCTGGGGAGCGTCCTCGACGCGGGTCGCGCCGACCGACACCGCGGGCTGCACCCCGTCCTGCGCCGCCGCCGTAGCGGCGGGAAGCGCCGCGGCGACGGCGAGAGCGAACCGTATTCCGTTGCGCTTCATGCCGGAACGGCTTCCAGCTCCGCCACGAGACGATCCAGGCGCTGGTAGAGGTCCGCGAACGACCCGGAGTTGTCGATCTCCGCGTCCATCCCGAGACCTTCGATCTCGGTCTCGGTCTCGTGACCGGCCGTCATCGCGCCCCCGTCGATCGCGGGGATCCGCTCCGGGGGCCGCGTCACGAGCACGCAGACGAACCCCAGCCGCCGCAGGAACGTCGCCTCGCGCGCGAGCCGGAGGTCGTCGATCACGGCGCGCTCGGGCGCCTCGGCCGCCAGTCGCGCGGCGAAGCGGTCCAGCCACAGGTCGGGCGCGTAGTTCCGGCCCACCGTGCCGATCTCCTGGAGCAGCCGGCGCCCGCGTGCGTCCTTCTGGCCGTCCCAGCCGAAGCCCGTGCCGGCGATCTCCTTGATCGGGCCGGCGAGGGCGTACTTGACGAACCCGTGCCGCTCGACCAGCCGATCGGCGGCGGTCGTCTTTCCGACCTGCATGCGACCTCCGATCGCGATGCGCATGGCGGAACGGCCCGGCTTCATCGGCCGCTACGATAGCCCGCGGCCGTCCGCACGCAAACGCCGTCGGCGACGTTGCCGGGTCCGGAAGGTCACTCTAGGTTGCTCATCCGATGGCGATCTTCCCCGCCGGCGACTCTCCCGCGATCGAAATCCGAGGCCTGGCCAAATCGTACGGCGACCTGCGCGCCCTCGAGGGCATCGACCTTTCAATCCGACGCGGGCAGTTCTTCGGTCTCCTCGGTCCCAACGGGGCGGGCAAGTCCACGACGATCCACATCCTGACCGGGCTGGTCACGTTCTCCGAAGGATCCGTCCGGGTACTCGGCCACGACGTCGTCCGCGACTACCGGATCACCCGTCGTCGGATCGGCCTGGCCCCGCAGGAGTTCAACTTCGACCGCTTTTTTCCGGTGCGCGAGATCCTCATCCTGCAGGCCGGCTACTACGGGATTCCGCGCCGCGAGGCGGGGCGCCGCGCCGACGAGCTCCTCGAGCGCTTCGGGCTGTCCTCCAAGGCCGACGACAAGATCTGGAAGCTCTCCGGCGGGATGAAGCGGCGGCTCCTCATCGCGAAGGCGATGATCCACGAGCCGGACATCCTGATCCTCGACGAGCCGACGGCGGGTGTCGACGTCGAGCTGCGACGGGCGCTGTGGATCTACCTGCGGAAGCTCAACGCCGAGGGCAAGACGATTCTCCTCACCACCCACTACATCGAAGAGGCCGAGGAGCTGTGCGAGGAGGTGGCGATCATCGATCGCGGGCGAATCATCGCGCAAGGCTCTCCCGAGGCGCTGGTTCAGGCCGGGGGCGAGCGCCATCTCGAGATCCGGCTCACCGACATCCCCGACGGTCTTCCCGACGCGGTCACATCGCGCGACCATTTCGTGGAGGGGGACCGGGTGGTCATCCGGGCGCCGCATCCCCGCCGCATCGTGGCTGAGGTGCTGAACGGCCTCTACGCTCGCGACCTCAAGATCACCGAGGTCCGAATCAAGGAATCGAGCCTCGAGGAAGTGTTCGTGCAGCTCACGGGTCGGACGATCGACGAGATCGGCGAGGTCGAGGAGGCCGTGGATGTATAGCCGGGATTGGGCGATCGGGTTCTGGACGCTCACCCGCCGGGAGGTCGGGCGCTTCCTGACCCTGTGGCGCCAGACGGTGTTCCCCCCGATTCTGTCCGCCCTGCTCTACATCCTGATCTTCGGCGAGGCGCTCGGGTCGCGGATCCGGCTGATCGACGGCTGGCCGTACACCGAATACATCCTCCCCGGCCTGGCCATGATGGGCGTCCTGACCAGCGCGTACTCGAACTCCTCCTCTTCGCTATTCGTCGCGAAGCACGAGCAGTACATCAACGACGTTCTGATCGCGCCCCTGTCGTACTGGGAGATCGTGCTCGCCTACACGCTCGGCGCGATGGTGCGCGGCCTGATCGTGGGGGTTCTCATCCTGGGCGTGGGAATGCTGGCGATCGACCTGCCGATCCGGCACCCCTGGACGGCGATGGCGTTCCTCGTCGTGGTCTCGGCATGCCTGTCGTGCGCCGGGCTCGTGATGGCGCTGTGGGCGGAGTCATGGGATCACGTGATGCTGCTCCTCAACTTCATCATCACGCCGCTCGTCTTTCTGGGCGGGGTGTTCTACTCGATCCACATGCTGCCGCCCTTCTGGCGCGACGTGTCGATGTTCAATCCGGTCTTCTACATGATCAACGGCCTGCGGTACGGCGTCCTGGGAGTCGCCGACGCGAACCCGCTGGGATCGCTCGGGCTGTCGGCCGCGCTCGCGGCCGGGCTCTTCATCTGGACCGTGCATCTGTTCCGGGTGGGATACAAGCTCAAGAGCTGAAGTCCGGCTCTCTCTCGCCCCGGCTCGATGATTCGAGCGACCATCCCGCGGAGGAGTGCGAGACCTCGAACCAGGAGCCGTTCAGCACCCCGAGCGCGTCGCGGTCGGCGAGCGACCGGCCGAGGATCCGCGAGAGCGCGAGGCGGATCGGCCCGCCGTGGCTGACGGCCACGATCCGCTCGCCTCGGTGCCGGTCGGCGAGCCCCTCGAGCGCGGGCCACACACGCCGTTCGAGGTCGGCGTAGCTCTCCCCGCCTCCGCGACCCACCCGCAACGGATCCGCCACATACGCCGCATACTCCGCGGGCCAGCGCATCTCTACCTCGGCCTGGGTGCGTCCCTCCCACACCCCGTGGGACAGCTCGCGGAGGGCGGGCGCCTCGACCACCGGGACTTCGAGCGCGGCCGAGAGGATCTCCGCCGTCTCGAGGGCGCGCGCGAGGTCGGACGAGTAAATCGTCGCCAGCCGCGCGCCGAAGCGGGCGGCCAGGGCTTCCGCCACCCGCGCGGCCTGGACGCGGCCGGTGGCGTTCAGCGGCACATCGGACCCGGACCCTTGCCAGCGGCCCTCGAGGTTGTACTGCGTCTCGCCGTGACGCACGAGGACGACCCGGGACTCGTTTCCGGGAACGGTCACGAGGCCCCCCCGAGGAGGAGAGAGATCGCCGCGCGGACCTCCCAGAGCTCGGTGTCCCGGCCCGTCGCCACCCCGTCGACGTCGTCCTCGTCGACCGTCAGGAAGTGGTGCCGCGCGGCGGCCTCGACCGCCCAGCGGGACATCCGGCGCTCGAGACCGGCGCCGAACACGAAAGCCGGTCCCCGCTCCTCGTCGTCCCCCCCGTCCACGTGTTCGATTCCGAAGTCGAACGCGGGGTCGACCGGCCAGGCGCGCTCGGCCCAGGGGCGGAAGATCGCGACCGCGGCGAATCCCCGGAGGGACTCGTTTCCGACCCACGCCTCGGCGGCCAGGGTCACGGCGGGGAATGGGCGCCAGCCCGCGCGCCCCCCCGCCACGGCCGTCCAGCGCGCGTCCCTGTCCAGGTCGAAGTCGTCTCCCACGCGAAGCGCGCCGACGATGGCGGAGACCTGGAACGCGGGGCCGGGTTCGGCCTGGGCGAGGACGGGCGGGACGAGGACGAGGAGCGGCAGGACCGCGGCGGCGAAACCGGGGGACCGGATCAGGGCTCCCAGGGCTGGCCGGGGGAGACGTCCTTGAACCGCTCCTTCCGCATCGCGAGCGACACGAGGAATGCCAGGCCGCCCCAGACATAGGCGCAAACGAGCACCATCGTGATCCAAGCGGCGGTGCTCAAGCGCCCTTCCCGGGAGCGACCTCTGTCGCGCCCGCCAGGCGGGCCAGGCGGCGGTTGAAGGCCAGGCAAAGGCCCAGGACGACCGCGAACTGGAGCAGCACCGTTCCGAGGCTCCAGGCGGCGAACGGATCGAGGCTCGCCGACAAACCCTGCTCGGACAGGGTCTGGGAGAGCCACCACACCAGCAGCACGACCGCCTCGATCGTCACCAGCCAGATCGCGGCGTTCCACCAGCGACCGATGACGACGTCGCTGCCGGCGCTGTTGATGAACTTCCGGCGGAACCGG
>JAICNR010000076.1 GCA_025931135.1 Gemmatimonadota bacterium | reverse complement strand
GCACCATCTCGCCGCGGTGTGGTTCGCGGACCTGGTCGGCTACACCGCGCTCTCCGAGACGGACGAGGGCGAGGCGCTGCGTACAGTGAACCGCTTCCAGGCGATCGTGCGGGCGGTCGTCCAGACGCACGGGGGGCGGGTAGTGAAATTCCTCGGCGACGGAGCGCTGGCCGAATTCCTCTCGACCGAGCAGGCGGTCCGTTCGGCGGATGCGCTGCGGGCGGACTTCGCGCGCGTGGCGGAGGCGGAGGGGCTGCCGGCGCGGGAGCTGCGGATCGGCGTCCACCTGGGCGATGTCGCGTCGACGGAGGACGGGGACCTGTACGGCGACGGCGTGAACATCGCGTCGCGGATCCAGGCGGCGGCGGACCCGGGCGAGGTGTGGGTGAGCGAGGACGTCCGCCGTCAGCTCCGCCAGCGGCCGGAGATCCGCTTCGGTCCGCGTGGGGAGCATCCGCTGAAAGGTCTCCGCACGCCGCTCAAGCTCCACGCGGTGGCGATCGGTCGGGACGTGCCGGCGGCGTCTCCGCGCGTGGCCCGATCGCTCAGGTCGGCGGTTCCCCGTTGGCGGCGAGCTTCGTGGCGCCTTTCCGCGGGCGTGCTGATCGGAATCCTGGGTCTGGGGGCCGCTCTCTGGTGGAAGGGTCGCGCAGGCGAGGCGGCTGCCGCCCCGGCCACGCTCGCGGTGCTTCCGTTCGCAAACCTCAGCGGCGACGCGACAACGGAGCCGTTCGTCCTCGGGCTCCATGACGACCTGCTGACCCAACTGTCCCGGATCCAGGCGATCCGGGTGATCTCCCGAACCTCGGTCCTCGCATACCGGGAAACGACGAAGAGCGTGGCGGACATCGCCGGCGAGCTGGGAGCGAGCGTCATCCTGGAGGGCGGGGTCCAGCGCTCAGGGGACCGGATCCGGATGAACATCCAGCTGATTGACGCGGAGACCGACGAGCACCTGTGGGCGGATCAGTTCGATCGCACGCTGACGACGGAAAACGTGTTCGCGATCCAGGCGGAGATCGCGGAGCGAATCGCCGGCGCGATGGAGACGGAATTGAGCCCCGAGCTGAAGGCCGATCTGGCCGATGCGCCGACCGAGAATGTCGAGGCGCTGGACCTCTATTACCAGGGCGTCGAGGCCTATCGCGAGCGAGCCGGAATCGCCGCGGAGGCCAACCGCAACGCGGAGCACCTTCTGGAGCGGGCGACCGAGATGGATCCCACGTTCGCTGCCGCGTGGGCCGCGCTCGCCGAGGCGCGGGCCTGGCTGATCCGGATCGGAGCGGTTACCGACACGACCGCGACCCGCGAGGCCCTCGATCGGGCGATCGCGCTGGCGCCGGAATCCCGCGAAACGCTTCTCGCGGAGGGGGTGTACCTGTACTACGCCCGCGGTGACTTCGCGGGCGCATCCGAGCGCTTCGCCGCCGTGCTCCGCGCCCGGCCGGACGACGCCGAGGCGATGTACTGGCAGGCGCTCCTCTTCCGTCGACTGGGCAGGTTCCAGGAATCGGTGGAGAGCCTGGAGAGACTTCTCGAAGACGATCCGCGGAACGAATCGATCGTGAGTGGCCTGGGGGTCACACTGTTCCACCTGCGTCGGTACGACGCGGCGGAGCGCTACCTGGACCGGGCGCTCGGCCTCTCGTTCACCGAAGACGCGACGCGGAACCGCATCTTCCTCCTCCTGTGGGGACGCGGGGACGTTCCCGGGGCTCGCGAGTTCCTGGAGGACGTCGCTGCAGACCTAGATCCCGGCCTCTATGCGATCTACGACGCCATGATCGAGCTCTTCGAACGGAACTACGCTGCGGGTCTCGACGCTCTCGCGGGAGAGAACGTGCCGCCGGATCAGAAGCCAAATGCGCTCTACCTCCAGGCGTTGCTCGCGCGTCTCGCGGGAATGGCGGAGCCGTCGCAGGTAATGATCGACAGCCTGTCGTCGGTGGCAGAAGAGCGGATCGCCGACTATCGGGAAGGCGAGGCGGACCCGTTCCGGTTCCAGGCCCAGCTCACCGCGTATCGCGGCCTGGCGCATGCGCTCGCCGGCCGACGATCCGAAGCGGAGCGCGACGCTCGCCTGGCGATCGAGATGCTCCCGGTGTCGAACGACGCGATCGAGGGTGAGATCGTGCTGGAGGTCGTGGCCGCGCTTCATGCCCTCGCGGGAAATCGCGAGGGTGCTCTCCAGGCTCTCGAAACGCTCGTTTCGATTCCTTCGAAGCTCGGCGCCGGGCGGCTGCGGCTCGACCCGGCCTTCGACTCCCTTCGCGAAGACCCGCGCTTCGAAGTGCTGATCGAGCGGGCGGTGACCGCTGAACGGGCGGGGGCCGGGTCCCCGTGAGTTCGCGTGCCCTCGGCGCGCGCCGCCCCGGAGGGCTATCATATGGGGGTACCTCGTCATTCCCCCTACGCGACCGTCGACGATGTCCAAGGTCCAGGCCGACGCCTTCCTCTCTGATCCGCCCGCCGCAGTTCTCGCGGCGCACGCGATCCTGGTCGCGGGCGACGAGACATACCTCGTCGACAAGGCGCTGGCCGCCCTGCTCGAGCGGGTCCTGACCGCGCCGGGGGCCGATCAGTTCGACCTCGAGAAGCGCGACGCCGCGGAATTGACCGCCGCCGATCTGGAGTCGGTGGTCTCGACGATGCCGTTCGTGAACGACCGGCGCGTGGTCGTGATCAAGAACGTCCCCGAGCTCACCGCCGAGACCCGGGAACGGGTGAAGGAGCTGCTCGAATCGGAGCCGAGGGGCCTGTGCCTGATCGGGACCGGGGGATCTTCGATGCGGGGGAACCTGTATCAGATCTGGGAGAAGCACGGCGCGAGGATCGTGTGCGAGCTGCCGAAGAAGTCGCCGAAATCGAAGACGGCCGACTTCGACTTCGCGCGCTGGCTGACGGGCCGCGCCAATCAGGATTTCGGGAAGACGCTGGACAAGGACGCGGCCGCGGCGCTGGCCGAGCTGGCAGGGGAGCTCCAGCCGCTCTACGCGGAGCTCGAGAAGGTCGCCATGTACGTGGGCGACGCCGAGCGGATCACGCTCGCCGACGTCGAGGAGGTGTGCACCGGGGGCGCCATCGGCACGGTGTGGGAGTGGTGCGACGCGGTGGGAGCGCGGAACACGGATCGGGCGCTCGAGCTCCTCAAGCAGCTCCTGGACGCCGGCGAGTCGGCGTACCGGCTGGTACCGCTCCTCGCGACCCACTTCTGCCGCCTCGGGATCGTGGTCGCGCTGCCGTCGAAGGACCCGAACGCGATCATGGCGGCGCTCCCCGGCCGAACGTGGTACGGGATGGCCCGGAGCCTCGCCGAGCAGGCGCGGAACCACACGCCGGAGTCCGTGGCGCGCGCGATGGACCTGCTGGCGGAGGCGGATCTTATGCTAAAGTCGACCTCGCACGGCGAGGAGTTCGTCCTACACCGACATCTTCTGGAGATTCTCGAGCATGCGGCATGAATCGATGAGACGGATCGTGCGGTCGGCCGCGCTGGCGGCGGCGCTGGTGTTCGCCTTCGCGGGCTCCATGACCGCTCAGGACGCGGGTCAGCTCCTCGAGCGCGGGAAGCGCGCGTACGAGGCGGGGGACTTCGCCGCGGCGCGGACGGACCTCTGGGCGTACCTCGAGGCTACGGCCGGCCTCAGCGGGCCCTCGCGGCTGCCGCAGGCGGACGCGCTCTACACGATCGCGCTCATGGAACCGGACGCGGGAATGGCCGCCCAGCACTACCGGACCATCGTCGAGGAGTACGCGGCCTCCTCGGTCGCCGATGAGGCGTTGTTCCGTCTCGCTCAGCTGGACTTCGTCGAAGGTCGCAACGAAGAGGCGCGCGAAAAGCTCCAGCAGCTCTCGGTCGATTATCCGTTCAGCCGCTACCAGGCCGAGGTCCCGCTCTGGACGGGGAAGGCGTGGCTCGCTGAGCAGCAGTTCCGGCGTGCGACCGACTCGTTCATCGAGGGGTTCACGCGCGTGAAGCGCCAGGATCTGCCGCAGGAGCTCTCGCCCGCCCAGCGCGAAGCGCTCGGAGCGGAGTACGTCTTCCAGCTCGCGCGGGCCTTCGGCGAAGAGGGGGACCAGCGGACGGCCACGCAGTACTACGCGATGCTCGCCCTCGACTATCCGGAGGCGCCGCAGGCCGCAGAGGCCCGCCTCGCTCTCGACGCGGGCGGGGCAGCGGAGGAAGAGCCGGTGCAGCTGGCGGAGGCCCCGGACGAGCCGCGCGAGGAGCCGGCCGCGGAGGAGCCGGCCGGGGAGGAGGAGTTCGAGCCGCCGGCGGGAGGCGCGGCCGTCTACGTCCCCGACGACGTCGGGGCGCCCGCCGGCGAGGCCCCGGACGTCGAGATCGAGGACGTGGGCCCCCGCGAGGAGCCGGAGGACGAAGAGCCGGAGCGCGAGGAGCCGATGGAAGAAGCCCCTGACGTCGTGATCGAGGAAGGCGTGCGAGAGCCGACGTACGGAGAACCGCCGCCTGTCGTGATCGAGGAGGCGCGTCCGGGACCGGAGCCCGCCCGTGAGCCCGTACGCGAAGAACCCGCTCGCGAGCAGCCCGCAGCCGCGCAGGCGGGAAGCGCCTGGCTCCAGGTGGGCGCCTTTTCGAGCGCGGCGAACGCCGCGGACCTCTCCAGCCGGCTCAAGCGCGACGGCTTCGACTCGAAGGTCGAGGTCGGGATCGTCGACGGGCAGGGCTACTACCGCGTGCGGCTCGGGCCCTACCGGCTCCCCGCCGAAGCGGGCCGACTCGACGAGGCCCGGCGCCGGCTGGAGGCGCAGGGCTACCCGGCGCGGCAGGTGAGCGAGTAGAGGATGCGCTTCGCGCCGCCCTTCAAGGCAAACCGGCGAACGGCCGGACTCCCGAGCCTGTCCGCCTGACCACCTACGGTCGGGAAGGAACGCTACCGGCGTCGATCTGGACGACTCCGATTCTCTCCTCGAGCGGATGGAGTCCTCCGATCGTTCTGCCTGACGTCAACGTCCTCGTCTACGCCCACCGCGAAGATGCAGCCGACCACGGGCGGTATCGCGCCCGGCTCGAGGACCTGCTCGGCTCCGATCGGGCGTTCGGCATGGCCGATCTCGTCCTGAGCGGATTCCTCCGCGTTGTGATGCATCCGAGGATATTCTCGGATCCTACTCCGATCGATCTGGCGACGACGTTTGCAGAGGAGATCCGCGGCCGGCCGAACTGCGTGGCAGTGAATCCGGGTCCCCGGCACTGGCCGATCTTCGCCGAGCTCTGCCTCAAGGCCGGGGCGAAGGGGAATCTCGTCGCCGACGCCTGGCTCGCGGCGATCGCAATCGAGTCCGGCAGCGAGTGGATCACCACGGATCGGGATTACGCGCGCTTTCCGGGACTGCGCTGGCGGCATCCGCACGCGGCCTGACGATTCACTCTGCCAGCAGCGCCTCGACATCGAGCGGCCGGGTCGTCATCGCGATGTTCCCCTCGCCGTCTCGCGGCCACTCCTCCGGCGCCCGGTCGCGGTACAGCTCGACACCGTTCCCATCGGGATCGCGCAGGTAGAGCGCCTCGCTGACCCCATGGTCGCTCGCGCCGTCTAGCGGTATCCCGGCCTCGAGCACGCGGCGGAGCGCGTCGGCGAGCGAGACGCGGTCGGGATAGAGGATCGCGAGATGATAGAGGCCGGTCGCGCCGCGCGGCGGCGGCGACCCGCCCCGGCTCTCCCAGACGTTCAGGCCGATGTGGTGATGGTACCCGCCGGCGGAGACGAACGCGGCGTCCCGCCCGTAGCGCTGCGTGAGCTCGAACCCGAGCACGTCCCGGTAGAACCGGAGCGCGCGCTCGATGTCCGCGACCTTCAGATGGACGTGCCCGATCCGCGTCCGGGGGTCGATCGGCTTGCCATTCATGGGCCCTCCTCGTTCCAGGATGTCCGGCTCGCGAATCCCGGATTCGAACCGCCGGGTTGACACCTTCCCGAAAGTGTGTTACCATAACAGTAACAGAAATAGGAGCAGGTGGCAATGACGATCAGCAGTCGCTTCGCGGTAGCGGTTCACATCCTGACCCTGCTCGAAACCGGGCGGGGCCAACCACTCACGTCGGAGTACATCGCCGGGAGTGTGAACACGAACCCCGCGGTCGTGCGGCGGATCCTCTCGATGCTGGCCCGGGCCGGCCTGACCAATGCCCGCCTCGGGGCGGGCGGCGGGAGCGTCCTGGCGCGGCCGGCGGCGGAGATCTCCCTCCGGGACGTGTACCGGGCGGTCGAGTGCGAGGAGCGATTGTTCGCGCTCCATCACGAGCGCCCGAATCCCAAGTGCCCGGTGGGACGCAACATCCAGGCGGTGCTCGAGCGGGCGACGGGAGCGGCGCAGGCAGCACTGGAGGAACAACTCGGCGCGCGAACGGTAGCGGACGTCATGGCCGAGGTGCGGGCGGAGGAGCGCGACAGCCGCTCCGCCATGGTCTGACCTTTTTTTTCGAAAGGAGTGTAACCATGCCAGTTTCACAATCGACGGAGTACGGGGAACGAGGGGTCACCCCGCGTGTGGTGGAGAGAGAACGGAAGGTAGAAAGGAAGAAGGTTGCGCATCCCGTGGCTCGCCGGTCCTTCGATCTCGCCGGCGCCACGCACGCGATCCTCCGGATCGGCGCGGGACTCCTGTTCTTCCTGCACGGAGCGCCCAAGCTCTTCGGCTGGTTCGGCGGGATGGGCCCGGCCGGCGGCTCGGCAGAGCTGTTCTCGCTGATGGGCCTCGCGGGCGTCCTCGAGGTGTTCGGCGGGCTGGCGATCGCGCTCGGCGTCCTCACCCGGCCGGTGGCCGTGGTTCTCGCGCTCGAGATGCTGATTGCGTACTTCTACGCCCACGCGCCGCAGGGACCCGTGCCCTACGCGAACGGCGGCGAGCTCGCGCTCCTCTACCTGGTGGTCTGGACCTTCCTGGCCGGGAACGGCGCCGGCCCGTGGAGCGTGGATGGGGCGCTCCGGGGCCGTGGACGCGCGACCGCCTGAAACCGGATGGGCGTCGGCCCCCGCGGCGCGTACCATGCGCGGGGGCCGATCTGCTCGTGGTCGTACGACGAGAACCCTCGGACGGAGGTGACGGATGGCGAAGGAGCTGCACTGCGGCGACATCATGGACGGCTGCCCCGAGGTGATCCGCGGCGCGACGGAAGAGGAAGTCCTGCGGAAGGGCGCGCAGCACGCGCGCGACGCGCACGGCGTCGACAAGCTCGACGACGACACGGTCCGGATGGTGAAGTCGAAGATCCGGGAGGCGTAGAGATCCGCGAGACGTAGCCGTCTGCGGCGGGCTCAGTCGGGCTGGGTTGCGGCGCGATACGCGCGGAGGATCGCGTCGACGACCACGTCCGGCCGGTCCGCCGCGACGTGGTGCCGGGATCCCTCGGCCACGATGAGCTCGCGGCCCGGCGCGGCGGCGGCGATGTCCGTGTGGCTCCGGGACCACGCCTCCGGGATGCCTTCCTTCCACCACCAGGGCTCTCCCGCTGTGATCACGACGATTGGAATCCGGAGCGCGGGCTCGACGGCGTGCGCGCGGGCCGCGAGGTCTTCGAGCGTGCGGGTCATCCGCATGATCAGGCGCTGGGAGTCGTCGGCCGGATCCGAATACGAGGGGACGGTGGAGTAGATGAACTCGCCGGTTGCGCGGATGAAGCGGGAGTTCATCGCCTCCACGAGCACCAGCGCGGCGATCCGGTCGGGGTCGAGATCGGCGTGCACGACGACCAGGAGCCCACCGTAGGACTGCCCGACCAGGATGCGCCGCTCCGGAACGCCCAGGGAGTCGAGGGCGCCGATCAGCGCGCGGATCTCGTCGACGGGCGTGAGGGTCTCGGGCCCGAGATCACTCCGCCCCAGACCCGCGCGGTTGTACGTGACCACGGTGGCCCCCGTCCGCGCGGCGATCGAGTCGGGGACCGCCTCCCAATCCACGAACGTGGCTCCTCCGCCGTTCTCGAACACGATCGCGACCGGCTCCTTCCCACGACGGATCATGACCTCGAGGCTCCGTCCGCCTACGTCGATCAGCGTGTCGGCGGGGGACGAGTCTCGCGGCACGGCTTGGAGCGCGAGGGGCGGATCGGAACCAGGTGTCAGCACGAACTCCAGCGTACGGCCGGGGTCGAAGGCCAGGAGGAGGAGGGCGGCGAGTGCGCGCGTCACGGGGCTTCCTACGCCGCGGCCGCGCGCGGGGTTTCAGCCTCCGCGAGCGCTCCGGCGGCGCCCGAGCCGCTCGCGGAGGGACTCGGGGACGAGCCAGATTCCCGCGAACAGGAAGAGGTCGCGTAATCCGGGGCGGCCATGCCGGAAGGCCTCCCAAGGGAGCCGCCAGATGCCCTCGGCGCTCCGCTCCCGCGCCGCATGAGCAGCGACCAGCGTGAGGGCGAACGATGCGTACGCGCGGCGCGAGATCAGCGGCCGCGCGCGTCGCGCCCAGGCGAGCGAGTCGCGCCAGTCCCCGGCGCGGCTCAACCGCGGCCGGTCGCGGTCCACGCTCCAGGTCGCGACCGGCGATTCGCCCGGGGGAAACACGATTCCCACGCCCGGCTCCCGGATCGCACGCAGGAGCCAGTCCATATCCTCGTGGCGCGAGATGTCCTCGCGGAACGGTACATTCTCGAGGAGCGTTCGCTCGGCGAGGAGGGTGGAGGTGTGCACGAGCGCTTCGCCCCAGAAGAGCCCGCGGCGCACGAGCATGTAGTCTCCGAGCGGTTCGCCCCGGCGCGGAAACCGCCGCGGCCACACGCGGGTGCCGCCCGAGCCGTCGCGGACCGCCACCCGGCCCGAGACGATCGGATGCGCGAGTCCGGAGGCTTCGGCCGCCGCGAGCTGGACCGCGAGCTTCTCCGGCATCCAGGTGTCGTCGTCGTCCAGGAACGCGATCCAGTGAGTCGTGGCCGCCTGGACTCCCGAGTTCCGCGCCGGCCCCGAGCCGCCCCGCCGAGTGCGCTCGACGCGCCGTAGTCGCGGGTCGCGGATCTTCTCGAGGGCCTTCGCGGTCGCCAGGTCGGGGCCGTCCAGGACGACGACGACCTCGATGTCGCGGAGCGTCTGGGCGAGCGCGCTTTCGACCGCGCGGACGACCAGTCGCGAGCGTCCCGCAGTCGGGATGACGGCGGTGACGAGCGCGCCCGGCTCCGGGGTCACTCCCAGAACCGCGCGCGTTCGATCGCGTGTCGGTCGGGCGCGTTCACGTGGAGGTCGCGGCGGAACTCGTAGCGCCCGACCCGGCGCGCCGCGTCACCCTCGCCCAGCGCATAGCCGACCGCTTCTCCCACGGCGCTGACCGCGAGCGAGGCGGTCAATACGGGGAGGAGGCGGACGATCGACGGGGAGCGCTCGGAGCGGCTCGAGTCGCGGACGCAGCGCCGCAGCCGGACCGCCGGGATCAGCGGGCACGCGGCCACCCAGAGGAGTCGCTTCGCGACGCTCGCGTCGCGCGTACGGCGCCCGCCGAAGGCGCGCGACTGGAGGAACGTGGCCTTGAGCCACGACGAAGGCCGCGAGAAGCTGAAGTGGTGGGCCTTGGCGCGGGGCTCCAGGATCAAGCGCCAGCCGTTCTTCCGCATGTCCCAGTGGAGCACGCTCTCCGCCTCGAGCCAGCGGTCGAGATCGGGCGCGTAAGGCAGGAGCGCCTCCATCCGGTAGCTGCTGTTGTGGCCGGGGAGGTATTCGACGTCGCCGCCCGGTGTGGGATCGATCCACGGCCCGTAGCCCAGCAGGTAATCCGCCCAGGCGATCGAACCGCCCTCGTTCGCGTGCGCGACGACGGGGCCGACGGCGGCAGTCCGGTCGTCGTACGCGCCGAGGAGCGCTTCCGCCCAGCCCGGCTCCGGATAGCAGTGGTCCTCGGTGAAGACGACGAACGGAGCCGACGCGGCGCGGACGCCCGCGGCGTATCCCGCCGCGCCACCCTCCATGCTCTCGACCTCGGTGATCCGCCAGTCCGCGAACGGCGCGAGCGTGTCCGCGTCCGGCGTGAAGTCCACCCCGTGCGGGACGACGAACACGACCTCGATCCGATCGGCGATCGACTGCGCGGCGAGATGGCGCACCGTGGTACGCACCGGCGCCCACCCTTCCGGGGCGACGACGACCGCGGACAGAGTCGGCTCGTTGGGGGGGCGCGCGGGCACGCGCGCATCCTAGACGGGTGCGGGGCGGTGTCAAGCGCAGAGTCCGTCCGGGGCCGGCGCCTCTGCCCGTTCCCTACGAGCCGATGCGGGATCTACCCGACACCCGCCTCCGCCGGAAGCAGGCTATCCTGAGGCCATGAACGCGCTGATCGTCTACGCGAGCCGCAAAGGCCAGACGCGGAAGATCGCCGCCCGGCTGGGTGACATGCTGGAGGCGGCGGGCCATGACGTCCGGGTAGTCGACGTCCTGGAGCTCCCCGCGCGGTTCGACGTGGCGGCCTGGGATCTGGTCGTGGTGGGTTCGTCGGTCAAGTTCGGCCGGCACTCCGGCGCGCTCGAGGAGTTCGTCCGCGCCCACCGGGATATTCTGGCGCATCGGCGGACCGCGTTCTTCTCCGTGAGCGGCGCAGCGATCTCGAAGACGCCCGAGGCGGAGAAGGACCTCGCCGAGCAGATCGAGGCGTTCTGCCGGGATACGGGATGTCGACCCGACCGCGTGGCGAGCTTCGCGGGAGCGGTTCCCTATACCCGCTACGATCCGATCACGCGCTACGTCATCAAGCGGATGCAGAAGAAGGCCGGCCGTTCCACCGACACCTCCCGCGACCACGAGTACACGGACTGGGCCGCCGTGGAGGAATTCGGCCGCGAGCTCGCCGGCCTCCACCGTCCCACCGGAAAGCCGCTCGCTCCGGTTACGCCCTGATCGCTCGCAGCGGCTGGAGGCTCAGGGCTCGACCCGCTCGAACCGCTCTCCCTCGACGACGAGCGCGGTGGCCCGCCCGCCCGCGGGCGCGAACTCGAACGACACCACGCTGCCTCCGCCCGTCAGCTCCACCCGGAGCTCGTCCTTCACGGCGTTGAAGACCTCCGCCCGACTCTGAGCCACACCCATC
>JAICNR010000045.1 GCA_025931135.1 Gemmatimonadota bacterium | reverse complement strand
GCGGAAAAGCTCGGCGGTGACGTGGTTCACACGCTCGTCGGTACACTGCGCCGACAGGATCGTCGCGACCAGGAGCTGGTAGGGGGTATCGTGACGAAGGGCCGTTCGCGACCGGGGGTACGCCCGCTCGAGCCGACGGAGGATGGCGTGGACGGCTCGCGGGCTCTTGCGGGCCCGTCCGCCAGGCGACCCTCGCCTCAGGGAGCCGCGCCTGTCTGGAGCTTCCCCTGACGTTCCCGCTGCTCGCGCTCGATGGCCTCGCGCGCACTGGTGGGTATCGCCTGTCCGCGGGTCGTGTCGGGCTGAAGCCGGTCCGCTGACCGCAGCCCGAACGGGTCCGCCGTCTGGAGGCTGTCCGCGAATGTCGTCTCGGGCTCTCCCAGCGTAGCCGTCAGGCTTACCTCCGCGGCGAGCGAGTCGCCGTCGAACACGAGGCCGAAATCCCGGTTCACCTGGACCGCCTTCTGGGTCAGCTGCTCGTACCCGGGCGCTTCCAGGACTCGGAAGTCGTACTCGAACCCGTGATACAGATACAGGGACTTGACCTCTCCCGGCTTGAGGAGGCCCGTGAACGTGGTCGCCGCGCCCAGGTGCTGGGATGCCGTCGGCTCGATCTTGAGGACTTTGGGCTGGTTCGTGGCATTGCGGACCTCCACGGTCCGCAGATGATAGGGACTGCGCATCGTGGAGATGGGACCGGTGCAGGATGCCAGGGTCAGGGCCGCCCCTCCCACAAGTATGGCTTGACGCATGGTGCCCATCCCGCTAAGTTGAAAAGCTGTCGCGTGTTATCGGCGTCTCATTCAAACCGATCTCCCGGGAGGGAAGAACCCGCATGGCCGAGGTCCAGGTTCGCGAAGGCGAGTCGCTCGAGAGCGCGCTCAAGCGCTTCCGTCGCGAGGTAAAGAAATCCAACATCTTTTCCGAGCTCAAGCGCAAGCGCCACTACGAGAAGCCCAGCGAACGCCGGCAGCGCAAGCTCCGCAGCCGCAACCGCCGCGGATAGGGCAATATGGCGGCTCCCGATTTCAAGGTCAACGACAAGGTCGTACACCCCCAGTACGGGGGGGGGTACGTCGCGGGAATCGAGTCCATCCAGATCGGGGGCGAAGCGATCGAGTGTCTGAAGATCAGCTGCGTCTCGAAGGGACGGAAGATCTTCGTTCCCAAGGGCAGCGTTGAGCTGTCCGCGATCCGGCCCCCGCTAAACGGGCGGCGTTTCGCGGAGCTGAAGCGCACCCTGACCGGTGAGCCGGAGAAGCTGAATCGGAACTTCAACCGGCGGATGAAGGTGGTGAAGACCAAGCTCGATTCCGGCGACCCGCTGCAGGTCGGCGAGGTGCTGCGTGACATGTACCCCAAGTGGTCGGACAACTCCCTGTCCAGCTCGGATCAGCGGATCTTCGAGAAGTGTCGCGACCTGCTGGTCAGCGAGCTCGCCCTGATCAAGGACTACTCCTACGAGGACGCGCTCGAGTACCTCGAGGAGACGATGTCGTCGGCGGCCGCCGAGCACGCCTGACCCACTTTCACAACCAGTCCGGATCCCGCGCCTCGTCGTCTTCGTAGTCGGTGAGGTCGGTCATGTTCTCCCCGTCCGGATCCATGAGCCACAGGTTTTCCTTACCCTCCGGCCGGCGCGATACGAACGCGATCCGCTCACCGGTCGTGCTCCACGCTGGCGCCCGGTCTTCGACGCTGTTGTCGGTGAGCCGAGTGACGGCCCCCGTGGTGACGGTCGCGATGGCGATTTCGGCGCCGTTTCCGGCGCCGCGGGTGAACGCGATTCGGGTTCCGTCCGGGCTCCAGTCAGGTTCGCGCTGGTTCTCGGCGTCGGCCTGCGCCAGCGGTCGCGGAACACCTCCTGATACATCAATGAGGAAGATGCGCCGGCGCTCGCCTTCTTCCCGTACGATCGCCAGCGTGCGCCCGTCCGGAGACCAGGACGGCTGGCTCGACGAGCCACCTCCCACCATGAGAGGGCGGGGATTCGTTCCGTCCACGTCCGAGATCATCACTTGCGAACGTCCATCGCGGATCACCGTACAAGCCAGATGACGATCGTCCGGCGAGACGGCCGGGTCCCGAACGTCCGCGCCTTCCATCCTTACGACACGGCGTTCGTCGTTGCCATCCAGATCCATGGACCAGATCTCGTCACGCCCTGCGGGCGGGCGCCGGGTGAAGAACACTCGCCGGAGCCCCGGCGCGAAAAAGGGCTGGGTGTCCTCGCCTTCGTCTCCCGTCAGCCGAAGCTCGTTGTCCTTCCGTGCCACGACGAACCAGATATTCGTGCTCTCGCCGAGGGAGTCTACGTCGAGCTTCGAATACAGGAGGCGGACCGACGAGGGGAGCTGGTCCGGCGGAGAGTAGAGGCAAGCCGCCGCCACCAGTGCGAGCCCCGCGGGGACCGGGAGGAGGCGCCCGCTCACAGTCGGGGCAGCGTCACGCCGCGTTGCGCCTGGTACTTCCCACGCCGATCGGCATACGAGGTCGAAGGCGGGTCGTCGGACTCGAAGAACAGGACCTGCGCGATCCCCTCGTTCGCGTAGATCTTCGCCGGTAGCGGAGTCGTGTTCGATATCTCGAGCGTCACATGTCCCTCCCATTCAGGCTCGAAGGGAGTGACGTTCACGATCAATCCGCAACGCGCGTACGTGGATTTCCCGACACAGATCGTGAGCACGTTGCGCGGGATTCGGAAGTACTCGACCGAGCGTGCGAGCGCGAACGAGTTGGGCGGGACGATGCACGTCTCGCCTTGCCAATCCACGAACGAGCGGGGATCGAAGTTCTTGGGATCCACGGTCGCGGTATAGACGTTCGTGAAGATCTTGAACTCGTCCGAGATGCGAACGTCGTAGCCGTAGGACGACACGCCGTAAGAGATCACTCCCTCGCGCACCTGGCGCTCGGCGAACGGCTCGATCATGCCGTGCTCCTTCGCCATCCGAGCGATCCAGTGATCGGGGCGGATGCTCAGAGCGCCTCGTTCATGCTGCCGCTGCGGTATCCCTGGAGGTCGCAGGCGATCCACACGTAGCCGAGTTCCTTGAGGCGGGGGACGATCTCCGCCGCGACCGCGAGGAGGCGCTCCCGATCTTCGGACGGCACCTCGATCCGCGCCACCTCTCCGTGGTGGCGCACCCGCGCTACGGGGAACCCCGCATCGCGGAGCACCCGCTCCGCCCGGCCGACACGGCCGAGCTTCTCGGTCGTGATCGCCTCGCCGTATGGAAACCGGGATGCCAGACAGGCATTCGCGGGCTTGTCGGCTGTCGGCAGGCCGAGGCGCCGCGAGAGCTCGCGGATGTCGGCCTTCGTGAACCCCGCGTCCTTGAGTGGCGAGAGCACGCCGCGCTCGTCGAGCGCCTTGAGGCCGGGACGGAAGTCGAGAACATCCTCGGCGTGCGAACCGTCGATGACGGCACGGAACCCGCGCGCGGACGCGAGCGCCACCAGGTCCCCGTAGAGATCCGACTTGCAGTAGTAGCAGCGCTCGGGCGGGTTCAGCAGGAATCCTTCGTCCTCCAGCTCGGTTGAGCGCAGCCGCTCATGGTTCGCGCCGAGAGATTCGGCGAGCCGAGTCGCTTCGTCGACTTCCTCGGCCGCATACGTGGCGCTCGCGGCGGTCACGGCCAGAACGTTCGCCGCTCCCAGTACGTCCAACGATTTCCTCAGCAGGAGCGTTGAATCGACGCCGCCCGAGTATCCGAGCACGACCGACTCCGCGGCGCGGAGGATCGACTCGAGCCGGCGCTCCTTCTCCTCCAGGGAAACGGACGCGATGGGGGCGGTGGTGGCGGGACTCATTGGACCGCCAAGGTATCGGTGCCTCAACCTGAGCGCACGCCGTTCACCGCGAGGATCCGACCCGCGGGATCGACCGCGAGCAGATGATTCCGCTCGTGGCGATGCCGCACCTCGAACCGCTCCAGCGTCCGCACGAGATCCGGCAGGCGGCTCGCCGCCACTACGCACGCCGCGCCGTAGATTCCGGCCGGCTCGCGCTCCTCGATCCGGATCTGGTGGTCGCCCGCGAGCAGCGGGAGGTCGGCGCCGGCGGCGCTCCGCTGGTCGAAACCGGCGTCGCTCTCGGCCATCCTCGCGATCCCGAAACGCTCCAGGAACGAGCTCAACGCCCCCGGGTCCGCCGCGCCGAGCGTGACGCCCAGAAGACCTGGATTCTCGAGGCCCGTCCAGTCCCTGGATCGGCGATAGAAGGGTCCGTGCCGTCCGCGCTCGACGACGACAGCGGCGGGCAGGGGGACGTGCAGCTCGACCCGCACGTCCGCGGGCGCGTCGAGCGATACGACGAACCGATTCGACCCTGCGGGGTCCGCGTCGACTGCGAGCGAAGCGCCCGGCCAGAGCGCGCCGATCTCGGTCTCGTCTCCCGCTGCGGCGACGACTCTCGCCGGCACGAGTGAACTCTCGTTCAGCCACGCGGCCATCTCCTCCGGCGTGGTCGCCTCCGTCCGGAGCTCGATCGCCTCGCGGGCGTCCGGCACGGCGGCGTCTATCAGCCGCAGTCGGTCCTCCTTTCCCCAACCCAGGCTCGCCGTTCCCTCGACCGGGTCCTCCGCACTGGCCTTCATCGCCAGCACCCAGCGGTAGAACTTCTCCGCCGCGCCCAGGTCGGGAACGGGCAGCGTGACGGACTGGAGTCGGAGGGCGCGCGGCATTGGCACGAAACCTACTCGATGAGCCCGGCCTCGATCAGGAACCGGCTCGGGTGGGCCTCGTCCTCCGGCACGGCGACCCAGGTCGCGACGAGCTCCTGCGAGGCGCGCGTCAACGCCACGTAGAAGAGGCGTCGTTCGTCGTCGGCGGGGGCGCGCGGGTGTGGAACAACGCCCTCGTTACAGCCAGGCAGGAACACCACCGGCCACTGGAGGCCCTTCGCGCGGAAGTACGTGGCCACCGTCACCGCGGCCTGGGATGCGCCCACATCCTCGCCGGTTTCCGCCCGCACGCGGCACGGTACTCCGGCCTCGCGCAGCCGTTCGGCGACCGCAGCGCAGTGCGCGTTCGTCCGGCAGAGCACTGCCAGGTCCTCGGGCCGTCGTCCCGCCCCGATCGCCTTCCGGGCGCGGTGCGCGAGCCCGACGCCTTCGGCCTCGGATCCGCCTGCCGCCAGCACGGACACCCGCGCCATGTCGGTCCGGGCAGCGACCGGCGCCTTCGGGATGCGCCCCCGATTTCGCTCCACGAGGCGCACCGCATGGCTCAGGAGATTGGGCGGATTCCGGTAGTTGATCGACAGCTCGTGCGAGTCCACCGGGCGGCCGAGCATGGCCTCGAGTCCCACGATGAATTTCGACGAGCAGCCCCGGAACCCGTAGATGGCCTGGTCGTCGTCCCCGGTCACCACGAGGTCTGCCCGAATGGCCAGTCGGCCGACGAGCTCGAAGTCGAGCCGATTGACGTCCTGGAACTCATCCACTACGACTTCGTCCCACATGCTCTCGAGACGCCTGCCGATCCCCGGCCGGTCCATGAGCGCCAGTGCACGCAGCTTCTGGTCGTCGAAGTCGATCACGCCGGCGGCGCGCATCTCACGCGCCGTGAGAGCGAAGACGTCCGCTACGACTGCGGCATCGATCTCCGGGACCTGCTCCGCGATTTCGGCCATTCTCGGCGCCGCCACGTCGTCCTCGACCAGGTAGCGCACAAAGTCCTTCCGGTCCCCCGTCCGCGGATCGTGGAGCGAGTTCTTCAGGAGCGCGAACACCTCGAGCAGCGACGGACCGCACCCGGCGAGCCCTGCTGGCGCCCTCGCCTCCACGCAGGCCTTCGCGACGAGACGGATCGCATGGGGTTCGTCGGCGATCTCGCGCGGCTCGTGCGCGGCGTGCCGACGGAGCATCGAGGCGCCGAAGGCGTTCAGGGTCGATATCGTGGTGCCGGCGAAATCGATCCGGCGATCGCGCGCGCACGCCTCGAGGCGTTCGACGAGCGACCGTCGGGCGGCGCGATCGAACGTCAGAACGAGGACGCGTTCGGAAGGAATACCCTCTTCGATCCTGCCCAGCACGCGCTCGACGATCGTCTGGGTCTTGCCGGATCCCGCTGGCGCAACCACCCGCAGGGTCCGCGAGCGGCAATCGATCACGCGTCGCTGGTGCTCGTCGACCGGCACGTCCGCTCCCGGCCCTCAAGGATCGGAAGAGAGGGCTCCTGGGACCGATCGAGCACCCGGTACTGGATCGCCTCGGCGAGGTCCGACGGCTCGATCGCGTCCCTGCCGTCCAGGTCCGCGATCGTGCGTGCCACACGGAGGATCCGCACGTGCCCCCGCGCGGAGATCCCGAGCCGGTCGTGCGCGCCCGCGAGCAGACGCCGCCCGTCGGATCCCAGCCGTGCCCATCGGGCCCCTCGCCCCGGCTCGAGCCGTGCGTTCAGCCCCCCGCGCGCGAGTTGACGCACACGCGCCGCTTCAACGCGGGCCCGGACCGTCGCCGACCGCTCCATCTCCCGCCCGTCGACCAGATCGAGGAAGGGAACGGCTCGGAAAGGGACATGGAGGTCGATTCGGTCGAGCAGCGGGCCGGAGAGCCGACTCCGGTACGCCCGGCGCACGCCCGGCGTGCAACGGCAGGCCCGCCGGTCGTCTCCCCACCAGCCGCACGGGCAGGGGTTCATCGCTGCGAGGAGGAGGAACGACGTCGGGAATCGGTGCCGCTCGCGCGCGCGACCGATCACCACCTCGCCGTCCTCGATCGGCTGTCGGAGCCCCTCCAGGGCGTCGCGGCGAAACTCCGGCAGCTCGTCGAGGAACAGGACTCCGCGGTGCGCGAGGCACACCTCCCCGGCGCGCGTGGGGCTTCCTCCCCCCAGGAGAGCGGTGGCCGAGATCGAGTGGTGCGGTGCGCGGAACGGCGGGCTCGTCACCAGCGGGCGCTCGGGGGACAGTCGGCCCCACGCCGAATGGATCGCGGTGACCTCGAGTGCTTCGGGCCCGGCCAGCGGCGGGAGAATCGTCCCGAGCCGGCGGGCGAGGAACGTCTTCCCGGCCCCGGGCGGCCCGATCAGGAGCGCGTTGTGCGATCCGGCCGCGGCGATCTCGAGCGCCCGCCGGGCAGCTGCCTGGCCGCGAACCTCGGCCCAGTCCCGGCCGCCCTCCTCGGGCGGGCTTGGCTCTCCCGCGGCGGCGGGCTCGATCGGATGCAGACCGGACACGTGGTCGACGGCGGAACGGAGCGATCCGACAGGGATCGAGCGCAGACCTCGGACCAGCGCGGCCTCGCGCGCGTTCTCCATTGCCACCAGAAACTGCGGCGCCCCATCCGCGGCAAGGGCCGCTGCGGCTGGCAGTGCTCCGCGGACCGGCCGCACGCGGCCGTCCAGCGCGAGCTCGCCCAGAGCCGCCAGCGGACGGCTCCCCGTCGGGGCGATGGATCCCTCGGCTGCGAGGATCGCGAGCGCGATCGGCAGATCGAAACCCGAGCCGCTCTTGGGCTGGTCCGCGGGAGCGAGGTTGACGGTGATTCGACGGAGCGGAAGGGCGAAGCCGCTGTTCTTCAGAGCGGCGGTGACCCGCTCGCGACTCTCTCGCACAGCGCCGTCGGGCAGTCCCACCAGGTGGAATGTGGGGAGCCCCCGCGCGAGATCGACCTCGACCGTGATCGGTCGCGCCGTCAGCCCGAGGAGCGACGCGGTGTGAACGCGCGCAAGCACGCCGGCGCCTCATGCAAGAGGCGCACCGGCGTGCCGCGCGAACAGTCAGTCGACGAGCTCGATCGTCTCCTCGCGCTGCTGCACGATCGGGATCAGGAGATTCTGGGTTCCCGCCACGACGAAAGCGTCCATCTTCACCTCGCTCCGCTCCGTACCCCCGAGGTACAGACCCGGGTCGGGCCGGAAATAGAACGAGCCGGTTCCGGTGCCCTGCCCGCTCAGCGAGATGTCCGCGCCCTGCTGCGTGCCGCTGCCTTCGATCGAGACCTCGGTCGTGTAATCGATCTTGAGGGCGGACTGGCCGGCGTACTCCGCGCTTCCCGCCGCGGTGTAGTGGTTGACGCGCCGGATGGTCATATCCAGGCCGCTCTGATTCGTGTTCACGTTCATCGTGTCCGACCAGGTTTGACCCTCTTGGACGGGGTCGACCGGAAGAACGGGATAGAACCCTCTGTAGGTGGCGGCCAGGTCCAGACGCCCGGCGGCCTCGGGAACCGAGTCCGGCAGCACGACCTCGGTGACTGAGCCCCGCTCGTCCATGACAATGCGGACCGGCTTTCCGTACAACCCAGTGAAGTCGCTATCGGCCTGCGGAACGGCTTCGATCGACAGGCTGTCGTGGATGACCTCGACCGTCCGGTTCCCGCCCTCGCCGCCATCGATCCGCGCCCCGAACCGCCAGTAGCTCTTCACCTCGGCTTTCTGCTCGGCGCCGTTCACCGTTTGCGTGACATGGTCCTGCTGGGTCCGTACGTAGGTGTGGA
This sequence comes from Gemmatimonadota bacterium, assembly GCA_025931135.1. GTDB lineage: Bacteria > Gemmatimonadota > Gemmatimonadetes > JACCXV01 > JAHWKZ01 > JAICNR01. Next base: position 6,286 of record JAICNR010000045.1, on the reverse strand, counting down.
TCTCACCCGCTTCGGCGTCGTAGCGGAGCGTCTGTGCGCCGGCGAGCTCAGCCCCGATAGAAATCGAGGCGAGCGTCGCGAGCGCGAGAACGGCGAGAGTCTTCAACGGCATCCTCCTGGGTCGGCCGAGTGGGGCGCGGACTGGACATGGAATGAACGAATGGGCAATAATGTTCGCTCACAGGTACCCGTCCGGGCAAGGCGGGTTCCGAACACCCACGAAACCATCGTCCTGGCGCTCGCGGCCCTTGAGGGCCGAGTCCGTCCTCCGCATCGGCGAGGCCATGGAGCCGCTTAAGTCCTGGTCCAAGAAGCGAACACTCGTGGCCCTGCGCGCCTGCGCCACCGCCGCGACGGGCGTCCTGCTATGGTTCTACACGCCCGCGGGCGGACTGTCCCCACTTCTTGTCGCGGTCTGGTTCCTGTATCTGGCGACCACGCTCGTCTATGCGTTGCTGCCCTCGGACTGGTACTCGCGTGCCGGCTTCGACCTCGCGTTTGTCCTCGTCGAGCTCGGCCTGCTGGGTACTCTGTTCCTCGTCTACCCGCTTCCAGGCTCGTGGACCTTCTACGCTTTCTTCCTTCTCGCCGTGCTCCTGTCCGCACTCGCGCGCCGACTCGTGTGGGCGATCGCTCTCGGAACGGCCGTCGCGGGAGCGCATCTGATCTCGAACGCGGATCAGGTGGCTCAGGAGCCCGGTGTGCTCATCCTCCAGGTCGCTCTGCTCCTCACCACGACCGGGATCGTCGGCTATCTAACCGAGGGTCTCGACCGCGAGGAGCAGACGAGCACTCTCCTCGACAACGCGCTCGAAGTCAGCACGCTCATGGCCGGAACGCTCGAGGCAGGGGCGGTCTACGACCGGCTGACCGAGTTCGTAGCGCGCGTGCTGCGAGCCGAGCGCGTGTCCGTGATCCTCGCCGACCGCGAGCGGAAATCGGCGCGCGTGGTGTCCGCGATCGACCGCGGCGAGCCCCGCCACGACCTGACGATCGACCTGGCGGACTATCCCGAGATCCAGACCGCTCTCGACGACCGCGTGCCCGTCGTGATCACCCGGGCCGGAAAGAACCCGCGCATGTCGAACGTCCGCCGTACTCTTCCGGCGCGTGCGCGTGCGGCCTCGATTCTCGTTGTGCCGATCGTCGAGAACGAGTTCTCCCGCGGAGTCCTGTTTGTGCGTCACGAGGAGACCCGGCGGGACTTCGTCGAGCAGGAAGTGCGGCTGTGCCGAATCCTTGCGGAGGTCGCCGGCCAGGCGCTGCAGCGCGCGGAGGAATACGCCGAGGTGGCCGAGGCCGCGCGTCGCGACCCGCTGACGGGCCTGTTCAACGTGCGGGCGTTCCATCGCGCACTTGCCGAGGAGATCGAGCGCTCGGAGCGGACCGGCTCGGCCTTCAGCCTGCTGATGATCGACATCGACTACCTGAAGCGCGTGAACGACCGCTTCGGGCACCTGGCCGGGGATCAGGTCCTGCAGCGGGTCGCGGAGGTACTGGCCGAGCAGGTGCGCGGAATCGATACGGTCGCGCGGTACGGCGGCGAAGAGTTCGCGATCCTCCTCCCCGAGACCGGCAACGACCGCGCGCTCGTCGTCGCCGAGCGCGTCCGCACCCGCGTGGCATCGACCGCCCACGAGGAGCTGCTCGAGCCCGTGACGATCTCGATCGGGGTCGCGACCTGCCCCGACGACGCGGTGACTCCGAGCGATCTCCTGCACAAGGCCGACGTCGCGCTCTACGCATCCAAGTTCAACGGGCGGAACCGCGCCACGCGGTTCGGGGCCCCGGTCGGGGAAGGCGCGGCCCTGGGCGAAGCCGCGGTTGCGGCTCCTGACCGACCGCTGTCCGACGATTCGACCGTCCGCAAGGTGCGGGAAGCGCTGTCGGGCCTCGCCGAGAACCGGAACCTGATGCGTCACCTGGACGTCATCGCCGCACTGACGAACGTGATGCGGGCGCGGGATCCGCGCGCCATCGAGGCGCTGCGGGACGTGTCCACGATCACCGAGCTCTTCCTCGCTCACCTGCCGCTTCCCGAGCGCAGCCGATGGACGATCCACGTGGCATGCCTTCTGCGGGATATCGGGAAGCTGTCGATCAGCGACGAGGTCCTGCAGAAGCAGGACTTCCTCACCCGCGAGGAGTACGAGATCGTGCGCAGGCACCCGGTCGTGGGCGCCCGCATCGTCGAGCCGCTCAAGGGACTCGACGATGCGGTGCCCTTGATCCGCCATCACCACGAACGGTGGGACGGGAAGGGGTACCCGGAGGGGCTGGTGGGAGACGAGATCCCGTACGGTGCGCGGATCGTGGGGCTCGTGGACGCGTTCTACGCGATGCTCCGCCGACGCCCGTATGCGGATCGCGCCCGTGGCCTGCGATACGCCTGCGAGGAGATCCGTCGTAACGCGGGAACACAGTTCGATCCCGAGCTGGCCCCGCGGTTCCTCGACCTGGTTGAAGCGAACCGGGACATCATCGCCACGCTGGTCGAAGATGCCGAAGCGGAAGACTCCGGCCCGGTCGCGGCGCCCGAACCGCGCGCGCTGCGCAGCGCGCCTCCCGTCGAGCCCGTGCGCTGAGACTCAGCCGCGAGGCGCGTCCTGGACGAGCTCCCGCTTTCCTGGGCGCGCGGATCGCCGGAGCCACCACCCCAACCCCAGCCACGCGATCGCCGTCGGGATCCCGGCCTCGAGCCCGAACGTGCCGCCGGTCAACCACTCCGGACCCGCCAGGATGCCGGCGTGACACGGCGAGGGCAGCGTCATCCCGCTGACCGGAATCGCCGCGCCGGCGACGATCGCGGCGTTCCATCCCGCGTGCGCGCCGATGGCGACCCAGACATCCCGCTCCCGCAGAACCCACGCCGCCAGGATGGCGCCCACCAGGCTCAGGTTCACGAGCGCCAGCAAGCCGAAGCCCGGGTTCGCCTGATGAGCCGCCGCGAACAGGAGCCCGGTGACGACGGCGGCGGCGGTGGGACCCGCGAAGTCCCGGAGCGCGAAGAGGCCGTAGCCGCGGAACAGCACCTCCTCGAAGAGAGCGGCCAGGAGGACGAACGCCGCCGCCCACCCGAGGAAACGGACGAGCGGCTCGGCGCCGCACGCGCGTGGCGCGAGCTCGTAGGCGCCGGCGACCGCGAGGACCGCGATCAGGACCCCGACGAGGAGCGACGCGAGCGCCCCTCCGCCGAGGAACCGGAGAACGGCTTTCCGGTCGAGAGAGAGCGGCGTTTCCCCCGGCCGGTGGTTGTCGAGGATCCGCCAGCCGGCGAAGGAAGCCAGCAGGAGCGCCGCGTCGAAGACGGCGTACCCGGTGAGCGTTCCCAGGCGGCCCGCCCGAACCGCCCCGCCGGCGACGAGGAGCAGGGCGACTGTGGCGACGAGCCATGCCGCGAGGCGGAGAGCGGCGCTGGCCCGGACGCTCAAGGGCGGAACGCGTCCTCCAGGTGGTCCACCTCGGGCCCCGCCGGGCCCCACGTCACGGCCATCACATCGAATCGGAGCCCCCGCGCCGCGGCCCAGCGGGAGGCCGCGGCCGCACCGGCGGCCGCGAGCTGCCGCCGCTTCCTCCAGTCCACCGCGGCGGATGGAGGCGCGAGTCCGCCGGCGCGCCGGGTCTTCACCTCGATCAGCGCGACGATCCCGTCCCGTTCCGCCACCAGATCGATCTCCCGGCCCGCAGCGCGCCAGCGGCGCGCGAGGATCCGCCACCCTGCTTGGACGAGGTGCCGCGCGGCGTGCTGCTCGCCGGCCTCGCCCAGCTCGAGCCGCGCCTCGGTCAAAGGTCCAGGGTCAGGCCGTCGGCGCCGATGTCGACCGGCACCGGACAGAGCTCCCCGATCCGACGCTCGATCTCGCGCGCGCCGAGCGCGAGCGCGCTCGGGTACAGATGTGTCGCGACGATCCGGCGCACGTCCGCCGCTCGCGCGATCCGCCCGACTCCGCCCGGCGTCAGGTGGCCGGCCACTCGATCCTCGTCGGCCATCGAGCACTCGGCGATCAGGAGGTCCGCGTCCCGAGCGAGCCCGATCGCCGCCGCGGACTCCTCCGTGTCCCCGGTATAGGCGACCACGACCTCGCGCTCCTCCGCATCCGACAGCGTGAGGCGATACCCCACGGCCTCCGGGGAGTGCACGACCGGGTGCGCCTCGATCTCGATCCAGGGCTCGCCGCGCTCGAGCTCGATCGGGGTATCGGCCGCCTCTCGGACCTCCAGCGGAAACCCTGGATCGAGCACCCAGCCGCCGTACACGCCGGACAACGTCTCGAGATCGCGGGCGAAGCCTCCGTACCCGAGGAGGGTAAGCGGGCGGACCCGGTCGATGCCCGGCGTGTGCCGGAGGGCGAACAGGAGCGGAAGCAGGTCGGCGACATGGTCCTGGTGGCGATGCGTCACCGCGACCAGGTCGAGTGCGTGCCATGGGAGACCGAGCGCCGCGAGCCGGCGAACTGTCCCGGAGCCGAGGTCGCAGAGGAGCTGGAGGTCCCCGCACGCGAAATGGTGAGCGGCGGGACCGCGATCCCCGTCCGGAACGACGGTCCCGCTTCCGACGAGGGTGTAGCGGATCATGCCTTCTCCAGGTCGATCGACACGAAGGTCTCGGAGCCGGGGCCCCGATCGAGCGCGTCCCGCTCCCGCGACCCCGCCTCGTGGAGGAGATGCGCGGCCCAGAGATATCCGGCGGGGTTCCCCGCGTCCACGACCGTCCCTCCCCACGGCAGGGCCCGCAGGAGCTTACGCTCGACGAGCCGGCGATGGACCGTCACGTCGTCCGCCTCTGCGCCGGTCAACGCGGCTTCGCCCGCGACACGGCGCGCCTCCTCGACCCAGGGCGCCGTGACGGTGTACCGTGGCAGCAGCCTCCAGCCGCCTTCCGGCGGCGCACGGAACGGCCCGCGCCCTCCCCTCTCCTGCAGCTCGACGATCCGCGCACCCGCGCCCGCGGGTGCAAGGTCGTCGAGCTCGACCCGACCGACATCGCCGAAGAAGTGCCGCGTTTCCGGGCCTACGCGATGGCACGCCGCCAGGACGATCCCGCGCGCGTCGGCGTCGGCCACATGCGCGGCGGTAAGGGGTGGCGGCCCGGCGATCCGGACGTTGTCGGGAAGGAACACGCCGAACGGCCCCTCCTCGAGCCAGGGCGACGCCGCGAGGACCGCTCCCGCGACTCCGGTGGGCGCGTCCTGGCGGACGGTCGAGACGATGGCCTCGCGGGCTCGATCGCGGAGCTCTGGCAGGAGCCCCTCCCGCCAGGTTCCCTCCTCGAGATAGGCCGCGACCATGGGCTTGGCGTCGGACACGACGACGGCGATCTCGTCGAAGCCCGCCTCGAGCGCTTCGGTCATGCACCACTGGAGCATGGGGCGCGTGCCGACCGGCAGGAGCTCCTTGGGGACGGACCTCGTGACCGGGCGGAGACGAGTGCCGAGCCCCGCCGCCGGGATCAGGCAGCGAGCCGTCATGGCTCGTCCGCCAAGCGCCGCGTCGACCTCACGCGAAGAACCCCATGTACCAGGACAGCAGCGGATCCCCGAGGTAGAAGGCGAGCGCGGCGCCGAGCGCGAGGAAGAGGCCGAACGGGACAAGCCTGTCCGACCTCAGCGCGATCGGGACAAAGACGATCGTCCCGGCCAGCGCGCCGAGAAACACGGTCAGGAGCGCTCCCTTCCAGCCGAGGAACGCTCCGATCATCGTCATCATCTTGATGTCCCCGCCGCCCATCGCCTCCTTGCGGAACGCCCAGGTCCCGACGATGGCGACGAGCCACAGGGCGCCGCCCCCCGCCACCGCTCCGATGACGGCCTCGGGCAGGGTGGGCGGCCCCGGCAATGCCGCCAGAGCCATCCCGAGCGCCGCGCCGCCTAGCGACAGCTCGTCGGGGATGACGTAGTGGCGAGCGTCGGTCACCGCGATCGCGAGGAGCAGGGTCAGGAAGGCGATCGCCCGGGCCGCCTCGGGCCCCGGGTCGAACGCGGCAACGTTCCCGGCCCAGATCGCGCCGGTCGCCGCCTCGATCAACGGATACTGCACGCCGATCCACGCGCGACACGACGCGCAACGGCCGCGGAGCGCGAGCCACGAGACGAGCGGGATGTTCTGGTACCAGCGGATCGGCGCGCCGCAGGACGGGCAGTGGGAGCCGGGCGAGACCACCGACTCGCCGCGCGGCAGGCGGTGGATCACGACGTTCAGGAACGAGCCGACCGTCAGGCCGACCAGTCCGCTCAGGATGATCGCGAGACCGTCCACACCACCTCGGGCGAGTTTTCCACAGGACCGG
>JAICNR010000144.1 GCA_025931135.1 Gemmatimonadota bacterium | reverse complement strand
CCACGTTGGAGAAACGGTCGAGCTGCGCGGCTGGTTGTATAACCAGCGCTCGAGTGGCCGGATCTCGTTCCTGCTGGTCCGCGACGGCAGCGGGATCGCGCAGTGCGTCCTGGTCGAGAAGGACGTCGATTCGGACACCTGGAGCGCGCATCAGCGACTCACGCAGGAGTCTTCGCTCATGGTCTGCGGGAAGGTGCGGGAGGACGCCCGCGCGCCGGGCGGGTACGAGCTCGCGCTGACCCGGGTCGAGCCCGTCCAGATCGCAGAGGACTACCCCATCGGTCCCAAGGAGCACGGGATCGACTTTCTCCTCAACAATCGGCACCTGTGGTTGCGATCCTCCCGGCAGTGGCACGTCATGCGCATCCGCGACGAGATCATCTTCGGGATCCGGGAATTCTTCCGCGAGCGGCGCTTCGTCTGCCTCGACTCGCCGATCCTCACGCGGGCGATCGGCGAGGAAGCCGGCACGCTGTTCGAGACCGAGTACTTCGAGCTGGGCAAGGCCTCGCTCGCCCAGACCGGCCAGCTCTACGTGGAGGCCGGCGCGATGGCGCACGGCAAGGTGTACTGCTTCGGGCCCACGTTCCGCGCCGAGAAGTCGAAGACCCGGCGCCACCTCACGGAGTTCTGGATGCTCGAGCCCGAGATGGCGTGGTACGACTGGCAGGACAACATGGCGCTCCAGGAGGAGCTGGTGGAGTTCGTCGCGCAGCGGATCCTCGACCGGCGACGCGACGACCTGTCGGGACTCGGCCGCGACCTGACCGCTCTGGAGCGCGTAGAGCGCCCCTTCCCACGCCTGTCGTACGACGAAGCGGTCGAGCTGCTGCGCGGGAAGGGATCGAGGATCGAATGGGGAGAGGACTTCGGCGGCGAGGACCAGACGCTCCTCACGGCCGAGTTCGATCGGCCGCTCTTCGTGCATTCCTTTCCCAAGGCGGCCAAGGCGTTCTACATGAAGGAGCATCCGGAGCGGCCGGAGGTCGTGCTGTGCGACGACCTGTTCGCCCCCGAGGGCTATGGGGAGATCATCGGCGGCTCGCAGCGCGAGGACGACCTCGAGCGGCTGATCGCGCGCATCCGCGAGCAGGGCCTGCCGGAGGAGGCGTACGACTGGTATCTCGACCTGCGGAAGTACGGCAGCGTCCCGCACAGCGGGTTCGGCCTCGGGTTGGAGCGGACTGTGGCCTGGCTCTGTGGGCTTGACCACCTGCGGGAGGCGATCCCGTTCCCGCGGCTCATGAACCGGATCACGCCCTGATGCGCGTCACTCCTTCTCCGAAGACTTGACCTCGTTCCACAGCCCGTCCAGCACATCCAGCGAAGACCGCTCCACGTCGATCCCCCGCTCCGCCGCCAGCGCCTCGAGACCGCGAAAGCGGGATTCGAACTTGCGGTTCGCGCGGCGCAGCGCCGTGTCGGGGTGGATACCCAGCAGGCGACCCCAGTTGACGAGGGCGAAGAGCAGGTCGCCGAACTCCTCCTCGAGCGACTCCGCCGTCCCGGCCCCCGCCTCGGCGTCGGTCTCGACGAGCTCCTCGCCGACCTTGAGGCGCGCGCCGGCGGCGTCGGGCCAGTCGAAGCCGATCGAGGCCGCTTTCTCCTGCATCCGGTAGGCGCGGACGAGCGTGGGGAGATGCTCAGGTAGCTCCCCGATCACGCCCGCGTCGTTCTCCGCGGGCTTTTCCTCCCGCTTCAGGCGCTCCCACATGGCCTGGTGTCCCTGCCCCTGATACTCCGCGTCGCCGAAGACGTGGGGGTGGCGACGCACCATCTTCGCGATAAGGCCGCCGGCGACGGCTTCCATGTCGAAGCGCGCCTCCTCCTCCGCGATCACGATCTGGAAGGCTAGATGAAGGAGGAGGTCACCGAGCTCATCGGTGGCGGATCGGTCGTCGCCCGCCTCGATGGCGTGGGCGACCTCGTGCGCCTCCTCGATGAGATAAGGGAGGAGCGAGCGCGGAGTCTGTTCGCGATCCCAGGGGCAGCCGTCAGGTCCGCGCAGCCGGCGCAGGAGCTCGAGCACCCCTTCGAAGCGCGGTTCGAATGCCGGGGAGCCGGCGGGTCGCTCGAATTCGCTCATGGCGCGCGAACTTAGGCCGCGGGGAGCGAGTTGTCGCCCTCTCTCCGGGTCTCTATCCTACGCCGCCCATATGATCGAACCCCCCGTCATGGACGAAACCACCGCGCGGACCTGGATCGACGTCGATCTCGGCATCCTCGCCGGCAACGTGCGGGCGCTCCGCCAGCGGCTGCCGGACTCGTGCGGCCTCCTGATGGTGGTGAAGGCCGACGCGTACGGGCATGGGATCGAGCCGGCCGCGCGGGCGGCGCGGGCCGCGGGCGTCTGGGGGTTCGCCGTGGCCACGCTCGATGAGGCGGCGCGGCTCCGCGAGGCGGGGTTCGGTGAGCCGGTCGTCTGCCTGATGCCGCTGCTTCCCGGCGAAGCCGCTCGCGTGCTCGATCTCCAGGTCGTGCCCGCGATCACCGCGCTGGAACAGGCGGAGGCCTTCGACGCCGCGGCTCGGAAAACCGGGCGAACGATGGACGTGCACGCGGACGTGGACACGGGAATGGGCCGCACCGGCGCCTGGGACCGGGACGCCGTCGACCTGATCACGCGCGTCGCGAAATTGCCGGGCCTCAGAGTGGCCGGTATCTTCACCCACTTCGCCAGCGCCGATGAGGCGGGGCGTGGTCCAACCGAGCGACAGCTCGATCGGTTCGACGCGGTGCTCGCCGAGCTCGAAGCTCGCGGCGTGCGAGTGGGGTGCCTGCATGCCGCCAACAGCGCCGCGGCGCTCCGGTTCGCGCGCGCTTCCAGGCTCGGCGCGCGGGGAGGCGAGCCTCCCCGCGTCCTCGTGCGGCCCGGAATCGCGGTGTATGGCGCCGCGGGAGACATCGCCCCGGACGACGACGCGGGCCGATGGCGCGCGGCGGAAGGGCCGGGTCCTCCTCCCTTCGAGCCGGCGCTGTCGTGGCATGCACGCGTCCTCGCCGTCAAGGAGCTGGCTCCCGGCGACGCGGTCAGCTATCACGGCAGCTACGTAGCCCGCGCTCCAGAGCGGATCGCGCTGCTGGGTGTGGGGTACGCGGACGGGTGGCCGCTTGCCTTGTCGAATCGAGGTCGAGTCCTGTTGCGCGGTACCTTCGCGCCGATCCGCGGGGCGGTCTGCATGGACCTGACCATGGTGGACGCCACACCATTCCCGGACCTGCGGGCCGGGGAGGTGGCCACGCTCATCGGTCGGCAGGGTGACGTCGGACAATCCGCGGAGGACGTGGCCGCCGACGCCGGCGGGATCGCGTATTCCATCCTGACGGGGATCGGTCGCCGTGTTCGCCGGAACGTCCTGGAGGAGGATCGATGACCGAGAACAAATTCCGCGAGCGCAGGTCGGCCCATCGTGAGGAGTCCGAAGCCGAGCCCTCGGCGCCACCGGCCGGAGTAGCCGAGCCGGACACCACCGCGGAAGCCGTCTCGCCGTCCGAACCGATCGCAGAATCCGCCTCGTCGTCCGATCGGATCGCGGAACCCGAATCCGTTGAATCGCCGCCCGCCGAGCCCGCCGAGTCCGCGGCCGACTTCGATCAGCTCGAGGACATGGAGGTTCCCGAACCATCCTTCCTCGAGCTGATCGAGCCGCACATCGAGATGGCTTTGCGGTTTCTCGGAGAGCTCCCGCTTACGCCCGAGGGCGAGCGTCGCGTGCTACCGCGGTGGGCGAAGCGCGAAATCGACCTGCTCGGCCTCCTCGAACAGCGCACCCGGGGGAATCTGCCTCCCCCCGAGCAGGAGTACCTTCAACAGGCGCTGGATCATCTGCGGACGATGTACCTGAAGGTGAGCAGGTGAGCGACGCGCGCGCACGGCTGGAAACGCTGGCGACGGAAGCGCGTGCGCGCGCCTACGCTCCCTATTCCGGCTACTCGGTCGGCGCCGCCCTCGAGGCCACCGACGGCAGCGTCTTCACGGGATGCAACGTCGAGAACGCTTCCTACTCCGTGACCTGCTGCGCCGAGCGGAGCGCCCTCTTCGCCGCCGTCTCCGCGGGTGCACGGTCGTTCCGGCGGATAGTGGTGACAGCCGGGGGGAGGGCGCCGTACCCCTGCGGGAGCTGCCGGCAGGCGCTGGCGGAATTCGCCCCGGAGCTCGAGGTGATCGTGGTGACCGACGACGGCGCCAGGCACGAGTTCACGCTCGATCGGCTCCTGCCGCATCCGTTCCGCTTCACGAAAGGGCGTCAGCCATGAAGATGGGCCGCGTGATCGGCGCGGTGGTGGCCAGCCGCAAGGACGAGAAGCTACAGGGCCTCAAGCTCCTGGTCGTCCGCAACCTGGACCTCGAGATGGCGAACGAGAAGGGATACGTGGTGGCCGCCGACGCCGTCGGCGCCGGGGCTGGTGAGGTGGTGCTCTACGCCACCGGTTCCTCGGCACGACAGACCGCCATCACCGACGGCCGCCCCGTCGACGCGGTCATCATGGCGATCGTCGACGAATACGACGTGGGCGGCGCGGTGACGCGCGCGACATGAGCCCCGTTCATGCACGCCTCTGGGGGGCGCTGGCTCTCGCGTCCGCGCTCCTGGCCGCGGCCTGCTCGGAGGACGGCGCCAGCCCCGTCGGGGTGGAGCTTTTACCTGGCGGAATCCTGGCTGGAGGCGTCCAGGCTCTCGCGCTTACCGAGTTCGCACGCGCGCTGGACTACGAGATCTTCCCCTCGGATCGAGCCGACAGCGAGCGGCTTGTGACCGCGCACGACTGGCCCGAAGAGCCTGGGTTCGAGAGCCGGGCGCTGTTCCAGTTCAGCTTCGAGGCCTTCGATTCGCTGCCCGTCGAGGTGGAGGTCGTGGAAGCGCAGCTGCGATTGACGTACAGCCCCACGCCCGCCGTGCCGGTGACCTTCACCGTGCACCGCCTGACAAGCGAATGGGACGAGGAAGCGGCGACGTGGGAGCGGCGCCTGTTGGGGGCCTCCTGGTCCGAGCCGGGGGGCGACTTCGATCCGGAGCCGCTCGCGGAGATCACGATCGGGCCCGATCAACCCGATTCGGTGCGAATCGATTTCCCGCTCGATCTGATCGCGGACTGGCGCTCCGGCGCTGTCGAGAACCACGGCGTGATCCTCCTACAGCAGACCCCCGGAGAGACGGTCGATTTCGTGTCACGTGGCCTGGAAGGCACGAACCGCAACGGGCCCCTGCTCGACGTCGAGCTCGAGTTCCCGGGCCCCGGAGCGGCGGCCACCATACTGGCCATCGATGACGTGTTCATCGTCGACGACGAAGCGGCGCTCGAATCCGACGGCGGGCTGGTGGTGAGCGGCGCGGAGCCCGTGCGCAGGATCTTCCTCGATCCCGACATCGATGCGATCCCCGACGGGGTGACGATCGCTGCGGCCAGGCTCGTGCTGACGATCGACGAAGCGCGCGTGCCGGGAGATACGCTTACTGTCGTGGCCCGTCAGGTGTTGTCCGAATTCGTGGGAGAAAAAACGGTATTGAGCTCGGTGACGCCGGCCACGGTTCTCGGCGCCGCGGTGCTGCCGCCCGGGGCGGCGTCCGGCGACACGCTGTCGTTCGAATCTCCATCCTTGACGCGGCTCGTGCGGGAATGGATTCGCGATCCCGATTCGCGGCTCGGAGTCGCCCTCACGCTGTTCGACGAGCGCAGCGCCTTCGGCGGAGTGCGGTTCTTCGGTCCGGACGCGCCTGCGGACGTCCGCCCCCGGATACGACTCCTCTATATCCCGCCCTCCGACCCCGGGCTCGGGGAAGGGGGCCCGTGACCCGCTGGATGCCGGTGGTGCTTGGCGCGCTCGCGCTGCCCGTCACCGCGCGCGCGCAGGAGAGCGTGTTCAACCTCCCTGCCTTCGCGGTCCCCGAGGAGGGCTCGACGATCCGCACGCGCGCTCTGGGCGGCGCGGGAAGCGGGGTCGGCGGCGACGTCTTCACGCTGGCCAACCCCGCGCCGATCGCGCGATTCCGCCGCGCCGGCCTGTACCTCTCCCTGATCGGACAGAACGTGACCGTGGACGGTGAGGACGCCACCGGGGATTTCACCGACGTGATGTTTCCGATGGCGCAGATCGTCATCCCCGGCTGGGAAGGAAGCGTCTTCGCGGTGGGGTACTATCAGTTCGTCGATTTCGACACCGATCTCGAGGCGACCGTGGAGTTCGAGGGGGACAGCCTGCCCGTCGAGCTGGAGTCGACCGGGGGCGTGTCCGTCCTGTCGCCCGCCGCCGCCTACTCCTTCGGAGCGGCCACCCAGGTGGGGGT
>JAICNR010000197.1 GCA_025931135.1 Gemmatimonadota bacterium | reverse complement strand
GATCGTCCATAGCCGGCAGGGCCACCGTGGCCTGGCCGAGCGGACGCCCTGGGTCGTGGCGTTCGTGTTCGGATTGCTGCACGGCTTCGGTTTCGCCGGTGCTCTGTCGGAGGTCGGCCTCCCGCCCCAGGCGATTCCGCTCGCGCTCTTCTTCTTCAACGTCGGTGTCGAGGTCGGACAGCTCGGGTTCATCGCGTGCGCGATCGCGGTGGTGGCGGCGGGACGGCGCATCGGGGCGCCGTGGCCCTCATGGGCATGGCGGATGCCGGCGTACGGGATCGGGGGGGTGTCCGCCTACTGGTTCATCGATCGGATCGCGGGGCTCGGTTCCTGAGCCGGCAATTCGTCGCAATGGTTACGCAAACCAGAGAGGAATCGAGATGATGCACCGCCTGGGACTGGGAGGTCTGGGGATCGTGCTGGGTGTGGCGCTCATGCCACCGTGCCTCGAGGCCCAGGAGGCGCGGGGGGACGAATGGCGATTCTCCGCGACACCCTGGCTCTGGCTCGTCAAGATGGACGGCACCATGGAAGTCGCCGGGCGCGAATTCGATGTCGAGATGGACACGGATGAGATCTTCGATGCGCTGGAGTTCGCGTTCATGCTCCATCTCGAAGCGGGGAAGGGGAACCTGGGCATCTTCGCTCAGCCGTTCTTCGCCTGGCTCGCCCAGGACGGCACCGTGCAGGTGCCGACGGCCGGGCCCATCGAAGCCGAGGTCGATCTCGACATGGTGCTGCTCGATCTGGGTGGCGCCTACCGGATCTCCGGCCCGCTGGAGATCGTCGGGGGTGCGCGCTACTCCGGCCTCGACATCACCTTGGCGTTCGATGAGCTGGATGCGGAGGAGACCCGGGATTCCGGCAGGTGGAACGGGTTCGTCGGAGCCCGGGTCCGTGAAGACTTCGCGGAACGGTGGGGGGTGATGCTCCACGGGGATGTGGGGTTCGGCGAATCCGAGTCGAACTACATGACCCAGGGGGTGCTGCAGTACCGCTTCTCCCCGAGCTGGGGGATCGACCTCGGGTACAAGTGGCTCCACGACGAGGCCGTCACCGAACCCCGAACCATCGATGTCGAAACGGACATGTACGGCGCGGTCATGGGCGTCACGTACCGCCACTAATCCGGCAGTCGCGGCGAATCGTCACCAGTCCTGCCAGTGGCGGCAGTCTCGACCGCCGGTGGCGAATCAGCCGAACTGCGCGGCCTCGGTCGACTCCGCCAGCGCCGACGTGCTCGCCGTCCCGCTCGAGATCACTTCGCGGACGAGGTCGAAATAGCCGGTTCCCACCTCGCGCTGGTGGCGGGTGGCGGTGTAACCCAGCGGCTCCGAGGCGAACTCCGACTCCTGGAGCTCGGAGTACGCCAGCATCCCGCCTTCGCGGTACGCCGTCGCGAGCATGAACATGCTGTGGTTGAGCGCGTGGAACCCGGCCAGCGTCACGAACTGGAACGCGTAGCCCATCGCCGCCAGCTCCTTCTGGAACCGCTCTATTGTGGCGAGGTCCAGCTTCGCTCGCCAGTTGAACGACGGCGAGCAGTTGTACGCGAGGAGCTTGCCGGGGTACTCGCCGCGCACGGCCTCCGCGAACTCCCGCGCCTCGCCCAGGTCCGGTGCCGAGGTTTCGCACCAGACGAGGTCCGCGTACGGCGCGTACGCGATCCCGCGGGCGATCGCGGCCTCCTGCCCCCCGCGGAAGCGGTAGAATCCTTCAGGGGTCCGCTCACCGGTCAGGAAGCGATGGTCCCGTTCGTCGGCGTCGCTCGTGATGAGGCCGGCGCTCTGGGCGTCGGTCCGCGCCACCACGATCGTGGGGACGTTCAGCACGTCGGCAGCGAGCCGCGCCGCGGTCAGGGTCTGGATGAACTGGCGCGTCGGGATTAGGACCTTCCCTCCCATGTGCCCGCACTTCTTCTCCGACGCCATCTGGTCCTCGAAGTGGACGCCCGACGCACCCGCCTCGATCATCGCCTTCATGAGCTCGTACGCGTGGACCGGCCCGCCGAAGCCCGCTTCGGCGTCGGCCACGATCGGGACCATCCAGTCGATCGAGTCGTCCCCCTCGGCGTGGTGGATCTGGTCGGCGCGCATGAGCGCACGGTTGATCCGCCGGACGACGTCGGGCACGCTGTCGCACGGGTAGAGGCTCTGATCGGGGTACATCTGTCCGGCGCGGTTCGCGTCGGCCGCGACCTGCCAGCCGCTCAGGTAGATCGCCTTGAGCCCCGCCTTGACCTGCTGCATGGCCTGATTCCCCGTCAACGCGCCCAGCGCGGCGACGTAGTCCTCTGTGTTCAGCAGGTCCCAGAGCTTCGCGGCGCCCCGCTCCGCGATCGAGTAGCGGATCTCGAAGCTGTTCCGGAGCCGCACGACGTCGGCGTCGGTGTAGGGCCGGTGGACTCCCGCCCAGCGGCTCGGACCGGTCCCATTCAGGCCGTTCCCGTTTCCGTTGCCGTTGGCTTCGTTCTTCAACACGAGCATGCGTCCTCCTGGAGCCGTTGGGGGTTTCCGGCGGGGTCCGACCGGCAGGTGAGGAACGGGCGGAATCGTCGCTCGGTGAAGATCCGCTCGGCGTCCTCGCGCGCGGCCGTGACGTCACCGATCTCGCTCTCGATCCGCGCGCCCTCCTCGGCGAAGATCCGGGAGACGAGCGCGTGCGTGACGATCGATCCGTCCTCGAGACGGGTCTCGTGGCGCAGCCACTGCCAGACCTGAGCGCGCGAGATCTCGAGCGTGGCGAGGTCCTCCATAAGGCCGTCCCACGCGACGCAGCCGATATCGCGGTACCAGCCGTGCAGGTACGCGATCCCGACGCGGACGTTCTTCCGAAGGCCCTCCAGCGTGGGTGCGCCGTCCGGACGGGGGAGGAGGTCCGGACGGTCGTCGATGTCGGGGGCCACGTCGAGCTGGTTCGCGCGCGGGAACGCGGACATCGCGGGCCCGATGAAGTAGGGGTGCGAGACCCAGCAGCCGTCGTGCCCGATCGAGTTCTCGAATGCCTTGTCCTCGACGACCTTCCGGGTCTGCTCGGCGCGGAGCTCGGGCGTGTTGCCGGGCGTGAACGCGGACATGCCGCCCATCGCGAACGCGCCGTGACGATGGCAG
>JAICNR010000021.1 GCA_025931135.1 Gemmatimonadota bacterium | reverse complement strand
TGGGCCGGAACCTCGCTTCCATGCAAGCACGCTGCGATGCGCTCGGAGTGGCCCTGCGGCCTCACGTGAAGACCCCCACGTGCGTGGAGATCGGACGCTTGCCGCGGGACCTCGGCGCGCGGGGGATCACGGTCGCGACGCTCGAGGAGGCGCGTGCGTTCGCAGACGCCGGCTTCGACGACATCACGTGGGCATTCCCTCTGATCCCCGGTCGGATCGAGGAAGCCCGCGAGATCGCCGAGCGCGCGACTTTCCGTGTCCTGGTGGACTCGCGCGCGGCGATCGACGCGCTCGAACGGGACGGCTTCCCGCACCGGGTTTGGCTCGAAGTCGACTGCGGCGACCACCGCTCCGGGGTCGACCCCGAGTCGCCCGAGGCGATCGGTCTCGCGCAGGCGCTCGTGGACTCCCGGTCGCTGGCGTTCGACGGCATCCTCACCCACGCGGGGCACTCCTATCGCGCCGTCGACTTCGCCGGCAGGCTCGCAGTCGCGCGCCAGGAACGGGACGTCATGACCGGGTTCGCCGCGCGGCTGCGGGAGGCGGGAATCGCAGTGGACGCGATCAGCGTGGGCTCGACCCCCGGGATGACGGCGGTCGACAATCTGCTCGGCGTGACCGAAGCGCGGCCCGGGAATTACGCCTACTTCGACGCGACCCAGGTGTCGCTCGGCGCGTGCTCTCCCGCCGACTGCGCCCTGACGGTCTGGTCTACCGTCGTGTCGTCGGCCAGCGATCACGCGGTCGTCGACGCAGGAGCGCTGGCGCTCTCCAAGGACACCGGACGCGGGGGTGGCCGCCCCTCGATGGGCCGCCTGATCGAAGACTCCGAGTCCGGGGCACTGCGCGAGGACGCGCACCTGATCTCGCTAAGCCAGGAGCACGGAGTCGTCGACGCGCCGCTACCGGTGGGCTCCCGCGTCCGGATCGTCCCCAACCACTCCTGTCTCTCGAACGCGTGCTTCGATCATGTGCACGCGGTCCGCGGCGAGGATGTGGTGGACGTCTGGCGGGTGCGGCGGGAACGCTGATACCTCGTTGCCTTAGGGCTTTTTCATCTCGGACGGATCGTGGAACACCGCCTCGACGGTGTTGCGGCGGCTGGCGTTCTGGTTCGAGGTTCTGGGCCCACGTGGTCGATCATCGCTCTCCTCCCCTCGAAATGACGCTCTCCGGGACGGCCTTCCGCTCGTTCCCGATCGCGATCCCGGCGTCGCTGGCCCAGCCCACCGGGTCCCCGAGCGCGATCCTGCCCCCGCTCACGACCGCTCCCCACGCTCCGCCTCCCCAGCGCTCGTAGAGGGCCGACCGCAGCCCGGGCAGGTGCTCGTCCATGAGCGCGCACGGCTTCGTCTCGCCGTCGATCCGGATCCGGCAGTCGCCGACCGCGAGGATCCTGCCTCGGCTCTCCGCCAGGTCCACTCCACGAACGAGGATGTTCGCCCGCCGAAACGACGGATCGAGGTCGGATCCGAGTGCGGAGAGCCGCCGCTCCCACTCGTCGGCGTCGAGGATCGTCACCTGCCGGCGCCCGCCGAAGTCGGCGTTCCCCGCGATCCCCCGGCCGGCGTGGAGCTCCGCCGCGGAAACAGGGTCCATGGGGCCCAGCCTCACGCGCTTGATCCAGATCGCCTCGAGACCGGGCGGGATTCGGGTGGAGGTCACAGGAGCCATCAGTCCGATGCCAGCTCATGGACCCGCACGTCGCCCGCCCGCGGGCGCTCGTCCACGCGGCGGATCCAGTCCGCGAGCCTCGGGTGGCGATCGGTCGACAACCAGCGCGCGAGCACTTGATGGAACAGGTGCCGATCGTTGGCGTCGATCCCGAGCGCGTACTGGAGGAACGGGAACGCGATGCAGTCCGCCGCCGAGAACTCGTCGCCGAACAGGTGCTTCCTGCCGTGGAGCAGTCGCTCGAACCGGTCGAGGGAAGCGGTCATCGACTCTCCGAGACTCCGGATCCGCCCCTCGTCCGGCGCGGGCTTCGACATCTCGTCGGCGATCAGGTTCGGGGGACGTTTCCAGACGCGGTTGAACCAGTCGATGAAGACATCCAGCTCCGCGCGGCGCGCGGGGTCGTCCGGCCAGAGAGGAGGCTCCGGGCAGCGGTTCTCCAGGTGCTCGAGGATGACCGGAGAGTCGAACACGACCGTTCCGTCGTCGTCCACGAGGACCGGCACCAGCTCCTGCCCGCTGACCTCGCGCACCCGGGTCCGGTCTCGTGGATCGACGAGCGTGAGCTCCACCGGAAGCCCCTTGTACGCGAGCGCGAGCGTGATCCGCTCGACGTTCAGCGACCGCGGGATGACGAAGAGGTGCATTCTCGGAGTATCGTCATGAGCGGTTTCCCGGACCAGGCCAGCCCGGGGGAGGGCACCCGAGCGGCCATCGCGGCGCGGGGATAGATTGCCGCCCGTCGAACACCCGAAAGCGAAGGAGGAGGGCGATGCGGATCCTGGTGATCGGCGGGACCGGCAAGGTGGGGAGCGCGCTCGTCGAGGAGCTGGCCCGACGGGACGTCGGCGTGCGGGTGATGAGCCGCTCCGGCGGTCCCACCGGACGCCCGGGGGTCGAGGGCGTCCGGGGCGACATGTCCCGGCCCGACACGCTCGCCGCGGCGTTCGCCGGCGTCGACCGATGCTATCTCCTCACACCGCTCGCCCAGGACGAGACCGAGTTGGGTCTCAACGCCCTCGATGCCGCGCGCGCGGCCCGGGTCGAGCGGATCGTCTTCCAGTCGGTGTCTCACGCGGACGACTATCCGATGATCCCCCACTTCGCGAGCAAGGTCCGGATCCTGGACGAGATCCGGGACTCCGGCCTGCCCTGGGCGGCGGTCTTCCCCTCGAGCTTCTACCAGAACGATGTCGCACTGCGCGACCTGATTCTCGGTCCCGGGATCTATCCGAACCCGATCGGGAGCGGGGGGATCAACCGGGTCGACGTGCGGGACATCGCGGCGGTCGCGGCCGCCGCGTTGCTGGAGCCCGGCCTCGAGTCCAGCGAGGTCCCCGCGGTCGGGCCCGGCACGTGGACCGGCGACTCGATCGCGGCCGTCTACTCCGATCTTCTGGGGCGAGAAGTACGCTATCCGGGCGACGATCTCGAGGCCTGGGCCGCCGGCGCCCGGAACTTCCTGCCCGAGTGGCTCGTCCACGACCTGGCGATCATGTTCGAGCAGTTTCAGGACGCCGGCCTCTCCGCGTCACCGGAGGAGCTCTCGGAGACTCGCGAGCTGCTCGGCCGCGAACCGCGCGCGTTCGAAGAGTTCGCGCGGGACCTCGTGGCCGGCGCGTGAGATAGCGGGCTTTCGCTTCCGAGCGGCGAGCTTCGGGATCGATGACGCCGCCCATCGCCAGCATGCGCTCCGAGCTCCGGGCTCTTCCGCGCGGGGCCTGGATCCTCTTCGCCGAGACGCTCGTCAACCGGCTGGGGACGTTCGTCCTCGTCTTCCTCGTTCTCTGGCTTACCCGGATCGGCTGGTCGGCCGGAATGGCGGGCTTCGCGGTCAGCGTCTACGGCCTGGGTGGTCTCGTCGCCTCGCTGGCGGGCGGCTGGCTCGCGGACCGGCTCGGACGCCGGCGGACGATCGCCGCGTCGATGTTCTCTTCCGCCGCGGTGGTGCTGTCGCTCCCTCACGCCGGCGGCGTCGCCGCGATCCTGGCGCTGGCGGGCCTGGCGGGGCTCACTTCCGAGCTCTACCGTCCGGCCGCGAGCAGCCTCCTCAGCGATCTCATCCCGGCCGGCCATCGCGTGCCGGGCTTCGCGCTCTATCGGCTCGCGATCAACCTGGGCCACGGTATCGGCCCGGCGATCGGGGGGATCGTCGCGGAGCGCTCGTTCGTCTGGGTGTTCGCCGCCGACGCGGCGACGTCGGTCGTGGCCGGGATCGTAGCACTCGTCGCCCTTCCGGAAGGCCGGCGCTCGAGGCGTGACGAAGATCCGGTCGGAGGCTTCCGCGGCGCGCTCGCCGCCGACCGCTCGTTCCTCCTGTTCCTCGCGGCCACGATCCTCGTCACGCTGGTAGCATTCCAGAGCACGGCAAGCTTCGCGCTCCAGGTGCGCGAGTCCGGGCTCACGAGCGCGCACTACGGTCTCCTGATGTCGCTGAACGGACTGCTCGTCGTCCTGTTCGAGCTCCCGCTCGTGGGATGGACACGCCGTCTCCCGGCGCGGCCCGTCATGGCGTGCGGAATCGCGCTGACCGGAATCGGGTTCGGGCTTGTCGCCTGGGCCGACACGTTCGCGTTCTTCGCGCTGACCGTGGTCGTCTGGACGATGGGCGAGATCGTGTTCACACCGGTCGCCGCCGCGCACGTCGGCGACATGGCGCCGGAAGCGCTGCGCGGCCGCTACTACGGCGCGTGGAGCCTCACGCATTCCGTGGGGATCGTGCTCGGTCCGGGGCTGGGGACCGCGCTCTATGCGGTCAGCCCGCCCGGGCTCTGGGCCGCCTGCGCAGGGCTCGGCGCCCTGGGCACGCTCCTCGTTCTCGCCCGGCCGCGCGCCGCCGCTCCGCGGAGAGCGGGCGACGGGGCCGGAGCGTCAGTTCCCTGACTCGGACCCCGCCGCGTCGAGTCGCCGCTGGAACCCTTCGTAGAATCGACCGACGTGGATGCCGTCCAGGAGCGCGTGATGGACCTCGACGGATACCGGCATAAGTCGCCGACCGCGTGTCTCGCGATGCTTCCCGAACACGATCTTCGGGATCGCGTCGTCGGTTCCCCAGCGGCGCGCGTGCGAGAAGCTCGTGAACGACACCCACGGGATCACGGAGTAGTGGATCAGGTCGTCGCGGTGGTCCTGGGGATCGAGCGGGCCCGATTCCGTCTTCACGCGCTCGAGCACGCGTCCGACGTGGCGGACGAAACGTTCGAAGTCGGCGTCGAAGTCGTAATAGGCGAAGCGGAACGTCCCGTCCGGCAGCAGGACGGTAGACCCGCCGTCGATCGCGGGGTAGACGATGACCCCTCCCCCGCGGATCCGGTAGCGGAACTCCTCGATCTCGTTCGCGGTCGCCAGCGAATACCAGAGCGATGCCGCGAAGAACGAGGGACCGCCCTCGGACCCACTCCACGCGTGGAGCGCGGTGACGTCGACGTCCGCGCAGAGATTGAACCACGGGTTGTCGTAATCCCGGAAGAGCTGGAAATGCGCGCGGCGTGGCCAGGTATCGAGGTCGAGGCGCGTCGGCGCCTCGCTGCGATCCGTCACGTACGGTCCTTCTTCTGCGGCTTTGAATTGGCAGGGGATCGACGCGGCTTCGCCCTCGCCCGGCTCGCGACGTCGATCGCCTCGCGGGCCCAGGATTCGAGCTCTTCCGAGTCCTCGATCACGTCGGCCGGGACTTGCCAGTAGCCGTTCATCGGCGTCCCCATGGGCTCGAAGGGCCGCATCCCGCGCCTCCGGTATCGGGGCCGGGTGTCGTCGTCGACCTTGAAGTAGAGGACGTCGTCGTCGACGACGCCGAAGAACCGGTCGCCGGAATAGAGTCCCAGGCCGCCGAACATGGGCCGCGACCGGACAGGCACGACGCGGCCCAGCTGATCCTCGACGAACGCGCGGAAATCGGGGCTGATCGCCACGAGTGCGGCGCTATTCCGCCTCGGCCCCCACCGCCTCTTCCGACTCCTCCGCGGCCGAGTCGGCCGCGCCGGCGGACTTCACAATCCCCATCGCGACCTTGAGCTGGGACTCGACCTCCTCGGCGATGTCCGGATTGTCCTTCAGGAACTGCTTCGCGTTTTCGCGTCCCTGCCCGAGGCGGGTCTCGCCGTAGCTGTACCAGGCGCCCGACTTCTCGATCACCCGCGCGTCGACGCCCAGGTCGACGAGCAGACCTTCCCGGCTGATCCCCGAGCCGTACACGACGTCGAACTCCGCCATCTTGAACGGCGGGGCGACCTTGTTCTTGACCACCTTCACCCGGCAGCGATTCCCGACCACTTCCTCGCCATCCTTGATCCCGCCGATGCGTCGGATATCGAGCCGGACCGAGGAGTAGAACTTGAGCGCGCGTCCCCCCGGCTGGGTCTCGGGGTTCCCGAACATGACCCCGATCTTCTCGCGGATCTGATTGATGAACACGACTGCGCACTGCGAGCGGTTGATCGCTCCGGCGAGCTTCCGGAGCGCCTGGCTCATGAGCCGCGCCTGGAGCCCGACGTGGCTGTCGCCCATCTCGCCCTCGATCTCGGCCTTCGGCACGAGCGCGGCGACCGAGTCGACGACGACGACCGAGACCGCGTTCGACCGCACGAGCACCTCGGCGATCTCGAGCGCCTGCTCGCCGGTGTCGGGCTGGGAGACCAGGAGGTTGTCGATGTCCACGCCCAGCTTGCGCGCATAGTCGGCGTCCAGCGCGTGCTCGGCGTCGATGAACGCGGCGATCCCGCCCTGGCGCTGAGCGTTCGCGATCACGTGGAGGGCGAGCGTCGTCTTCCCCGACGACTCGGGCCCGTAGATCTCGGTCACCCTGCCCTTGGGGATCCCGCCCACCCCGATCGCGGCGTCGAGGTTGAACGCCCCGGTCGGGATCGCGTCGACCTGGATCTTCCGGTCGGTCCCGAGCCGCATGATCGCGCCCTTGCCGTACTGCCGCTCGATCTGGGTGATCGCCAGCCCCAGTGCCTTCTCCTGGTCCTTGCTCATCTCCGCCATCCTTCGCGCTCCTTGCCCTCCGCGCCCCGCGGGCGTCGGATTTCCGGGTTCCGTTCCGTCGGCTCGATTTCGGTTTTCTTTCGGTACCACTCTAGCATGCTCCTCGGACAGTGTCCAGCCACCCCCGGACCCCGCCGGGCGATTCAGCGGATCGTGTCCGGCGCCGCGCCGGTCAGCGTGTCGACATGGGCCCCGGGCGTGTCGATCTCGGCCTGGCTTACCGCCAGGCGCAACATCTGGACCGCGGGGGTAAGGCGGTCGGCTAGGTCGATCCTCCATCCGTCCTCCCCGCGCAGGAGGTGGAACTCGTTCGGATCCCCCTCCACCATCACGACCACGGTCGCCGAGTCGCCGTGAAGCGTCGAGCCTTCGACGTTCCCGCCGCAGAAGGCGCGGCACCAATCCTCGATCGTGATCGCCGGCTGGCCGCTTCGCGACTCCGCGCGTCGGCTCAGACTTTCGATCTCCGTCACCAGCGCCTGGGTCTCCGCCGTGAACGACTCCGCCACCGCCGCGCTGTCCCCCGCCTGGAGCGCGTCGAGGAAACTCCGAACCGACCCCTCGGGGCTTGACCTCGGACCGCCCTGACAGGCGGCCAGCAAGAAGAGCGCCAGCCAGGTCAAGGCGAGCCCGCGCCGCGTCATGCCGACCTCGGCGCGATCAGGTTCATGAACTCCATGCGGGTCGACTGAGCGTCGCGGAACGCGCCCAGCATGTGGCTCGTCGTCATCAGCGAATGCTGCTTCTCGACGCCGCGCATGACCATGCACAGGTGGCGGGCCTCGATCACGACCGCCACGCCTCGTGGCGCGAGCTTGGCCATCATCGTCTCGGCGATCTGCTTCGTCAGCCGCTCCTGGACCTGAAGGCGACGCGCGAACAGGTCCACGAGCCGCGGGATCTTCGACAGCCCCACGATCCGCCGGTCGGGGATGTACGCCACATGCGCTTTGCCGAAGAACGGGAGGAGGTGATGCTCGCACAAACTGTACAGCTCGATGTCGCGGACGACGACCATCTCGTCGTAGTCCTCCTGGAAGAATGCGTCGTTGAACAGCTCGTCGACGTCCTTCCGGTATCCTTCGGTGAGGAAGCGGAGCGCGCGGATCACGCGGGCGGGGGTCTTGAGCAGCCCGTCCCGCGCGGGATCCTCTCCCAGCTCGAGCAGGAGATCGTGGATCAGCCGCTCCGCCGCGCCGCGATCGGACCGCGGCGGAGCGGTCGTCGATTTCGTCGAGCTCATGACGCTTCCTCCCCTCGTGTCGGCCCGCCGCCGATCATAGCGGGCCCGTCCAATCGATCCCCGTGCCCCGGATCAGCGCCAGGAGCGAGAGCAGCCATACCGCCGTGATCGCCCAGTTGAGCCATTTGAGCCCCCTGCCGGGCCGCGCCCCGGGGTGAGCCAGGAGCTCGCTCAGCGCGTCCGCCGTCGGATCCCCGGCTCCCAGCCGTGCGATCTCCCGACGCCAGAGCGACAGGCGATCGAACTCCCAGTCGACCGTGAGCGCGAAAAACACACTTCCCAGGAAGGCGGTCACGACGACGGCCCATGCGAGCGGACCGCCCGGCACCGCCCAGACGACGGCTGCGAGGAGCAGATTCGCGACCGCGAAGACGACGGCCCCGCGGAGGAGCGAACGGCGATCTCGATGGAGCTGCGTCGCCAGCATGGTGACGATTCCTTCGCGGGCGGGTGCCTGGGCGGGGTTCTCGGGCATTCCGATGGAATATAGGAGCCGCGCGGCGCCGGTTCACGTGCGACGGTCCGACCCCTCGGCTGCGACGGTCGCGCGGCTTCGACCGGCCGCGGTACCTTCCGCGCCCTCGACGCCCCTGCCCCGGAGGTGACATGCGGCACGGCCGCCCGATCGTCTCGCGGATCGCGCTCTCGACGCTCGCTCTCGTCGCAACCCTCGCGAACCCGCATTCGGCCGGCGCCCAGGCGCGGGCGGGCGGCATCGCAGCTCCGGCCGACACGGACCTGTCCCGGCTCCAGAAACGGATCGCGGCCCTCGCTGCGGCCTTCGACGGCGACGTGGGCGTCGCCGCGATCCACGTCGAGTCGGGGCGCGGAGTGGCCGCGTCGGGGGATCGCCCGTTCTTCCTGGCAAGCGTCTACAAGCTCCCGATCGCTGTCGCCCTCCTCCGCCGGGTCGACGCCGGAACCCTGGCGCTCTCGGACAGCGTCAGGCTCGATCCCTGGGATTACCGCATCGGCCGGGCGACGCTCGCGCCCAACCGTCCGGGCGGCGCGGGGATGTACACCCTGGCACGGCTCCTCGATGCGATGCTCACCGACAGCGACAACACCGCCAGCGACGCGCTCCTGGCCCTCGCTGGTGGCCCCCGCGCGGTCACCGACACGCTGGCGGCCCTGGGTCTGGAGGGGATCCGGGTCGACCGATCGGAAGGCGAGACTCTGTTCGAGTTCTACGGGCTCCCGGATTCGATTCCGGCCGTCGAACGCACCCCCGCGCGGGTCTCCGCTCTCGTTCAGGCGAGCTCGAGCGAGGCCAACGCGGACGCGGTCGCGCGCTTCGCGGCCGACCCGAAGGACGCCGCGTCGGCCCTCGCTCTGGCCGAGTTCCTCGACCGCCTCTGGCGCGGCGAGCTCCTGTCGGCCACCGCGACCCGGCTCGTCTTCGAGCGACTCCGGAATAGCGCGATCGAAACCCGCATCGTCGCCGGCGTGCCGCCGGGGGCGCCGGTCTGGCACAAGACGGGGACCTACGGTCCGGCCGCGATCCACGACACGGGGATCGTCGAGCTCCCGGACGGGACGCACCTGATCGTCGTCGTCCTGGCGCGGCAGCCGAGGAGAGACACCGGGGCCGCCGAGCGGGCGATCGTCGCGATCACACACGCGGCGTACGAATTCTGGTCGGTTCCAACCCTTTCCCGCCCAGCGGGAGCCGATTCCGAGGAATAGCGATCCTGTCGCATCGCCCCGATAGCGCCTTGACCGACCAGCTCCTCCGCGCCGCGCGCGGGTGGCCTCGAGGCAGCCGTGGCTGTCTTCCGGGCCTGGAGCACGAAACCCGTCCACGCTTTTGCCAACGTAGAGAACGACCTCAACGCCTTCGGCTACCGGCTCCTCGGCGAAGGCCGCTTCCGGGAAGCCGTCGCGATCCTGCACGTGAACGCGCGCGCATCTCCGCAGTCGACGAACGTGTGGGATAGCTTGGGCGACGCATATCGCGCGGCGGACCAGACCCGCGAAGCGATCGAAGCCTGCGAGAGGGCCGCCGCCATGGACCCGAACGGGTCGCTCTGCGCGAGCGCGGCGCGGAAGGCCGCGGATCTCCGCGGGTCAGGGACCGGCGGAGGCGGCTAGCGCTTCGGCAGCGGTCGGGAAGCGGGGCGGCGGGAGCGTCACCGTGCGGCCCGAGACGTCGGCGCCACCCAGGAAATCCGCGACCAGCGTCTGGACCTCGTCGGCGGGCAGGGTCTCGTGGCTCCCGTTCTCGACGACGACGTGGATCGCGTTCGGAAACCCGGACCGCGCCTCCTCCGCCTGGGCGGGCGGCGCGTTCGGGTCGAGCGATCCGCTGAGGAAGAGAGCCGGCGCAGGGCTTTCCACCGGCGCGCGATAGCCCGGTCCCGGGTCCCGGACCCCCGCGATCCGGCACGCCTCGGGCACCAGCAGGAAGTTCACGATCCCGCCGAGGAGCGCGCTGGCGGCCTCCGCCTGCGCTCGCTCCTGGCGCTCAGCGTCCGCGCCCGCCGAACAGTTCATCGCGACGCCCATCATCCCGATGCCCCGGCCGAGTCCGTTGTACAGCCGTTCCACCTCTCGGCGGAAGAGCTCGGGCTCCTCCCGGTCCAGTGCCGCGACCATCGCTACCTGACCCGGCATCGCGCGTCCGTCCGCGAGCCCGGTCAGGAGGATCGCCTGGAGGGCGACCTTCCCGACGCGGAGACCGACCGGGGCACGCGTCCGTTCGTCGGTGACCGTGAGATCGAGCGGCGCGTCCGAGAGCCGGTCGAGCACGCGCCGGAGCGAGCTCTCGAAGTCCGGGATTCCCGCCGCCGTGTCGGCCGCCGCGAGCGCGGAGATCGACGCGATCACGCGGTCGTACGTCGAGGGCAGCTTGATCACGGCCCAGGGCGGGCGGACGGAAACGAGGACCATGCGGTCGACGGCGCCCGGGTGACGCCGCGCCACCGACAGTGCGAGCTCGGTGCCGTAGCTGAAGCCGAGGAGGCTCACGCGCTCCGCACCGAGCGCCCGGCGGAGCTCGTCGACGTCGTCCGCGCTGGCTTCGGTCGTGTAGTCCGCGGGATCGATTCCTTCGGCGGCGAGCCGCGCGGCGCAGCGCTCCAGCGGCCCGAGCAGCGCACGGATGGCGCGCCCTTCGTCCGCGAGCGCATCGGCGGCCAGCGAAGTCTCCGCGGGGCAGTCGAGCGACGGCGTCGAGCGGCCCGTCCCGCGCTGGTCGAGAAGGATCACGTCGCCGGTCGCGCGCAGTCGCTCGAACAGCGACCGGTAGACGGGGACCTGGCCCATCACGATCCCCGGGACTCCGGGCCCACCCGCCAGAAAGATCACCGCGGACCCGGGTTGGTCGGCAGTCGACGCCAGGCGGACGAACGCGAGCTCGATCGTTCCCCCCGCCGGATCGTCGCGGTCGGCGGGAACCGTCAGCCGTCCGAGCTCGCCCGCGGTCTCGATCCCGTCGAAGCCGCGCAGCGAGAAGGGCTCGAGGACGAGCGACGGCGGAGCGTCCTGCGCGGCGCCCGGCGCGACCGCGCCGAGTATCGGCAGGCCGGCGACGGGGAGCGCGCGGAGGAGCGGCGCGATCCGGCGACCCGAATGACCCATGCCGCTCTCTACGGACCTTCGGGCGCCGGGGTTTCGGGGGGACCCTCGGGGTATTGCGGGAGGTCGTCTGTGATCTCGTGCCAGGGAGCCTTCGAGGCCACGAACGTGTGGTACTGCGGCCGGATCCCCGGATCGCCGTCGAGCGCTCCCAGGCGGATCGAGACCTCCCGCCCCTCCGGCCACCGACCCCCGAAGAGGCTCGACCCACAGACCGCGCAGAAGACCTTGACCGCCGCGTCCGGGGCCGGGCGGTAAACGACCAGCCGCTCCGCGCCCGACAGGAGCCGGAAGTCCTCGCGCCGCACGCGGCCCTGGGTTCCGACCGCGCCGCCGCTGTGCTTCCGGCAGCGACTGCAGTGGCAGTGGCTGGCGCGCAGCAACGGCCCGCGCACCTCGAAGCGGACCGCTCCGCACAGGCAGCCGCCGTTCAGGGGACGCTCGGGAGAGGGTACGGAGACGGCCACGGCCGAAATCTTGCAATGGGACGACCCCTGTTCAACCCGGCGACGACCCCCTAGTCTCAGGGCCGCGTCGTCGCGACAACCAGGACCGTAGCCAGGACGTGGCGTGAACCTCTCGCACGAGCGCTTCTCGTTCGGACGCTCGCTCACGATCGGCACCCTGCTCGCGCTCGCGGCCGGCGTCGTGGCCGGGACCCTCGCGCCACCCGCCGATCAGGGCCTCCTGCCCGTCCTCAGCCGCATGGTCGAGGCGCTCGGCGCCGCCTGGGTGCGAGCGCTCCGGATGACGGTCATGCCCGTCGTCGTCGCGCTCCTCGTCGTCGCCATCCTGGGCTCCCGCGACCATAAGGGGGTGGCGCGGATGGGCAGCGCCGCGGTTGCGATTTTCCTCGCCCTCTACGTCGCGCTGGCGCTTCTCTCCGCGCTCCTGTTCCCGCCCCTGATTCGCGCCTTCGGCATCGCGCGGGGCGCGATCGCGTCATTGCGCGTGGACACGGGCAGCGCGCCCCCTATCGAGGCACCGGGCGAGCTCGATGTCGCCGACTGGCTGCTCCAGGTGATCCCCGCCAACCCGCTCGGCGCGGCAGCGGAGGACAACATCCTGCAGGTGGTCGTGTTCACGATCCTGTTCGCGGTGGCGGCGGGGCGACTCGCCCCGGATTCGCGCAAGGCCGTGCTCTCGTTCTTCTCCCCGATCGCCGAGGCGATGCTGATCATCCTCGCCTGGCTCATGCGGGTGAGCCCGGTGGCCGTCTTCGCGCTGTCGTTCGCTGCGGCACGCGAGATCGGCTTCGGCGCGGCCTGGATCCTGGTCTCATTCGCGATCATGACCTCGGTGATCATGGTGCTCGCGATCCTCGGCCTCGCGCCGGTCGCCGGGATCCTCGGTCGCGTCGGGACCGCGCGTTTCGTCCGCGCGGCGTGGCCGGGCCAGCTTGTGGCGGTCACGACTCGCTCCTCCCTCGCGACCGTGCCGGCGCTCGTCGCGGGGGCCAAGAACCGGCTCGGCCTGTCGGACCGCGTCGTCGGGTTCGGGATCCCGTTCTCGGCTTCGACCTTCAAGCCGAACCGGCTCGTCTCCTCGCCCGGGAAACTCCTGTTCCTCGCCTGGATCTACGGGGTGTCCGTGGACCCCTTGAGCTACGCGATGTTCGTCGGTTATGTGATCCTGCTCGCGGCGACCACCGTGGGGGTCCC
This sequence comes from Gemmatimonadota bacterium, assembly GCA_025931135.1. Classification (GTDB taxonomy): domain Bacteria; phylum Gemmatimonadota; class Gemmatimonadetes; order JACCXV01; family JAHWKZ01; genus JAICNR01. The sequence continues at coordinate 9,565 of JAICNR010000021.1, read as the reverse complement.
CAACCAGGGCAGCCGCCACTCCACCCTGCCGGCGTATCTGGCGCTGGGGATCCCGGTGGAAGGCGTGGTGCTGATCACCTCCGTGGACATGCTCTGGGACTACGCCGCCACGGCCCTCAACTCGACCGGCTACCTCGCCGCCACCTGTCTCCTCCCGGGGGCCGCGGTCGCCGCGCCCGAGCCGATCCCCGCGTCCGAACCGGCTCCCGAGCCCGCCGGCTGACGCGCGGCGGTCGTGCATCTCTCCCTCGAGCGGTTCCGATTCGGCCGGACCCTGACCCTCGCGACCCTCGTCGCGCTCGCCGCCGGCCTCGCACTGGGTACGGTACTGCCGGCCGCGTCCGACGGCGGCGGGTGGGCCCTGGGCGCCGTCGAGGCGGTGGGCGCCGCATGGGTACGGGCCCTCCGGATGACCGTCGTGCCGCTCGTCGCGGGGCTCATCGTCGTCGCCGTCCTCGCCGCTCCCGATCGCGCGGGACTGGCGAAGCTGGGCGGCGCCGCAGGGGCGATCTTCTTCATCGCGTACCTCTCGATCGCCGTCGTCTCCGCGCTCCTCTTTCCCCCGCTCATCCGGGCACTGGGGATTCCGCGCGGCGCGCTGGAGTCGATGCCCGTCGCGGACGTGCCGCAGGTCTCGCCGGCCACCGACCTCGACCTCGCCGGCTGGATCGTCCAGGCGATCCCGACCAACCCGTTCGCGGCCGCGGCCGAGGAGAACATCCTGCAGCTGGTCGTGTTCACGATCCTGTTCGCGGTGTCCGTCGCACGGCTCGCGCCCGCCGCCCGGGCGAGCGTCCTGGCGCTTTTCTCCGCCATGACCGAAGCCATGCTCGTGCTCGTCGCCTGGCTCCTCCGGGTGAGCCCGGTGGCGATCTTCGCGCTGGCGCTGGGGGCGGCGCGCGAGGTCGGAATCGACGCCGCCTGGATCCTCGTCGCCTTCGCCGGAATCTCGATCGGGATCATGCTTCTCCTGGTCCTCGCGCTCCTGCCGATCGCGGGAGTCCTCGGCGGCGTCGGTACGATGGGCTTCGTGCGCGCCGCGTGGCCGGGTCAGCTCGTGGGGCTCGCGACACGCTCCTCGATGGCCGCGCTCCCCGCGCTCGTCGAAGGAGCGCGGCGTCTCGGTCTTCCCGACCGGATCGTGGGCTTCGGCCTCCCGTTGGCGGCCTCCATGTTCAAGCCCAGCGTGCTCGTCTCCGCTCCCGGCCGGCTTCTCTTCCTCGGCTGGGTGCTCGCCCTCCCGATCGACCCCCTGTCGTACGCGGTGTTCGTGGGCTACGCGATGCTGCTCGCCGCGACGACGCTCGGGGTTCCCGCCCAAGGCGGACGGATCCCCATGCTGCCGGCCTATCTGGCGCTCGGAATCCCGATCGAAGGCGTCGTGCTGCTCGAGACCGTCGACGTGCTCTGGGACTTCGCCGCGACGGTCCTCAACGCCACCGGGTACCTGGCGGCCACCACCCTGCTGCCGCGCGGGCCGGTGGACGCGCGCGCCCCCGCGCCGGCCACGTGAGGGCCTCCCGGTGAAGCTCCTTAGCGCGGGCGCCGCGCTCACCGTCACCGGCAGCTGCCACCGGATCGAGGCGCGTGGGCGGAGGATCCTCGTCGACTGCGGACTGTTCCAGGGCGGACAGCTCGAGCGGCTGAACGCGCAGCCGTTCCCGTTCGAGCCCTCCGAGATCGACGCAGTGCTCCTGACCCACGGCCACCTGGACCATTGCGGCCGGCTCCCGCTCCTCGTCGAGCGCGGGTTCCGCGGCCCCATCCATGCCATCCGCGCGACCCGGGCGATCACGGAGGTCATCCTGCACGACGCAGCGAAGCTCCAGCAGGAGGATTGGGACCGCGGCCTCCGGAAGGCGCGCGAGAAAGGCCGCCCTGAACACGGTGTCGAGCCGCCGCTCTACGTCCCCGGCGATATCCCTCAGACCCTGGCGCTGTTCCGTGACGTGGAGTTCGATCGCCCCGTCGACCTTGGTGCCGGGGTCACGGCCACGTTTCGGCCGGCCGGCCACATCCTGGGGAGTGCGTACCTCGAGATCGACACGCCGGACGGACGGATCGTGGCCTCGGGAGATCTCGGGAACCGCGAGAGCGCGATCCAGGAGATCGCCCCGCTGCCACGTGAGTGCGACGCGGTCCTCATCGAGACCACCTACGCGGATCGCGATCATCGCTCGCTGGCCGACACGCTCGAGGAGTTCCGCCGGGTGATCACCGCCGGCGTGGAGTCGGGCGGGGTCGTGATGATCCCGAGCTTCGCGCTGGAGCGCGCCCAGGTCGTCCTCTATCACCTGAACGCAATGATGCGTGGGGGTCGGATCCCGAGGATCGACGTCTTCGTGGATTCCCCGATGGCCGCCCGCATGACGACGCTCTATGAGCAGAGCGCGAACGAGTTCCGCGAGCCCCTCGCGGGAGAGCTGCGGGCTGGTCGCGATCCCTTCGAGCCCCCCACGCTGAAGTTCACGGTCGCGACCGAGGAGTCGAAGAAGCTGAACGAACTGGACTGCTGCGCGATCGTGATCGCCGGGTCAGGGATGATGACCGGCGGTCGGATCCTGCACCATCTCCGGAACCAGCTCCACAAGCCGCAGGCGAGCCTGGTCGTCGTGGGATACCAGGCCCAGGGGACGCTCGGCCGGCTCCTTGTGGACGGAGCGAAGCGCGTTCGCATCTACGGCACCGAGATCGACGTTCGAGCGAGCGTCCACACGATCAACGGCCTTTCGGCTCACGCGGATCGCGACGACCTGCTCCGCTGGCTCGAGGGGACGGGCGGCGCGCGCGCCTATCTGATCCACGGCGAGCCGCCCGTGATGGAATCGTTCGCCCGCCACCTCTCGGGTCTCGGGCGCGCGGCGGTCGCCGTCGAGCGGGGCCGGGAGTACGATCTGGGGGCCTAGAGCCCGATCAGAGGTCGATCAAAACGGGCCAAATGCGAGGAGCGCGACGAAGTCGCTTCCGAGGCGTGGCGAATCCCACGCCGCAGGAAGAACGAGGAGCGCAACATAGCAGTTAGCCTGTTTTCATCGACCTCTTAACCTCGAAAGGAGATTCGATGTCCCGTCCGCTCGTCACCCTCGCCGCGCTGGTCTCGCTCGCGCTGGCGGATTCCGCCCCTGCCCAGGAGCCCGCGATGTCGGATACCGTTCGCTACACGATCGGGTGGGAGAACCCCGCTTCCCAGCTCTATCGGATCGCGGTGACGGCGCCCGCGCGGGGGGAGCCCATCGTGTTCTCGCTGCCGGCGTGGCGCCCCGGCCGGTACATCGTCCAGAACTACGCGGCGAACGTGCAGGGCGTCCGCGCGACGGACGAGCGGGGGAACCCGTTGCCGGCCGAGTGGATCGACCTCGACTCCTGGCGCGTCGAGCCGGGTGGCGCGCGATCGGTGACGCTCGAGTACGAGTATTACGCGCGCACGTTCGACGCGGGAAGCTCCACGCTCACGCCTGATGTCGCCTACTTCAATCCGGTCAACCTCCTGCCGTGGGTGGAGGGCCGGATCGACGGCCCCGTGACGCTGGACCTCGATGCGCCGGCCGACTGGACCGTCGCCACGCAGCTCGAGCGCCGCCCGGGCCCCGGGCATGCGTTCGCCGCCTCGAGCTATCACCGGCTCGCCGACTCGCCCACGATTGCCGCGCCGAACCTCGTGATCTGGGACTTCGAGGTCGGGGGCACGCCGTACCATCTGGTCTTCCGGAACGTCCGTGGCGAGCTCGATCTCGGCGAGTACACGCGCGAGAAGATCATCGACGACGTGTCGCGCCTGACGGCCGAGATGGTGGCTGTGACGGGCGTCACGCCGTTCGACGAGTACTGGCACCTGTTCCAGCTCGTTCCCTACCCGTTCGGACACGCGGTCGAGCACGAGTCGAGCGCGTCGTACGTGATCATGGACTCGGCATTCCGGAGCGCGGACGGCTACGACGGATTCCTCTCGATTCTCGCGCACGAGCTGTTCCACGCCTGGAACGTGAAGCGGATCCGTCCGGCGGCATTGTGGCCGTACGACTACTCCGCCCCTCAGCTGAGCCGTCTACACTGGGTCACGGAGGGCGTGACGTCGTACTACGAGGGCCTGGTGCTCGCCCGCGCGGGCCTGCTCGACGAGGAAGGGGTCCGGAACTGGATCCGGAACAACATCCGCGAGCTCCAGAACTCGCCCGGGCGCCTCGTGACGAGCGCCGAGCTTTCCTCGCTGACCTCGTGGCATACGGGATATGGCGACGGGAACCCGAACCAGGCGATCTCGTTCTACCTCAAGGGCTCGATCCTCGGGCTCCTCCTCGATCTCACGATCCGGGACGCGACGGATGGCGCTCGCGGGCTGGACGACGTCATGCGGCTGCTCTGGGAACGGTACTACGTCCGGGGGCAGGGGTATCCCGAGGACGGCTTCCAGGCGGCGGCCGAGGAGGTCGCGGGCCGCCCGCTCGACGACTTCTTCGCGCGCTACGTGGCTGGGACCGACGAGCTCCCCTACGACGAAGTCCTCGCGATCGTCGGGCTGACGACGCGACGGGCCCCGAACCCGGACCGGGCGGCCGCTACGTTCGGCTGGCGACTCCGCGCCCAGGGTGGAGAGGTGACGGTCGCGGGCGTGCTGCCCGAGGGACCGGCGGTCTCCAGCGGAATCATGCGGGACGACGTGCTGGTCTCGATCGCCGGAGAGCCGGTCGAGAGTGGGGACATGGAACCGTTCCTGGCCAGCCGCGCCCCCGGGGACGCCGTCGACGTGACCGTCCGGCGCGCAGGCCAGGAGATCACGAAGGGGGTGATACTGGGAGACGGCGGGAATCTGGAATGGACGGTCGAGGCCGTCCCCGATCCGAGCGAGCGGCAGCTCCGCCTGCGCCAGGGTTGGCTCGCCCCGCGCTCGGGGCGGTAACCGCCGACGACGCCGGACCGTACCGGCAGGTCGATGCGGGCTCTCCGCCGCCTCCTGGCCCTGACGATCGCCGGTCTCGTGGCCGCGGTCCTCGTGGACCGCATCGGGTACGATCCGGGCCCCTGGCTCGAGGACCTCGACGCGCTCGAGCGCCACATGGACGTGGCGTACGCGAACCTCGAGTGGGTGGCCGGGCGCCGGGGTCTGGACCTGGCGGCGCTCGACCGCCAGACCCGGGCGGCGATCGCGGGGGCCGGCTCGCGCCGCGCTGCCGGGCGCGCGATCGGGGACTTCGTCGCCGCGTTCGAGGACCCCCACCTGCGGATCGAGCGCGGCCCGCCCGCCTGGCTGGCGGCTGTGCTCGGCGCGGGCGGGGACGCCGGATCGGAGCCGGGAGAGGCGACCCCGTTCGCGGCCGACGCGGCCGGAGAGGACGTGTGCCGTTCGTTCGGGTACAAGGACGACGGCCACGGATTCGGCTTCGACGTCTCCGCGCTTCCCGGCTGGACGCCGCTTCCCGAGGATGGATCGTTCCCGGGCGGCACGTTCGACGCTCCGGTCCGCGGCCGGGTCGGGCTCCTCCGGATCGCCCAGTTCGGCGAGGACCGCTACCTCGCCGCGTGCGCTCACGCGTGGGATGCCGAGGCCCTGGGGCGGACGGAGCCGTGCGGCCGCGCGTGCCTCGAGGCGTTCCGCCGCCGGGCGAGCGACGGTCTGGCACGCCAGGTCGCGAGTCGGGTCCGGGAGCTCCGGGACACGGGGGCCGAAGCCCTGATCGTCGACGTGACGGGGAACGGTGGCGGCAGCGAGTGGGTCGACCCCGTGACTCGGATCTTTACGGTACGGCCGCTCCGCGCGATGCGGGTCACGGTCGTCCGGCATCCGCGCAGCGTGGCGGCCGTCGCCGGGCAATTGGCCGCGGTCGACTCGCTCCTCGCGGACTCCACCCTCTCCGCCGAGTCACGCGCGCTCCTCGCGAACGCGCGCGGACGCCTGACCGCGGTCCTCTCGGACCTCCGAACCCCCTGCGACCGGTCATCGCTCTGGGGCGGCCGGGATCCTGACTGCAGCCAGACCGTGACCGCGCCCACGTACGCGACCGGCGTCTTCGACTGGCTGCCCGACGGGGCGCTCGCCGACGTCGACGCCCGCGAGGAGCTCTACTCGCCATTCGGCCGCGACGTCCCCGCGGGCGTGTGGACCCGCCCCCTCTTCGTGCTCGCGGACCGGCGCAGCGCGTCGGCCACCGAGGCGCTCATCGCCATGCTGAAGGACAACGGCGCCGCGACCGTGATCGGCGAGCGCACCTTCGGGGCGGGGTGCGGCTACATGGACGGCGGGCTGCCGCTCGAGCTGCCAAACAGCGGGTGGGTCGTCCGGATGCCCGACTGCGCTCGGTTCCGGATCGACGGCATGAACGAGATCGAGGGGATCGAGCCCGACGTTCCGCTCCCGTGGTCCGGACTCGGGGGCGCCGAGCGCGCGCGGGCGCTGGTGGAGGCGCTGGCTCTCACTCCGCCCGGTAGATGATCTTCCCTCCGACCATCGTCAGCACGGCCTCGACGTCCGCCAGCTCTTCCGGCCGGATCGACCAGGGATCTGCCGACAACGCCACCAGGTCGGCGGCGTAGCCGGGCGCGAGCCGCCCCTTCCACGTCTCCGTTCCGTCGGCGAACGAAGACCCGGACGTATACGCGGCGAACGCCTCGTCGAGCGTGATCTTCTCCTCCGGGACCCAGCCCTCCGGGTGCGCGCCGTCGAGAGTGCGGCGCGTGACGGCGGCGTAGATCGACCTCATGGGCTCGAGCGGCGCGACCGGCCAGTCGGTCCCGAAAGCCAGCGGGACGTCCGCGTCCAGGAACGAGCGGAACGCGTACGTCGTCTTCGCCCGCTCGGGTCCGATCTTCCGCTCCGCCCAGCGCCCGTCGTCGATCGCATGGAACGGTTGAACGCTGGCGATCGCGCCGAGATCCGCCATCCGCAAGAAGTCCTTCCTTGCCATGTGCTGGGCGTGCTCGATCCGCCAGCGCCGGTCGCGCGCGGGATTCTCCGCGCCGATCCGCTCGTACTCGTCGAGGACCATCGAGATCGCGGCGTCCCCGATCGCGTGGGTCACGAGCTGGAGTCCCGCGCGGTCGGCCCCTGCCGCGCGCTCGCGGAACGTGTCGGGCGGCATCATCGAGGGATCGAGGTAGCCCCGGTACTCGGCCTCGCCCTCGTACGGCTCGAAGAAGTACGCCGTCGAGGCGCCGAGCCCGCCGTCGGCGAACGACTTGAGTCCGCCGACCCGCACCCATTCGTCGCCGCCCCCCGTCCGCACCCCTCGGCCGGCGACCGCCTCCCAATCCCCCAACCAGCCCTGGCAGGTGAAGCGCGCGGTGAGCTTCCCCGTCCGCTCGTACTCCTCGAGAAGCCGGACCTCCACAGGGCCCGGGTCGTAGCACATGTCCTGGAGCGTCGTGACCCCCAGCCGCGCGGCGTGGGCGAGACCCGCGTCCAACGCCTGGCGGTACTCGGCTTCGCTCGGTGCGGGGATCGCATGGGTCACGAGCCCGCTCGAGTCCCGCAGGATGCCCGTCGGCTCGCCCGTGACTGGGTCGCGGTCGATCTGCCCGCCGGGTGGGTCCGGCGTGTCGCGCGTCACCCCGCCGGCTTCGAGCGCCAGCGAATTCGCGAGCCCGATGTGGCCGTCGGGACGCACCATCCAGATGGGGTTCTGTGGTGTCACGGAATCGATCAGCGCGCGGGACGGTAGAGCACTGCCCGGCCAGCGCTCGTGATCCCACGAGGCCGGCAACACGATCCAGCGGCCCGGGGGCTGATCCGCAACGTGCGCCCCGAGCCGCCGCACGAGCTCCTCGGGTGTGTCCGACGAGAGGAGGTCCGGCGCGAGGAGCGCGAATGCCCCTTCGAAGAAATGGGTGTGGGCGTCGTTGAAGCCGGGAACCACGCGTCGGCCGCCCAGATCGATCCGCTGGACTTCTACGGTCGGATCGATGTGGCCGGCCGTCGTCCCGATTGCGGCGATCCGGCCGTCCACGACGAGGAGGCTCGTCGCTTCGGGCCGCGCGGGGTCGTTCGTCCAGATTCGCGCGTTCTCGATCAGAAGCGACTGACCGCGCGCGCTCACCGGCCCGATGAAGAGCGCCAGGGCGGCGACGGCCGCGAACGGCGCCCGCGGGCCTCCACTCAAGCGCCCCTCATGACCCGCGAGAGGCGCCCGGCCACGTCCTCGAGCAGGTCGCGATCCTGGTCGTCGAATGCGTCCAGCCAGTCCGAGTCGATGTCGATCTCCCCCACCACCCCGCCGGCTCCGAGGATGGGGACGACGATCTCCGACCGCGTCGTCGGGAAGCAGGCGATGAACTCCTCCCTCTCCGAGACGTCGGGGACGAGCTCCGTCCGGCCCGTCGCCGCGGCGAGGCCGCAGATCCCCTCGCCGACCTTGATCGTCGTGTGCTCCGTTTCCTGCTCGCCCGCCCAGGCGGAGAGGACGAGCTCGTCCCCCTCGACGACATAGATCCCGACCCAGGAGTAGTGCTCGAACCGCTGGTACAGCTCCTCGCAGACCATCTCGTGGGCGTCGATCTCGGTGACCGAAGCCTGGAGGCGGCTCCGGATCGCCACGCGTGCCTCAGCGTAGGTATCGGGATCGATCGACGGTCGATCAGCGCTCACGCGCGACTCCTTTCCGAGGTGGTACCGGGGAATGCAATGCTTCCGCGATCTCCGCACGCACGCGATCCGCCAGCGAATCGATGTCCCCGCGTGCGAGATCGTGTGTCTCGATCGCGGGCCGCACGCGGACGTGAATCGCCCCGGCCCGGATGTGCCAGGACCCCTTCCGCATCAGCTTCTCGCTTCCGATGATCGCGACGGGCAGGATCGGCAGTCCGGTGTCCAGCGCCAAGTGAAACCCGCCCTTCTTGAACGGCAAAAGCTCCTCCGTCACGCTTCGCGTCCCCTCGGGCATGATCACGAACGAGACCCCTTCGCGACTGGCTGCCGCGGCGTCGCGCAGAGCGCCGATCGCGGCTGCGCGGTTCTGCCGGTCGATCGCCACGTGACGGCTGACGCGGTACGCCCACCCGAAGACCGGCACGCGCTGGACCTCCTGTTTCCCGACCCAGCGAAGGTCGCGACCTCGGCCGAGAAGATAGTGCAGCACAGGGATGTCGTACATCGAGCGGTGGTTCGCCATCACGATATACGATCGCCCCGGCGTCACGTGCTCCAACCCCTCGGCGGTCAGCTTGACGTTCGAGGCATGGAGGATCGCCCACATGTACGCCATCTCGAGCCAGCGGCCCCAACGTCCTTCGGGAGCGATCAGCGAGCCGGGGATGTGGAGCGCGCCGACGACCAGCGTGAAGAGGGTGAGCAGGACCCAGCAGCCCGCCGAGCGGACCACCGCCCAGGCCCTCGCCGGCAGGCTCAACTCCGGGCGCGCGTCAGGCGCGTCGCCCATTCGGAGAATCGGCGCGCGATCGGATGCCGCGGGTGGGCGAGCACGAAGGGCCGTCCGTCGCGGGTCGCGCGGCCAACGCGCTTGTCCTCGGGGATCGTGCCCAGCTCGGGGCAGCGGAGCGCCAGGTTCTGCTCCACGACGGCGCGGAAGCGATCCAGGTACTGCCGCTCGTCCCGATCCCGCACGCGGTTCAGAACCAG
>JAICNR010000077.1 GCA_025931135.1 Gemmatimonadota bacterium | reverse complement strand
TGGTCGCCGGACGGCTCGCGTATCTCGTACCGCAGCGTCTTCGACGGCACCGCCAATACCGGCAAGTACGACATCTTCGTGATGAACGCGGACGGTAGCGGTCAGACCAACCTCACGAACGCCCCTGGATGGGACGTCTATTCGGCGTGGGCTCCCAACGGATTGAAGATCGCGTTTGATTCGAATCGGGACGGAAATCGCGAGATCTACGTCATGAACGTCGACGGAAGCGGTCAGACCAATCTCACGAACTACCCGGGCGCGAACGACCTGCACCCCACGTGGTCGCCCAACGGCGCGAAGATCGCCTTTCAGAGCAACCGCGACGGGAACGACGAGATCTATGTCATGAACGCCGATGGGAGCGGGCTGAAGAACCTGACCCGGAGTGCCGGCACGGACGGTCATCCGTTCTGGGCTACCCGTCTGCCCCCGCAATGCTCGGACGGGCTCGACAACGACGGCGACGGGGACGTGGATTATCCGTCGGATCCCGGCTGCACGGGCGTCGGCGACAACAAGGAGCTCAATCCGCAGTGTTCCGACGGGATCGACAACGATGGGGACGGGGCCGTCGACTACCCGTCGGATCCCGGCTGCACGGGGCTTGGCGACAACAATGAGCTGAACCCGCAGTGCTCGGACGGGATCGACAATGATGGCGATGGGAAGACCGACTACCCGTCGGACCCCGGCTGCACGGGCGTCGGCGACAACAACGAGCTGAACCCGCAGTGCTCCGACGGGATCGATAACGATGGCGACGGGAAGGTCGACTACCCGTCGGACCCAGGATGTAAGGGTGTCGGCGATAACAATGAGACGGATCCCGCGGTGGCGGTCTCCGGGCCTGAAGTGGGAATAGTCCGCAGGACCTTCTCTCCTCGCGCCATCGCGTAACGGGTGACCACTGGTGGGCCGCGGGACGGCAGGAGTCCTCCGCCTTCAGAATCTGTATCGTTAGTTCTCCCGCCAGTTCCTCTGCTTCCAGGTACCGCCGCTTCGGAGTAAACGTCCGACGATCATTGCAGTAGGTTGTCGGCGGCGTTCCACGAGGAGCTGCGGCATTTGACAACGCATGCATTCCGATCTGCCGTATACCTTTCGGTCTTAGCGGCCCTTGGATCGTTTCCGCCCGCGGACCTCCTCGCGCAAGGTCTCACGACCGCCACCATCCGGGGAACCGTTCGCGCTGTCGACGACAGCACCGCCGACGGAGCCCGCGTCGAGATCCTGAACACCGTCACAGGTTTCGTCGTCGAGAGCGAAGTCCGGCACGGCCGGTTCCTCGCTCAGGGGCTCGAAATCGGGGGGCCCTACGCGATCACGGTGGATCGCTTCGGCTATCTCCCCGAGCGGCGCGAGGGGGTATTTCTCACCTTGGGCGAGCTGTTAGAGCTCGCCTTCGTGCTGCGCCCCGCTCCTTTCGTGGTCGACACTCTGCACGTCGCTACAGGTTTCGCTTTCCCGCGGATCAATGCTCACGGCGGCCCGGCCACGACGATCCCCGATTCGCTCGTCCATCGGCTGCCCACGCTGAATCGGAATTTCTACGACTTCGTCCCTATCACGCCGCAGGTCTCGACGAAGGTCGGTTTTCAGCGGAGCGGTGTTTCCGGCGTTGGCGCGAACCTGCGCTTCAACAACTTCCTGATCAACGGCGCCGAAGAGCGCGCGGTGAACGGCAGTATCTCAGCGGCATCCAACGTCGGGAAGTCCCTTCCGATCGATGCGGTGAAGGAGTACCAGGTTCTTGTCGCCCCCTACGACGTCCGCTACGGGGATTTCGCTGGCGCGCTGGTCAACACGGTCACGAGATCGGGAACGAACGACTTCCAGGGCTCCGCCCTCGCGTACTGGCGAAACGACAGGCTTGCGCGGGGTGGTGAACTCGCCGCGAGCGACCCGTATGAACGACTGCAATACGGCTTCTCCCTGGGCGGCCCGATCCTGCGGGACCGGGTTCACTTCTTCGTCGCTCCCGAGTTCCAGCACCTCACCTCGCCGGCTCCAGGACCTTACGTGGGTCAGCCATCGATTTCGACGCCGCCGGTCCCGGTGAGCGAAGCCGATCTCACGCAACTGAACGATATCATGCGAGGTCACGGCTTGGTGTCCGGCTCCGGTGGTCCCGTCGAGAACGGAACCCCGCTGAGGAACGTCTTCGCGCGCGTCGACGCATCCATCCCGCACTGGAACAGCCGCGCCATCGGATTCGTGACCTACGCTCACAGGGAGGAGGAGCAATTCTCGCGGGCCGCGCGAGACACGTTCTCCCTCTCAAACTATTCGTGGACAGGGACAGGCGGGTTGCGCCTCATTTCGCTTCAGCTCCACACCGATCTGCGCCGCAGCGTTGGCGGGCATAATGAATTGCGCGTGTCCCACAGCTCGGACCGGGCGGACTTCCTCCCGGATGTCCGCCAGCCGCTCGTGAGAGTCCTCGCTCCCGGCACGAGCGGGGGTCTCGTGACGGTCAACACCGGCGCAGCCGAGCAGGCGCAGGGACGGTTCGGCCGAGCGTGGTCCGTCCACATCAAGGACGAAATGACCCTCCCCTTGGGAGCGGATCACGTTCTCGTGTTCGGAGCTCAGGCGCAGCGCTTTCGCAGCGAGCGCGGGGGCGTGCTCGGCGGGTACGGCATCTGGTCGTTTTCCAGTCTGGACTCGCTCGAGCAGGGCATCGCCGAACGCTACGAAATCCGGCGGGACTTCGGGAGCGCCAGCGTGCCCCTGGAAGGCGCCCAGTATGCCGCCTATCTGGGGGACGAGTGGCGCGCCAGCGAACGCGTTTCCATTACGATGGGGATTCGCGCAGACCTTCTGGACATCAGCGGACATGCCCCGTACAACGCCGTGGTCGATTCCATCTTCGACCGTCGTACGGACGAGATGCCACACGCGGGGGTGCACCTTTCTCCGCGCGTCGGGTTTACCTGGGACGTTTCCGGCACGGGACGCGATCAGCTCCGTGGCGGGGTGGGGGTCTTCACCGGGCGGCCGCCCCTGGCCTGGATCCACCCCGCGCTCCTCAACTATGGCGTCGGGATCGGGGTCCTTCGATGCGGATCCCTGCCGACCGATGCAGGTCTGCCGCCCCCGTTCGTGCCCGACTACCGCGCGGCACCGACGGCGTGCGCTACAGGCCCTGCTCTTGAGACGGCCCCGCTCGGGGACGTGGATCTGCTCGATCGGAACCTGAGATTGGCGCAGTCCCTGCGGATCTCGCTCGCGTGGGATCGACAGCTGCCGTGGGGGCTGTTCGCGACCAGCGAGGCTCTGGTCAGCCGCCACCTCTCTGACTTCATGTTCGTGAACCTGAACCTCGAGGGCCCGCAGGGAGTCGACCCGTTCGGCCGCGTGCTCTACGGAACGATCTCCCCCGCCGGTGTGGCTACTCCGGCGGTCAAGTCCGAATTCTCCGAGGTGATCGATCTCAGGAATACTTCCAAGAACTACTCGTACCAACTCTCGACGCGCGTCGAGAGGCGCTTCACGGAAGCGTTCGGGGCAAGCGCCTCGTACACGTACTCGCGCGTTCGCGACATCCAGTCCCCGAGCCGGGTCAACATGCCCGGGATCGTCATGTGGGCCGACGCGCGCGCGGTTTCCGGCCGGCATGAGGATCTGAACCGGGGGATCTCGCTGAACGATCTGCCACATCGCGTCGTTCTGGCTGCCACGTACCGGGCGCCGTGGCTCCGCTGGTCGACGGACTTCTCGTTCTATTACATAGGCGAGTCCGGAAGCCCGTTCACCTATCTGGCGGGCGGTGTCGGTCGACGCGGCGACCTGAACGCCGATGGCTCGAACGCGAACGATCCGATCTATGTCCCTCGCGACGCGTTCGATCCGGAGGAGATCGTGTTCAGCGGGCGGTCGGACGTGCCCGGCGCCGACAACTCCCCAGCCGCGCAGGCAGAGCGCGTGATGGCCCAGCAGGCCGCGTTCGAGCGCTTGATCGAGCAGACACCGTGTCTCAGGCTCCAGCGGGGGCAGATTCTCGAGCGAAACAGCTGCCGGGAGCCATGGTCGCACACGACGAGCGCCTCAGTCAGGCAGGCGATCCCGATGGGCAACGGGGCGCTCGAAGCGGAGCTCGGCGTGTTCAACGTGCTGAACCTGCTCAATGGCGACTGGGGGCGCTACAAGGTGGCGGCGCCCCGCCTCCTCGAGCACGTCGCCCAGACCCCGGAGCCGTCGGCGACGTCGCAATCGATCTTCCGATTCGATGCGCGGCCGCCCCAGTGGACCACCCTGCAGGCCGAATCGGCCTTCCAGCTCCAGCTGGCGCTGCGCTACCGCCATTGACGGCGCAGCGCGATGCGCGTGTCGCGTTCCTGAACACTTTCACGGACTTCGCCTTTCTGAGGACGGAGAGCGGGGCTAACGGCTCGGAAGCCCCAGCCGCGCCTTCAGCCGCTCGAACCGCGGGTCGCGGTGAAGGTCCTCGAACACTGGGAGCATGAGGTCCCGATTCACCGAATTCTCGTCCACCGCCCTGTCGAGCCAGGCGAAGGCCTGGTCGTAATCCCTCAGTCCGGTGTATACGACAGCGATCCCGAATGCCCCGTGACTATAGTCTCGTCCGGCCAGCAGATCCGACAGGATGTCCATGGCCTCGTCCCGTCGGCCCGCGCGGGCCAGCGCGTAACCCAGAAAGGCTGGAGCTGACCCCGCGGAGTGCTCCTCCGCCCAACGGAACTCCGCGATCGCCTCCGGCCACATCCCGTTGGTAGCGTAACACTGCCCGCCGATAATGCCGGCGAACCCCACCGGCGGGCTGAGTACCTTGAGCGGGCGCAGCAGGTTCAAGGCCTCGTCGCAGCGGCCGTTCACTAGCAGAGCGCGCGCCATCTCTCGAATGGCGGTGTGGGAGAAGGGATCGGTCTCCAATGCGAGCCGGGCTTCCCTTAGCTGCTCGACGGGCCGACCGGTCAACATGTAGAGATGGGCCAGGCCCTCGTGGGCATGGGAACGCGGATCGAGAGCGATCGCGCGCTTGAAATCCGCCTCCGCTGACGGAAAATCCTCGTACAGCTGTGCCCAGCCGAGCGCCTCATGCGCCTCAGCCAGCGAGTCGTCCAGAGCCAGAGCCCGCCGTGCCGCCTGCTCGGCGTCAGCGACCCACTCACGCCTGTCGTCGCGGTTGGTAGACATGAGGACGTACATCCGCGCCAGGCCGGCGTATGCGGCGGCGTAGGTCGAGTCGATCGAGATCGCCCGTCGGAAATGCTCGGCGCCTTCCTCGTGCCTGTGCTGGCGGAAACCGGCATCGATCCCCCGCAGGTACCACTCGTACGCCGCAATGTTCTGGGTGCTGTGTCGGACTGGACTCGCCGCTGGGTCGTTCCCTGCCAGGAGTCGCACGTCGAGCTCCTGCGCGACTGCGCGCGCGATCTCCTCCTGCACCGTGAACACGTCCTCGAACTCCCGGTCGTAGGTTTCCGACCAGCGAGTCGTGCCGTCGCGGGCGTCCACGAGCCGGATCTGCATGCGCAAGCGCGAACCGACTTTCTGCAAGCCCCCTTCGACCACGTGCGACACGTGCAGGCTGTCGGCGATCTGACGCACGTCCATGCGGCGGTCCTTCAACGCGAAGACGGAGGTGCTGGCGATGACACGCAGGTTACCCGTTCGGCCCAGGACGCCGATGAGTTCCTCGGTCATGCCGTCGGCCAACGCGGCATCGGCGGGGTCGGCGCTGAGGTTGGTCAGCGGGAGGACGGCGATCGAGAGTTCCGGTGTGATCGGGGGATTGGCGGGCCCATCCCGCAGTCGCGAGGCGGCGAATAGAGCCGCAGCGAGGGAGAGCGCCCCTACGCCGATCAGAATGGCTCGTCGCAACCGCGGCGGGGATCGGAGCGCGGTCGTTGTCTCTTGCCGAGGAAGGGATACCACCGGACGGGGCAGGGCCAGCGTAGCCGTCCCGGGGATCGACGGGGGCTGGACACTCGCATGGGCGCGGATCTCGGAGACGAGCGATGCGATTTCGGGGCCCATGCTGGTCCCGAGTTCCTCTCGCACCAGGCGATCGTACTGCTCGGCATGGCGCAGGGCTGCGGCATGATCGCCGGCATTCGCCAGCGAGCGCATCAACCCGATCGCGAACCGGCTGCTCAGAGAGTCGTTGGCTGAGAGCTTACGCCACCAGCCTACTGCCGCTTCGTGGTTCCCGAGGTCTTCCGTCGACTGGGCCAGTCGCTCGAGAGCCTTGACGTACTCCTCCTCCAGACGCGTCCGCTCGCCGGTGACCCACTCCTCGAACTCCGGGGAGTCGCTGAGGTAAAACCCGTCCAGGAAGGGGCCCCGATAGTGATCGACCGCGGTCTCCAAGTCACCCGTATCGAGCGCGTGCTGGAACTCCTCCACGTCGCTGGTGATGACGGCCGGGTTGAGACGCAGCGGATTGACCCCCGCGAACAACGACTCGCCCATCGATTTCCGCGTCTTGTACAGGAGCTGCTCGAGCGAATGGCGGGCGCGCTGCTGGGAGGTATCGGGCCAGAAGAGGAGCAGCAACCGGTCCCGGCTGCATCCCTGCTTGCCGGAGGCCGCCAGGACGGCCAGGAGCGCCAGCCGCCAGCCCTGCTGCCCGTGGTCTGCCACCGGCGTTCCGTCCTCCTGGCCCCTCAGGACCAGCGTGCCGAAGGTCTCCAGGCGGAACGGCGTGACAGGTGTGGCCTCGCCCGTGGATCTCACCCGTCCAACCTAGGATTTGAGTCTTGGGAGAGGCAATCGGACTCCCGATGAGCCCAGGGTGAGCCGTCGATGAGATCCGGGTGAGCGTCGGGGCTCATACTGCCCATGTGACCAGCCAATCGATCGAAGCCTTGCGGCGGAAGCCGCGGATGGGGAAGGAGTCATGAACCGGCGTTTCCTTAGACTGGCGTGCCTCGGCTTCGTCCTGGGGCTGGCGCTGCGATGCGACACCGGCACCCCGCTGGATCCGGGTTCCGATGGAACCCCTCCGGAGGAGCGCCCGCCCGACGAGGCCCCGATTCCGTCGATCAGCGGCACCCTCATCGTGGACGGCTCCCCGATGCGCGGGGTCCGGGTCTCGGTCACCGGGACGGGAATCGTGCGGACGACGTACTCGTGGACGGCCGGCGCGTTCAGCTTCGCCGGCTTGCCTCCGGGGACGTACACCGTGACCGCCGCATCGGACGTGGCCGGGTTCCTGTGCGAATCGTCGAGTGCGCTCGTGCAGCCCGGTCGGACCGCCACGGCCAGCATTTCCTGCGCCGATCTGCGCGGCACGATCACGGGGATCGTCACCGCGGGTGGCGCGCCCCTTTCCGGCATCCGGGTTGGCCTCTCCCTGCGCGGTCGAACCGCGTTCACGGACGGACAGGGCGCCTTCGAGCTTCCGCTCGTTCCGGCCGGCGACTACATCGTGACTGCCTTTCCTCAGGCCACGATCTGCGAGTCGACGAGCGCCCAGCTCGAGGCCGACCAGACAGTCTTCGTCGAGGTAGTCTGCCGTCCTACCGGCCAGATCTGGGTCACGGTTCGAACCCACGAAGGTCTCGGAATTCCCGCCACCGTGACGGCGAGCGGAGCGGTCCGCCACGAGGGGGAAGTCTCCTGGAGCACCGGATTTCTGTTCGCCGAGCTTCCACCCGGCGAGTACGTCATAACAGCGTCGGACTGGTTCGGAAGGTGTGAGCCCATGACGACCGCCGTCGAGGTGGCGCGGGTCCAGACGCTCGAGATCGTGTGCGACGATTTCGGCGCAGAGGACATCCAGGGAGACTGGTTCCTGTACCTGCCCTCGTCTGTCGACGACTTCTTCGGAGAGCTTGCGTACAGCCAGGTGGGGACGTGCCCTCCGTTGCCGACCTTCTGGGAACAAAGGCGCGTGTCGATCGCCTACGACCCTGTCACACAAACCGCCACGCTGACGGGACTCGACCCCGACCTAGTCATCGTGGGCGGCTTCGAGGAACCGCGAAGCTTTCGCGCAACGGGGAGTGTCGTTCGTGCCGGCGGGTCCTCGGTCCGCAGTGAGCTGATCGGCAACGTCAGCTTCTTCGAGGAGTTCAGCTTCTTCGGCGTCCTGACCCGGGAGCACCGGGATGCGGGTGGCAGCGTGGTCTGCACGGAGGGCTACACAGTACAGGGTGGCCCTCGCCTGATAGGGTAATGATGAACGCCAAGGATGGGCGGGAACCGTTGCTCCGATGCTCCGTTCGACTGGCATTCCTCGGCCTCGTCTGGGCGATCGCCCAGGGGTGCGACTCCAGTCGCACGCCTGTGACTCCCGATGAGGGTGAACCCCGGATGGCCGCGATCCACGGGGTCGTCCTGACAGCGGGCTCTCCGGTCAGCGGCGCGCAGATCGTCCTCGACGGTCCCGGGATCACGCGCTCCGTGACCACCGGGACCGACGGAACGTTCCGATTCGCGGACCTACCCCCGGGGCTGTACGTCATGAGAGTGTCCAACGGAACGTGCACGTCGACGACCGCCGACATGGAGGCGGGGGAGACCGTCACGACGAGCATCGACTGTGCTTCCCCGCCGCTGACGACCACGCTGAGGGGAACCGTGACGGTCAGCGAAACCCCGCTCGGTGGCGTCCAGGTCACGCTCACGGGAGCCACGTTCAACACGGGCGCTGAGGTAGAGCGTGCAGTGCTGACCGATGCGACCGGCCGCTTCACGTTCGCCCAGGTAGGGGAGGGAGCCTATACCCTGACAGCCCAGGCGCCCGACCTCGCATGCGAGACGACCGCCGTTCACGTTCAGGACGCAAGTCAGCCCGCCACGGCGAACATTTCGTGTGCCGAGGAGATCGGCGATGGGACGACTCCGCCGCCGATGGACAAGGCCGGCAAAATCGCGTTCGAGCGGAACGGACGCATCATGATCCTGGACCTGGACACGAGCAACCTCTTTCATTTCGTGGACGGTCTGGCGCCGTCATGGTCTCCCGACGGCGGGCAGATCGTCTTTCAGCGACCCGGTTGTCCCGATCGGTCCCTTCCTCCGTATTTCGACTGTGACGACGTGTGGAAGGTCAACGCGGATGGAAGTGGCCTTTCGCCCATCACGAGCTACGAGTGGGTCTTGGACTACGACCCGGTCTGGAGTCCGGATGGCTCCAAAGTCGCGTTCATCCGCTTCGTCCACGGTATTGACGACACGTATCTCGTGATCGCCAACGCCGATTCTCCGCCGCCCCTGTGGGCGGAACAGGTCACGAGCTCCTGGTGGCCGATTTCGGCACCCACCTGGTCACCCGATGGCACTCGTATCGCGTTCACGTGCCAAGGCCCACCCCCGCGATGGGAATTCGACATCTGCGTGGTTTCATCGACCGGGAACATCGGGTATTCGGGGAACGGACTGCGCCCGGTGGAGAAGATTACCAACGACACGTGGACGAATTCCGAACCTGCTTGGAGCCCGGACGGGGCGCGAATCGCGTTTGCAACGGATCGCGAGACTCCTGGGCGAACCTATGTAGCGCTCATCCGCCCGAACGGAAGCGGCTTCGAACGTCTGGTGATG
This sequence comes from Gemmatimonadota bacterium, assembly GCA_025931135.1. Taxonomy (GTDB): domain Bacteria; phylum Gemmatimonadota; class Gemmatimonadetes; order JACCXV01; family JAHWKZ01; genus JAICNR01. The sequence goes on along the minus strand of JAICNR010000077.1, from coordinate 1,454 downwards.
GGCCGCAGTCCCGCCTGGTCTCCGGACGGGAGGAGGATCGTGTTCGTAGCGGGAGCGGACGCGCCGGCGGGGCTATACATCGTGAATGCGGACGGTAGCGGTCTAACCCGGATCACGGAGAATCCTGCGGACACCGCGCCATCGTGGGGGCGCTGATGACCGGCCCGTTCTGACCTATCTGCCTGTGAGCCCAATGGCCGTACGCCCACCCTCCAAACCGAGGCGAACATGCCCTTCGTAGAGACGTACTCTGTCGACTTCAGGAACGGGAACATGCACCCGCACCTGGACCTGAATGGCTGGTCGGACATGCAACTGTTCCCGCCGGCCCCGGACGAGTTCGCGGATCGATTCCCCGACTCGTCGGGTTACACGTTCACCATTACTCGAAACCTCACGGTTCCAGCCGATATGCCGGCAAGGAACAACGCCTATGTCGTCCCGGGGGGTCTGTCGCTCGACACCCGTCTCCTCATGCGCGTGACGTTCGACCTTCCCCGTGCTGAAGGTTTCTACCTGTTCGAGCACGGTCCTCTTGATGGCGAATTCGAGTCTGTCGGCGGGACGTCTCCGGCTGTGCGCGGTCGCTTCTCGGATGAAATCGAACCGCCCGGTGGCCTCTCCTCGGGTCTCGGTCCGATCGGGGGGAAATTCTCCGTGCCGGAGCCGTGGGCAGTCGTGCTGAACGTGAGCCCCACGAGCGATCTGTTGAGCGACTGGATGGTGAACCTGACCTGCCAGTTCAACCGCAACCCTCTGTTCAACGGGGTCAGGCTCAACACGCCCACTATCCAAGGCATAGGCGCCCTGCAGACGGATAAAGCGACCCCCCTGGAAAGCCCGCTGGACTACGGCATCTATCAAGGCGGGTACATGGCGTTTCCGAACGGTACGGACGGGGTCGTCGATCCACCCATTTTCAGTCTCGAACATTCCTTCTGCGGTTGGAATGCCGAGGCGAACGAGCACACTCCGGGCAGCGGATCTCTGAAGATCCTTCGCACCTGGCAATCCGACGTGCAGGATCATCGAGTGTTCTCGAACAATGCACTCCCATCCTTCCCGGGGCAGGTAGAGTCGATCGGGGCGCGGGGGATCTCGCTGGTGACGCTGAGTGGTTACGGACGGATGAGCGTGCGGCTGCGCACATTCTCGATCTGGATGAATGAAAGCGTGTAGAGGGCTCGAACGGCACGCCGGACGTCTCGATCGTCGCCCGATGGCGGCGGTGCTTGGAATCCGCTAGATTGCCCCCCGGCATGAGGATCGATCCCGCGATCAAGGTACCGACGATTCCTGAATGAGCGGGACGTGGCGCCCGCCGGCTCGATGCGAGCGAGGGCGAGGCCGCGACCGTAGAGCATGTGCCGAGGTGTGCCGCGAGGCGCACCTTTTTTTGTTCCCCCGAACAGGAGGGCCATGACGGGCACCATGAGGGCGAGCGACAGCCTGGA
>JAICNR010000074.1 GCA_025931135.1 Gemmatimonadota bacterium | reverse complement strand
GTCGTCTCCGCCCGCATCGCGGTGCCCGCCGGAGGGATCCTCGAGCTCGACGAATCGAACGTGGACCTCGTGTCGGATGCCGAGGGAACGACCGGTTTGGTCTCGCGCCTTACCCTTCGGGTGGCCCCGATCGCGGAAATCGCGGTCGCGGCCGCCGCGACCGCGAACCCGGCCTCGCTTCAAGAGCTGCTGGAGAATGTGATCGAGGCCGATTTGCCCCTGTGGTCGGTCTCGTTCGTCGACCCCGGGCTGGCGGCCTTCCATGGGGCGGGACCCGAGGAATTCGTAGTCTCGTTCGCCTATACGCGATCGTGGGCCCCGTGGGTGGTCTCCACGCTGCCCTGGATCGTCAACGATTCCGCAGCGTGGCTCCTGGACGACGACCTCGCGCGGCGCGAGTGGGACGAGCGCTTCCGGACGATGCGGATCCGCGAGCGGATCCCGTCCCTGGTCCCCGCAGAGATCGTGGTTCCCCTGTCCGCTCTCGCCAGCGTGCTGGATCGGATCGAGGGCGCGATCGGACGCTTGGTTCCGAAGGAGGCGGTTCTGGTTCGCTCACCCGGTGCCGAGCCCGAAGTCGCGATCCACGCTTTCATCCCCGTCGACGCTTCCACAGGGGTATCGCGCGAAATGGCGGTCGACGACGCCCTGGAGATCGTCGGCATCGCGGAACGTTATGGCGGCAGGCCGTATTCGACCGGGATCTACTTCCGGGACCGCGCCGTGAACATCCTTGGCTGGGAGCGCCTCGGTCGCATCGAGGCGTTCAAGGGAGAGGTGGATCCGCACGGCGTCATGAACCCGGGGAAGGTAATGGGCCTGGGAACGCTGACGCGCACGCCGATCTCTCAGGCCGCGGCGAGCTGGTTCGGCGGTCGGGTCGACGTCCTGCCCAGGCCCTGAGGCTTTCGCGGCGGACTACGATGCGTTCACGAGGGAAGACCGCGGCCGACGGACTTTCAGTCGGTGCACATCCCGGCCATCTCTTCGAGCATCCCCTCGCAGAACTTCACGGGATCTCGCCCGGCCTTCGCTTCCTCCATGATCGCGATGCACGCGGCCATCACGCTGCCCGCCCCGGGTGCGTCTTCGAATCCCGTGTCGCGAATCATATCCGCGCGGATCGCCATGCGGTCGGAAGGCGACAATTCCGTAAAAGCCTGCAGCAACTCCCGTCGATCCATCGTGAACCTCCTTCGGTATCGCGCCCCGGAACGTGCCGGCTGTCTCCAGTGACTATAGCGAGAGGCGGGACGGCCCTTCTGTAGGGGAAAACCCTGTTCGGGATGTAGGCGCCGGAGGGTCGGGAAGGGCGATGCGGGAAGACGCCCGGTCGGGGTATTCCCCCACACGCAATACGGCCCTTTTCCCGATAATCCCCCCCGGGAAGCTGGCATACTATTGGGTCGCTTTCGGGCTTCGACCAGCAGCGAACGGAGGGATTCTTGGCGACCGGCGTGGATGTGCTGACCGAACCGCCTTCGCGGCCCGAGATCCGGACGATCCGTACTTCCGAGCACGTGCTCGAGATCGTCTCCGACTCGGGGGAAGGCGCCCAGAAGTGCGGGCAGATCTTCGGGAACGTGTCGGCCAGGATGGGCAACGGCGTCTGGACCGTCGAGATCATCCCGGCGGAGATCGAGCCGCCGCCGCGCAGCCCGGCAGGAGCTAGCGGGAATCGGGTTCGCATCGGCAAGGGTCCGGTCACGAACTGGGGAGACGAGACCGAGCTGGTCGTGGCGTTCAACGAGCAGGCGCTGCTGGGCCGCCATCGTCTCGGAGCCTTGGCCTCGCATGCCACCGTCCTGATCGAGAATCTGTGGGCGACTCACGCCGATCCCGGAATCCGCGGGCAATGGAGCGAGGCGCTGGCCGAGATGGAGGGCTCCGGCTACCGGATCGTGGAAGTCCCGATGGAGGAGCGCTGTCTCACCGTGGTCGAGAACGCCCGTCGGGGCAAGAACATGTTCGTCCTCGGGCTCCTGGCCTGGATCTACGACCGCGATCGCGACCTCTGTCGCGATCAGATCGAAGGCGCCTTCCGGAAGAAGTCGGAGGAAGTGGCGGCGGCGAACGTCCGCCTGTTCGAGGAAGGTTATGACTGGGCTGCCGAGAATCTGGACTTCCGGATCGACGTCGAGACGAGCCAGGCGCGGGAGCCGATGGTCGTGATGAACGGAAACGATGCGATCGCGTTCGGAGCCGTAGCCGCCGGAATGGAGCTCGCGGCCATGTATCCCATCACCCCGGCCACGTCGGTTTCTCACCGGCTCGGCGAGATGTTCGAGAGGTTCGGAGGAGTCCTCCACCAGGCGGAGGACGAGATCGCGGCGGCGGGCGTGGCCATCGGCGCCTCCTACGCGGGGAAAGTCGCCTTCACGATCACCTCGGGCCCGGGGCTGGCGCTGAAGACGGAGTTCCTCGGCCTGTCGATCATGGCCGAGATCCCCCTGGTGGTCGTGGACGTTCAGCGGGGTGGGCCCAGCACGGGCCTGCCGACCAAAGTCGAGCAGTCCGATTTGCTGGCGGCGATCTTTGGCCAGCCGGGGGACGCGCCGCACGTGGTGATCGCCCCGGCGACCATCGAAGAGTGCTTCCACGTGATGGTGACGGCCCGGCGGATCGCGGAGGCGTTCCGCGCCGTCGTGCTGGTGCTCTCCGACGCCAACCTCGCGACCGGCATGCAGCCGTTCCGGCGACCGGCGATCGACCCCGCGTGGCTCGCGGAATCGCCGGATCAGAGCCCCGTTCCCGAGGGCATGCAGCCGTACCAATGGGATCCCCGCACCGGCCTGTCGGCGCGCATCATGCCCGGGCAGCCGGGCGGGATGCACACGCTCACGGGCCTCGCCCATGACGAGGCGAGCCACGTGGTTTACGACTCCAGCACCCACCAGCGAAGCTCGACCATGCGGAGCCGCAAGATGGCCGTGCTGCAACGTGCGCTTCAGCCGCCGGAGGTGAACGGCCCCCCCGAGGGAAAGCTGCTCCTGGTGGGCTGGGGAAGTACCAAGGGGGCGATCGAGGAGGCCGTGAGCCGGGCCCGGTCGGAAGGGCTCTCGGTTTCGTCGATTCACCTGAGGTTCCTGTCTCCCCTCGAGCCGGGACTGCGCGGCATCTTCGACCGGTTCGGCAAGGTGATGACGGTCGAGATCAACTACAGCGACGAGCCAGACGACCCGTACATCACGGAAGAGAACCGGCGACGCGGCCAGATGGCGTTCCTGCTCCGCGCCCAGACGCTCGTGGACGTCGATTGCTGGACGCGCGTTCCCGGGGAGCCGCTGCGGCCACGCTTGATCCTCGACGCGATCCGCGGCCGCATGAGAAAGGAGCTGATGCCGTGAACGAGCTCTGCTCGCTGGCTGTCTACGGGGCGGGAGACGATCGCTCATTCGCACTGGGAGATTACGAAGGACCTCTACCGCGCTGGTGCCCGGGCTGCGGTGACCACTCGGTCCTCGCCGCCGTGCAGCGGCTTCTCGTCGCGGAGCAGCTCGCACCGGAGCGGACCGTGTTCGTTTCCGGGATCGGCTGTTCGAGTCGGCTTCCGCATTATGTCCGCACGTACGGGTTTCACGGCATCCATGGTCGTGCCCTGCCGGTGGCCACTGGGATCAAGCTCCACCGCCCGGACCTCTCCGTGTTCGTCGTGATGGGGGATGGCGATTGCACGTCGATCGGGGCCGGGCACTGGCTCCACGCCACGCGCTACAACATGGATATGGTGGCGCTGCTGCTCGACAACAACATCTACGGGCTGACGAAGAACCAGACTTCCCCCACGACGCCGCAAGGCTACCCCAGCAACACGCAGCCCAGGGGGAGCTACCTGCCCGCGCTCAATCCTCTCGAGGCGACTCTCGGGATGACAAACGCCTCGTTCGTGGCGCAGACCGCGGAGTGGATCCCCGCCCACCTGTTCGCGACGCTGCAGGCCGCGCATCGGCACCGGGGGTTCTCGTTCGTGCGAGTCCTGCAGCGCTGCCCGAAATACACCGCGCCCTTGTTCGAGGAAGGGATGCGCAAGCCGGACGTGATCGAGCTCCTCGTTCACGACGACGGCGTGACGGTCCCGGCCCTGGCCGGTGTCTACAAGCACAGCATCCATCATGATCCCCTGGACCTCGACGGCGCGCGTCGGCTGGCGGAGGAGGGCGATCGCATTCGGCTCGGGGTCTTCTTCCGCGACGAATCGCGGTCTCGCTACGAAGACATCCGCAGGCTGCGTTCGTTCACGGCCGAGGAGAAGATCGACCTGCTGGAAGGGGAGCTGGAGAGACATGCAGTCTGAGATCTCTACGGAAGCCGCGCTCGCCGCGCTGGAGCAGCCGCGGACGCTCTTCCTCTCGGCGGTCGCCGATCTCGTCGGCGAGTTGGGACGACTGCTGGTCCAGGATCGGGACTCCGAGCAGGGCCGCGAACAGCGCTCCGCCGCGTCCCTGGGAGCGTTCGGGGCAGGGCGCGTCGACGCTCGGCGCTTCGCGGCCCTGATTTCGGACCGACCTGTCCTGCCCCCCGCGGCGCTGGAGGCGCTCGGACGCGCGCGCGCCGTTCTCAGCGCGATCGTGACCGGCGGGCCGGAGCCGTTCGTGGTGGTCGTCGGGCCAGGCGAGGACGTCGCGGTCGCGGTGGGCGCAGGCCTCGCGCGTCTGGGCAGGGTCTTCGGCGCCGCGCGGGTTGCGGCTCTGGCGCGGGCCGGAGCCTACCGGTCGAGCGAGCACGCATCCCTGCTCGAGGCGCTGCCGTTCGCCCGCTGGAATCGTGGCGAGCGCGCGCTCGCGCCGCCGCTCGTCGTGCGAGTCGAGGGCCCACGCCCGCGGCTGTCCGGCCTGGCCGACCTGCTGAACGGCGCCGTGAAGATCGCGCTCCTCGCCCCCGCATCCGAGTCGCCCGCCCCTCTCGCTCTGCTCGTGAGCCCCGGTGTCTTCGTGGCGCAGGGGAGCTCCCTGGATCTGCTGGAGCGGCTTCGCTCGAGCCCCGCTCCGGGGATCGTGGCGATCCTGCCCGAGAGATCGTCGCGATTCGTCCATGATCCGGCGGGCGGAGACAAACTCCGCGACCGCTTGACCGTGGAGTATCTCTCGGATGTCCCCCCGGACGATTCCCGATCCAGACGCGACTTCCGGGCCGACGAAGAACAGGCCCAGCTCGCGCTCCTGATCGCGGCGGCCTCGGGAGGTTCGGCGAACGGGCAGGTCGAACGCGTCGAAGACCTGCGCAGCGATCCGGCCGGTCTCCTCGCGGCCTGGCTGCTGAGGGAGGCGAGCCTGCCCCCGCCGGTCGACGCGCGCGCCGGGGCTGCATGACCCCCCCGCTGCTCGCGGTTCTCATTCTCGGTGGGGTGGGTCTCGCCTTCGGGGCCCTGATCGCGATCGCCGATCGAAAGCTCAAGGTGTGGGAAGATCCCCGCATCGACGCGGTCACCGAGCGGCTTCCGGGCGCCAACTGCGGCGCCTGCGGGTTCGCGGGGTGCCGGGCCTTCGCGGAGGCCACGATTCGTGGCGCGACCTCTCCCGCGGCCTGCACGGTGATGAGCGCAGACCAGCGCGAGGAGGTGGCGGAGTATCTGGGTGTGGACGTGGGGCAGGCGGTCGATCGGGTGGCGCGGCTCCTCTGCGCGGGGGGTTCCGACGTCGCTCCGCGCAAGGCGCTCTACTTCGGCGTCCAGAGCTGCGCCGCCGCGGTGGCCGTTGGAGGGGGCGGAAAGGGATGCCCGTGGGGATGCGTCGGCTTCGCGGATTGCGCGGTAGCGTGCGACTTCGACGCGATCGAGATGGGTCGCACCGGTCTTCCGCGCGTGATCCCGGCGCTCTGCACCGCGTGCGGGGACTGCGTCGAGGCCTGCCCCCTGGGGCTATTCGAGATCATGCCACTCGAGCATCGGCTGATCGTCCAGTGCCGGAGCCTGCTCCAGGGAACGGCGGCCACCGAGGTCTGCTCGGTGGCGTGCGACGGCTGCGGGCGCTGCGCTGTCGACGCGGCGCCGGGCCTGATCGAGATCCGGTCCGGCCTGGCCGTCATCGATTACAAGCGGATCGACACCGCCGATATCTCCGCCACGCGGCGTTGCCCGACCGGCGCGATCGCCTGGGTGGAGGGCGCGCAATTCACCCCATCGTCCCTTTGGGAGGAGACCGCCGCATGATCTTCCGCAAGCGCCAGGTCGAGAAGCCCGCCATCCCGTTCCCCGGGGTGCGCGAGGCAATGGACGGGAGCGCGGCGGTGGTTGAGGTCGAGACTGCGGCCAGCGAAGCGGCGGGCGCATATCCGATCACGCCATCGACCCAGATGGGCGAGGGATGGGCGGTGGCGGTGGCGTCCGGTCAGCCGAACGCCTTCGACCGGCGCCTGATCTTCTTCGAGCCGGAGGGCGAACACGCGGCGGCGGCGGTCACGGCGGGGATGAGCATGACCGGCCTCCGCGCGACGAACTTCTCGAGCGGCCAGGGCATCGCGTACATGCACGAGTCCCTGTACGCCGCTGTCGGCAAGCGGCTCACGTACGTGCTCAACGTGGCGGCGCGAGCGATGACCAAGCACGCGCTCAACGTCCACGCCGGGCACGACGACTACCATGCGGTCGACGACACCGGGTTCTTTCAGCTGTTCGCGAAGGACGTCCAGTCGGTCGCCGACCTCACGCTGATCGCGCATCGCGTCGCCGAGATGTCGCTGAATCCGGGTCTCGTGGCGCAGGACGGCTTCCTCACCAGCCACGTCATCGAGTCCATCCTCCTCCCCGAGCGGGATCTCGTGCGGGCATATCTCGGCGATCCGTCGGACATGATCGAGTGCCCCACTCCGGCGCAACGGCTCGTGTTCGGCAAGACGCGCCGGCGGATCCCCGAGATGTTCGACTTCGACTACCCGGCCATGCTGGGCGTCGTCCAGAACCAGGATTCGTACGCCCAGGGGGTGGCCTCGCAACGGCCGTTCTACTTCGACCACATCCGGGAGCTCGCCGACCAGGCGCTGGAGGAATACGCCGCGCTGACCGGTCGCCGGTACGCGCGTGCATCGGGCTACCAGCTGGACGACGCGGAATGGGTGCTGGCGGGTCAGGGCTCCGTCGTCGCCAACGCCGAGGCGGTGGCGGACTGGCTGCGGGACAAGGAGGGGCTCCGGGTCGGCGTCCTCGACCTGACGATGTTCCGCCCCTTCCCGGCGGACATCGTGACCCGCCTGCTGCGCGGGAAGCGCGCCGTGACGGTCCTCGAGAGGGTGGATCAGCCCCTGGCGGTCGACCCCCCGCTCCTGCGGGAGCTGCGGGCCGCGATGGGCCAGGCGATGGAGAACGGTCGGCATCGCGACTCGACCCCGTTCCCGGGCCTGGCCGCGCTCGAGCCCGACGAGGTGCCGGATTTCCACTCCGCCGGCTTCGGCTTCGGCAGCCGCGATCTCCAGCCGGGCGACCTCGTGGCCGCCGTCGAAAACATGCTCCCGGGGCGTGCCCGCCGGCGACAGTACTACCTCGGCGTGGAGTTCGTGCGGAAGGGGACCCGGCTTCCCAAGCTTCAGCTGTGGCAGGAGCAGCTGCTGGAAGCCTATCCGCGGCTCCCCGACCTCGCGCTCGAGCCGCGCGAGGACCTAGACCTGCGGCCCCAGGGAGCGATCGCGATCCGGATCCATTCCGTCGGCGGCTGGGGGGCGATCACCACGGGCAAGAACCTCGTCCTGACGGCTTTCGAACTGGCCGGCCTCCACGTCAAGGCGAACCCGAAGTACGGCTCGGAGAAGAAGGGACAGCCGACCACCTTCTACGCCACGCTCTCGCCGGAGCCGGTGCGGCTGAACGCGGAGCTCCGGCACGTCGACGTCGTCCTGTCTCCCGACCCCAACGTTTTCCGCCACTCCGATCCCCTGTACGGGCTCGCCGACGGCGGAGTCTTCGTGATCCAGAGCGACCAGGCGCCGGAGGAGGTGTGGCGCTCGCTGCCGCCCCGCGCCCGCCGCGCGGTGCGGGAGCGCGGTTTGCGCGTGTACGCCCTCGACGGGTTCTCGATCGCGAGCGAGGAAGCCTCGGACGCCGAGCTCCGCTACCGGATGCAAGGCGCGGCGTTCATGGGCGCGTTCTTCGCCGTGGCGCCGTTCATGGCGCGTGAGGGGCTGAACGAGGAGCGGCTGTTCGAGGGGATCGGCGCGCAGCTCCAGCGGAAGTTCGGCAAGCTGGGGGAGAGGGTCGTCGCCGACAACGTGAGGGTCATCCGGCGCGGCTTCGACGAGGTGCGCGAGGTCCCGGCGATGGAGGACGAGGCGGAGGCCGACGTCGAGGTGCCGCTCCCCACTCCCGCCAGCCACGTACCCGAGCTCCTCGACGTGCCCGCGGCGGGGGCAGGGATCGGCAACCCGGGTCGGTTCTTCGAGCAGGTGTGCGGGCCCTGTCTGATCGGTCAGGACGGCATCGCGGACCCGTTCGCGGCGATCAGCGCGATCCCGGCCGCCACCAGCTCGATCCGCGACATGACGAACATCCGTTTCGAGGTGCCGCGGTTCCTACCCGAGAAATGCACCGGCTGCAGCCAGTGCTGGATCCAGTGCCCGGACTCGGCGATTCCAGGTCTCGTGAGCACGGCCGCCGACCTCTGGGAGACCGCCATCGGCGGCGCGTCGAGCCGGCGCTCGGTCTCTCGCATCCGGTCGATCTCGAAGCATCTCGCCCAGGAGTCGCACAAGCTCGTGTCCGCGGTTCCGTTCGCGAACTTCGGGGACGTCGCCTCAGCGGCCTATCGGAACGTGGTCGATCGGCTGGGCTGGGACGCCGAGCGCCGCGCGGAGCTGGACGAGGAGTTCGCCGCGGTTCATCCGTCGCTCTCCGAGTTCCCGGTAGCCCGGACGGCCCCGTTCTTCGACATGCCCGAGTCGCGACAGGCCGGCTCCGGAGGGCTGCTCTCGATCACGATCGATCCCGAGGCCTGCAAGGGGTGCAACATCTGCGTCGACGTGTGTCCCGAGGACGCGCTCGTGACCGTGCGCCAGGACGAAGCCGAGGTCGAGCGCCTGCGGCGGAACTGGGACTTCTGGAAGCGGCTTCCCGATACCGACGAACGATACGTGAACGTCCGCAGCGTCGACGAGGGGATCGGCGTCCTGTCATCGCTCCTTCTCAAGAAGGAAGTCTATCGATCGATGGTGGGCGGGGACGGCGCCTGCATGGGATGCGGGGAGAAGACAGCCGTGCACCTGGTGACATCGGCGATCGTCGCGATGATGCAGCCCAGGGTGCGGAGCTTCGTGGCCCGCCTGGAAGAGCTGCGCGCCCGCCTCGAGCTCCAGGCGCGGACGCTCCTCGCCGCGGATGCCGATCTCGACGTCGCGAGCCTCTCGGAGAAGGAGACGCTGGACCTGCCGCTCCCCGGAGCGAAGCGCGAGGCCCTTCGCCGGCTCGCCGGCTCGATGGCGGAGCTGGTCGACCTGCGCTGGCGTTACGTGGAGGGACCGGGAGGCCGGGGTCGCGCGGCGCTCGGAATCGCGAACAGCACGGGTTGCTCCTCGGTCTGGGGCAGCACCTATCCGTACAACCCGTATCCCTTCCCATGGGTCAACCACCTCTTCCAGGACGCTCCCTCGATCGCGATCGGGCTCTTCGAGGGTCAGATGCGGAAGATGGCCGACGCCTTCGCCGCGGTTCGCCGGGCCGAGCTCCTTGCCGACGGCAGCTATGACGCGGAGGCGCACGAGCCGGCCCTCCGGGAGCTCGACTGGCAGCGGTTCACGGACGAGGAGTTCGGGCTCTGTCCGCCGCTCCTCGCCGTCGGCGGCGACGGCGCCATGCTCGACATCGGCTTCCAGAACCTCTCGCGGCTCATGGCATCCGGGAAGCCGATCCGGGTCGTGGTTCTCGACACCCAGGTCTACAGCAACACGGGCGGCCAGGCGTGCACGAGCGGGTTCACCGGCCAGGTGGCGGACATGTCTGCCTACGGCAAGGCGCAGCACGGCAAGCGGGAAGTCAGGAAAGAGCTGGCCCTGATCGCGATCGCCCATCGCGGCGTATTCGTGCATCAGTCGTCCCAGGCCTCGGCGTCCCACCTGCTGGGGGGACTCCTGCGGGGGCTGCAGAGCCGGCGGCCGGCGGTCTTCAACCTGTACACGCCGTGCCCGGTCGAGCACGGGCTGCCCGACGAATGGGCACCCCACGCGGCTCGGCTGGCGCTCGAGAGCCGCGCCTTCCCGCTCCTGACGTACGACCCCGACGCGGGCGACACGCTCGCCGACTGCCTTAGCCTCGAGGGGAATCCGGCCGTAGACGAGCCCTTCCCGACCTACGAGCTCGAGTACGTGGACGAGGAGGGGGAGTCGAAGCGGCTCGAGCTCCCGCTGACGATCGCCGACTGGGCGGCCACCGAGTCCAGATTCAAGAAGCACTTCCGTCCGCTGCGGGACGAGGCCGGCGACGACGAACTCCTGCCGTTCCACGAGTACCTGGCGCTCCCGCTCGCGGAGCGGAACGGCCGGAAGGCGTTCGTCTACACGATCGACGAGGAGCGCCGCCTCTCGCGTCTGTCGGTGGCGCCCGAGATCGCCGAGCTCGCCCTGGACCGGCTGGGGTTCTGGTCCCAGCTGCGCCAGCTGGCCGGCCTCGAGGTGTCCGCGCAGTCGCGGCACGTCGTCGAGGCCGAGCTCGAGCGCGAGTTCGAGCTCCGGAGCGAGGCCCTCCGGACGAAGCACGAGGCCGAGCTCGCGGAACTCCGCGCCTCGTTCCCGGCGGTCGTCGCCCGCCGCCTCGCGGAAGGACTGCTGAAGCGAGGAGGCGGGAACCGTACGGTCGGCGAGCTTCTGGAGGCCGCTCGCTCGGCCCCGGATCTCGAGCCGGTGCGCCTGGAGGACATCGCGCTCGCTCCGCCCGCCGGTCGCCTGGCTCCTTCCGAGCCCGTGCAACCGGGCGGAGGGAACGGAAGCGGCGCGGCGGTCCCGCTCGCGGCCGCGACGCCCGCGCCGGTGACGGCCGTCGCCGAGGAGACGCTCGGCGTCGACCCCTGGATCGAGACCGCCCGCTGCACGACCTGCAACGAGTGCACGAACCTGAATTCCCGGATGTTCGCCTACGACGACAACAAGCAGGCATACATCCGGGACGCGCGCGCGGGGACGTTCGCGCAGCTGGTGACGGCCGCCGAGCGCTGCCCCGCGGGTCTCATCCATCCCGGGTCACCGTTGAACCCCGGCGAGAAGGACCTCGAGAAGTGGATCGCCCGCGCCGCCCCCTTCAACTGATCCGCTCCGCTCGATCGATCGGCGCGAAGGCCCTCCGGGGGAGCACGGGGTTCCGGCATGGCGTCCATCCGCCGGACTCCAAGCGTCTCACCGAGCGCGTGCCGATCCGGCGCATGCCCTTCCCCGGGG
>JAICNR010000112.1 GCA_025931135.1 Gemmatimonadota bacterium | reverse complement strand
CTTCCCCACTCTCGCGGACGTGAATCCGACATGGCCAGAACGCTCCTCGCGATCCTCGTCGTGATCCTCGTGTTTCCTTCCGCCCCACGCGCGCAGGAGGACCCGGCAGGCGCGAGGCCCGAAGCCCGGCTCGTCCCGGGCGACGTGATCCGCATCAACATCTGGCGCGAGCCCGACATGACCGGAGAGTTCATGGTGCAGGAAGACGGAACCGCCGTCCTGCCGCGCGTGGGCCCGATCCACGTGACCGGGTACACGCCCTCCACGCTGAAGCAGAATCTCGTCGCCGAATACAACAAGACGCTGAACAATCCCTCGATCGAGGTCGTGGTTCTGCGCCGGATCCTGATTACTGGCGAGGTCGCCGGAGAAGGTGTATACCCCGTCGATCCCACGATGTCGCTGGTCGATGTTCTCGCGCTCGCCGGCGGGCCCACGAACACTGCCAAGAAGGACAAGGTCATCCTGGTCCGCGGCGATCAGGAACGCGAGATCGAACTGGACAACCCGATCGCGGTGCGGAACGTGGCGCTCCAGTCGGGCGATCAGCTCGTCGTGCCGCGGTCCGGTGCCTATGTCCGGAACTGGCAGCTGATGCTGGGCGTGGTGAGCAGCACGATCAGCCTCATCATCCTCCTCACCCGGGAACGCTGAACCCGGCAGCCGTCTCGCTCCTCAGCGACCCCGAAAGAATCTCCGCATTCGGCTCCAAGGTCCCTGATTGCGATCCAGCGCCGCGACGGGCTCGAGCGGCTCACCGCGCAGGAGGCTTCGCGGGTTCCCGTCGAACAGGAGCCGCTCCTGGGCGGCCCCTCCGGCAGCGGTGATCTCCTCCCGCGCCTGCGTGATCCAGGGCCGGCCCCGGGCGTGGTAATCGCTGGCCGCTAGATCCACCCAACCCATCTCCAATGCGCGCCAGGCCAGCTCCCGGGCTGCGGCACCGTACCGCCCCACGTAGGAGGCGGCGTTGACCTGCAGCGCAGCTCCGGAGTGCCGCCACTCGTCCCATAGGGGCACCGGGTCACCCTGGTACAGGTACCGTTCGACGTGCGCGATCACCGGCCGATAGCCGAGTCCCGAGATGTGTCCGATCACGTCCTCGGAGCCGGCGGGCAAGTTGAGCCGTGGGAACTCGACCAGCACGTACGGGCCGCCGTTCAAACGAACCCTCGGATCGGAGAGCTGCGGCGAGGCCGTGTCGAGCAGGATCTCACGCCCGAGATGGAAGCTCATCGGCGGGTCTCGGTCGACGCAGGCGTCTACGACGCTGAACCAGGCCTCCTCGACCTCCAGCTGCTGACGGTCGAACAGCTCCGGCCGGGCGATCACACTGGCGTCGAGATGGGGCGTCGTAAGCACGTGACGTACACCCTCCGCGGCGAGCGTTTCAACCGCCCGCACGGCTTCACCCAGATCGCGGGCACCGTCGTCCACGCCGGGCACCAGGTGGCTGTGGAAATCGACCAGGCCAGGCGGCACACCATCCCCCGCCAGCACCTCCGCGGCTCGCGTCGCCGTGTGCGGATCCAGCGCCTCGACGGTCGCGACCGGAGGGCTCACGCGGTCACAACCTCGCCCTTCAGCCGTCGGATATCCGCGTCGACCATCATCCGCACCAGGTCTTCGAACGCGACGCTCGGTCGCCAGCCGAGCTCCTCCCGTGCCCGGGTGTTATCGGCCATCAGGTGGTCCACCTCGGCGGGCCGAAACCTGTCCGGATCGACATCCACATGCCGCTCCCAGTCGAGACCCACGTGCGCGAACGCCACCCGACATACGTCGCGCACCGAGTGCGGGATTCCCGTCCCGATCACGTAGTCGTCTGGGTCCTCCCGCTGGAGCATGCGCCACATGGCGTCCACGTAATCGCCCGCGTATCCCCAGTCCCGCTCGGCGTCGAGATTCCCGAGCGGCAGTCGATTCGCCAGGCCGAGCGAGATGCGTGCCGCTCCATCCGAGATGTGGCGCGTTACGAACTCCAGCCCCCGACGGGGCGATTCGTGGTTGAACAGGATACCGCTGACCGCGAACATGCCGTAAGACTCTCGATAATTCACCGTAATGAAATGTCCGTACACCTTCGCGACTCCATACGGGCTACGCGGGTGAAACGAAGTGGTCTCGTTCTGCGGGGACTCCTTCACCTTGCCGAACATCTCGCTCGAAGATGCCTGATAGAAGCGGATCGCGGGGTCGATCTGCCGGATCGCCTCCAGCACGCGAGTCACCCCGAGGCCGGTGAACTCCCCCGTCAGGATCGGCTGCGCCCACGAAGTCGGGACAAACGACTGGGCGGCCAGATTGTACACCTCGGCGGGCGCCGATTCCTCGATCGCCTGGACGAGGGAGCGCTGATCCAGGAGGTCGGCCTGGTGCAGAGTCAGCCGGCTCTTGATGTGAGAGATTCGCTCGAACTTCTCGGTGGACGCGCGCCGCACGACCCCATGGACCTCGTACCCTTTCGCGAGGAGCAATTCAGCGAGATAGGAGCCGTCCTGCCCCGTGATACCGGTAATCAGGGCACGCTTCATCCGTAGACCTCCTGCATGATCCGAATCCGACTCGTGACCATGTCGATCGCGATCTCGTTGTAGCCGCCTTCCGGAATGATCACGTCCGCGAATCTCTTCGAAGGCTCGACGAATTCCTCGTGCATGGGGCGCACAGTGCGCACGTATTGCTCGGTGACACTCTCCAGGGTCCTGCCCCGGTCACGAATGTCGCGGGTGATCCGGCGTAGGAGTCGGATGTCGGCCGGTGTGTCCACGAAAATCCGGATGTCGAGAGTCTCGCGGATCTCGGGCACGTGAAACAGTAGGATCCCTTCTGCGATCACGACCTCGCGCGGCTCGATGCGGACCGTGGTGTCGGTACGAATGTGCCGGGTGAAGTCGTAGACCGGCTGGTCGATCATACGTCCGGCCTTGAGCGCCCTCAGGTGCTCGACGAATAGCTCGTGCTCGATCGAATCCGGATGATCGAAGTTCGTCTCGTCGCGTCGCGCGGGCGGGAGATCCGCCAGGTCCCGATAGTAGGAGTCCATCGTGATGACTGTGATCGAGTCCAACGCAAGGCGCCTGACGATGTTGCTGGCGACCGTGGTTTTGCCAGAGCCGGTCCCGCCCGCGATCCCCAGCAGAAGGCGACTCATACAGTCCCGGACTTCTCGACCCGACCGCGGGATCCCGCCCCCGACGGCGCCCGATGCGCGGTATCCAGCTCGCGGAAGTACTCGATCGTCTTTCGGAGTCCTTCCCGGAGCGGCACCCGGGGCTCCCACCCCAGCACTTCCCGGGCTCGATCGATCATCGGTCGCCGGACCTGGGGGTCGTCCTGCGGCAGCGGTCGGATCTCGATCCGGCTCCCGCTCCCGGTGAGCTCGAGGATCACGTCCGCCAGTTGCCGCACCGTCATCTCGTCGGGATTACCGATGTTCATGGGCCCGACGAATTCCGACATCAGGAGACGGTAGATGCCGTCGATTTCGTCCGAAACGTAGCAGAAGGAACGCGTCTGGGATCCGTCCCCGTAGATCGTGAGCGGTTCGCCTGTGAGCGCCTGTCGGATGAAGTTCGACACGACCCTTCCGTCATGCGGTCGCATGGCGGGGCCGTAGGTGTTGAAGATTCGCACGATGCGGACGTCCAGCCCGTGAACGCGATGGTAGGCCATGGTCATCGCCTCAGCGAAGCGCTTCGCCTCGTCGTACACACCGCGCGGCCCGACCGGGTTCACGTTCCCCCAGTAAGACTCCGGTTGAGGGTTGACCAGCGGATCGCCGTACACCTCGGACGTCGAGGCGAGGAAGTAGCGGGCACCCTTCGCCTTTGCGAGCCCGAGTGTCTTGTGCGCTCCGAGAGATCCGACTTTGAGGGTCTGGATCGGAAGCTCCAGATAGTCGATGGGACTGGCCGGCGAGGCGAAGTGCATGACAACGTCCAATGGGCCGTCGACAAAGATGAAATTCGTCACGTCATGAGGCACGAAATGGAAACCACGGTCTCCGAACAGGCCCGCGATGTTCTCGGGTCGGCCGGTCACGAAATTGTCCATTCCGATCACTTCGTGGCCTTCGTCGAGAAGACGCCGGCAGAGGTGCGATCCGAGGAAACCGGCTGCGCCGGTCACGAGCACGCGCATCAAGCCGCGGTGCTCCGCCCGGGACGGCCGATCGAGTGGTAATCGAAGCCCATGTCCGCCATCGCGCGCGGGTCGTAGACGTTGCGTCCGTCGAACACGACGGGCTCCTTGAGCGCCTTGGAGATACGCTCGAAATCGGGGAATCGGAACTCGTTCCATTCGGTCACGACGACCAGCGCGTCTGCCCCTTCCAGAGCGTCGTGCGCGCTGTCCGCGAAGGTTACGCGGTCCCCGAGGACTCGGCGGGCATTGTCCATCGCCTCGGGATCGTAGGCCACGACCTCGGCTCCGGCCTCGAGCAGGTCCTCGATCAGAACCAGGGCCGGGGCTTCCCGGATGTCGTCCGTCCTGGGCTTGAACGCGATTCCCCAGACCGCGATCCGGCGTCCCGACAGGTCGTCCCCGAAACGACGGCGGATCTTCACGGCCAGGAGACGCTTCTGCGCTTCATTTACGGAATGGACCGCGCGTACGATCGGGAACTCGTACCCGACCTCGTCCGCCAGGCGTTCGAGCGCCTGGACATCCTTCGGAAAGCAGGAACCTCCAAAGCCCACCCCCGGGAACAGGAAGGCCGGTCCGATCCGCCGGTCGGAGCCGATCCCGATCCGCACTTCGTCGACATTCGCGCCCACCCGCTCGCACAGGTTCGCGATCTCGTTCATGAACGTGATCCGAGTCGCGAGCATCGCATTCGCGGCGTATTTGGTCATCTCGGCGGAGGCGACGTCCATGAAGTAGATCGGGTTCCCGGTGCGGACGAACGGGGCATAGAGTCTTCGCATGGTCTCTCGCGCGCGCTCGTCCGAGGCTCCGACGACGACCCGGTCCGGCTTCATGAAATCCTCCAGCGCGCTGCCCTCCTTGAGGAACTCCGGATTCGAGACGACCGAGAACGCGTGCGGCGAGACTTCGGCGAGCGCCGCCTGGACCTTTGCGGCCGTGCCGACCGGCACCGTGCTCTTGTTGACCACGATGCGCGGTCCGTCCGCGTGTCGCCCTATCACTCGCGCTACGTCGAGAACGTGAGTCAGGTCCGCGGAACCGTCCTCATCAGCCGGCGTGCCGACCGCGATGAAGATCACTTCCGAGGCGGCGATCGCCTGGCGCGCGTCGGTCGTGAATCGCACGCGATCATTCTCCAGGTTCCGGCCGAGGATCTCCTCGAGGCCGGGCTCGTAGATCGGGATCCTCCCCTGTCGCAGCATCGCGACCCGCGCTTCGTCGACGTCGCAGATCGTGACATCGTTGCCCATTTCGGCGAAGCAGGTGCCGGTCACCAAGCCCACGTATCCCGCGCCGAATACCGCTACGTGCATCGGCTCATCCCTCCCTGCCCTCGGAGATGCGTTCGATGATCCCGGATGTCGATTTCCCCGCCACGAGCTCGATGCGCTCCACCTTGCCGCCGTACGATTCCACCAGATCGCCGCCGACGACGTCCGCTCGCGGATAATCCGCGCCCTTCGTCAGGACGTCCGGACGGATCGCATCGATGAGCTCGATCGGCGTGTCCCCGTCGAAGGTGACGACGTAGTCGACGCAGGTCAGTGCTGAGAGGATCTCGGCTCGCTCGTTCTCCTCGAGGATCGGCCGGTCGGGCCCCTTGAGCCTCGCCACCGAGTCGTCCGTGTTCAATCCCACGATCAGGCAATCCCCCAGCTCCCGTGAAGCCTGCAGATACTTGATATGTCCAGCATGCAGCAGATCAAAGCACCCGTTCGTGAAGACGACGGTCTCGCCTCGCGCCCGTCGATGGGCAGCGATCTCCGCCGCCGATCGGGCATCGACACGCTTGTTCGCCGCGGCGGGTGCCCGCTCGATCTCCTCGGCCATCTCCGCCCGGGTCACCGTCGCCGTACCCACTTTGCGGACCTTGATCCCCGCGGCCAGATTGGCGAGGCCGGCGGCCGTTTCCGCGCTCTCGCCCGACAGCAGGAATGCGGCGAACGCGGCCGCGAACGTATCGCCGGCCCCGGTGACGTCGTATACCTCGCGAGCCCGGGCCGGGATGTCCTTCGGCGCCTTGCCGCCGAAGATCCGGACACCGCGCTCGGACCGCGTGAGTACGAGCGCGGCAAGATCGAGGCGTTCGAGCAGGCGTTCCGCGCCCGGGTCATCCCATTCGCCGCCGAGCAGATCCGCCAGTTCGACCTCGTTCGGGAGCAGGTAGTCGGCCGCACGGTAGAGGTCGGGCATGGTCCCCTTCGGGTCGACGATAACGGGCGCGTCCCCAAGGGCGCTCTTGAGACGCTCCATGCCCGCATCGGTAACGGCCCCCTTGCGGTAGTCGCTCACGATCGCCCCCTGGCAACCCGGAGCCAACCGCGACAGTGCATCCTCAAGTCCGGCGTCCAGACGCCGGTCCTCGGGACGCTCGGTTTCGAAGTCGATGCGCACGAGTGCGTGCTGACCGGCGTGCACCCGCATCTTGCGTGGGGTAGCCCAGTCCTCCGCCTCGACCAGACCGTCGGTGGCGAGCCCGGCAGCCGCGAGCTGGGCGCGGCACTCGTTTCCGGCCTCACCGTCGCCCACGATCGTGACGAGGATCGGTTCGCACCCGAGCGCGTGGAGATTCCGCACGACGTTCCCCGCCCCTCCCAGATAGAGATCCCGGTGGGCGAACCGGACGACGGGCACGGGCTTCTCGGGGGACAGGCGATCCGCATGCCCGAACAGGTAATCGTCGAGGATCATGTCGCCGTAGACGAGCACTCGGCTCGGGCGGAAGCGGCGAAGCGCGTCGCCGAGCGCGGAGCCTGGACCCGGATCGGGCATAATCGATCTAAGTTATTTGTCGAACACGACTTCATCAAGCGTCGGCGCCGTGCTCGCCTGTTTGCCCGACCCGGGGCGAGCGCCTAAAATCGCCGACCGAGGAGGTTCAAGTGCTGCAGATCACACCTACCGCTGATGCCCGAATCCAGGCCTCGCTTGCGGGTGCCGACCCACCTCGCACCCTCCTGCGGATCGAGGCCCACGCCGGAGTCAAAGGCTTCGAGTACCGTCTGGCCGCCGCGGACGAATCCGACATCGGCGAAGGCGATTCGGTGGTCGACCAGGGGTCGTTCCGGGTCGTGATCGACGCCGAGAGCGCCCGCTGGCTGGCGGGCGCGCGCCTCGACTGGCGGGAGTCCCTTCTCGAGAGCGGATTCCGTTTCGACAACCCCAACCCTCCACCCACCCCCGCGATCCCTTCGGGCGCACGCGACGATCTCCTGGGCTCCGCTACGGAGAAAGTGTCGAGGATCCTCGATTCCGAGATCAATCCCGCGGTGGCGGCGCACGGTGGGCGGGTCGAACTGGCGGGCGTCGAGGATGGGGTGGTGTTCCTGCGCTTCGGCGGCGGGTGCCACGGTTGTGGGCTCGTCGACGTCACGCTGAAGCAGGGCGTCGAGGCGCGGATCAAGGAGCTCATGCCCGAGATCGAAAGGGTGGTCGACACGACCGACCACGCCGCCGGCCAGACCCCCTTCTACCGCTAGCTCACAAGCTCGCGGCTCCCGTACCGGCGTTGGCGTGACGCCAGCACCGCGCTTCCCGCACTAGGTCTGAAGCCGCGTCTGAAGCCGCAGGTCGATCAAAACGGGCCAGCACCCACCTTCGGTGGGTACCCGAGGCGCGCAACGAGGCTCTTCCGAGGCGTGGCGAAACCCACGCCGCAGGAAGAACGAGGAGCGCAACGCAGCAGGACCCGCTTCGCGGGTGCCCCCCGTTTTCATCGACCTGCAACCTACAGGTCGATCTGTACCAGTGGTGGTTCTTCTACCTTCTTCTTCAAGACCATCTGCTCGTAATATTCCCGCACCATCTGGGCCTCGCGCGCGGCTTTCTTGGCGGCCAGACGCTCATCGTGCGCGTTCTGGGGGCCGTCTCCGCGATCCCGCACGCGTGCGGCGTCGCCTTCGTTCACCTCGAGCGCATGATCGTAATTGTCCAACGGCACTTCCTTGCCGCCCGCGAAGATCTCGTGGCGCCCCTTGTTCTTGTACCATTCCGCCACGGTCGCGTTCTTGTGCATGTTCTCGATGATGTTCCGCCACCCGTGG
Source organism: Gemmatimonadota bacterium (assembly GCA_025931135.1). Taxonomy (GTDB): domain Bacteria; phylum Gemmatimonadota; class Gemmatimonadetes; order JACCXV01; family JAHWKZ01; genus JAICNR01. Next base: position 24 of record JAICNR010000112.1, on the reverse strand, counting down.
CCGGTATTGTAAGCGCAGAACGAG
>JAICNR010000107.1 GCA_025931135.1 Gemmatimonadota bacterium | reverse complement strand
TCCGGCCGCGTGGCCTGAATCGCGGGCGCCAGGCCGAACACGATGCCCGACATCACGCACAGGAATGCCGTATACGCGAGCGCGCGACCGTTGAGCGCGATCTCGTCGACCCGCGGCGCATCGGCCGGGATGACCGACACGAGCGCGTCGATTCCCCAGATCGAGAGCAGCACGCCGAGCGCGCCGCCGAGGAACGCGAGCACGACGCTCTCGGTCAGGAGCTGCCGCGCGAGGCGGCGGCGACCCGCGCCGAGCGCCGCCCGCACGGCGATCTCCCGCTGCCGCCCGGTCGCCCGCGCGAGCAGGAGGTTGGCGAGGTTCGCGCACGCGATGAGGAGCACGAACAGCACGGTGAGCATGAGGATCACGATCGCGCGATGGAACTCGGGGCCGTACATGTCGTTCTCCAGCGTCTCGACCCTCCCGCCCAGGCCCGCGTACACGCTGTGGGTGTCGCCCAGCCGCGAAGCGATCGCTTCGACCTCGGGCGAGAGATCGTCGATCGTGCGATCGGGCCGGATCCGGGCGAGGAGGGCGAGGGGCCGCGTAGCGGGCGACATCTCGGCGGAATCGGGAACGAACGGGATCCAGAGGTCGGTCCTCAGGCTCGGGATCTTGAGCGCGGCGGGCGCGATCCCGATCACCGTATAGGGCACGCCGTCCAGGCGGATCTGTCCCCCGACCGTCGATGGGTCGCGGCCGAAGCGCCGCTCCCAGAGCCGCTCGGACAGGACCGCGACGCGATCCCCGCCCGGGCCGTCCTCATCGGGCGCGAAGAGCCGGCCGCGGAGGGCGTCGAAGCCGAGGAGCGCGAAGAACTCGTGCTCGACCCGGGCGCCGGTTACGCGGTCCGGCCGGTCCGTGCCGGACAGGTTGAAGCCTTGCTCGGTGAACACGGCGCTGGCCTGGAGGGAGGGGGCCTCCTGAAACGCCTCGGCCGCGACGACCGAAAGCGACATCTCGTCCCATCCCTCGGCGGGATTCGTGAGCCAGATCTCGACCAGCCGATCGGGGTCGGGGAACGGCAGCGGACGGAAGATGAACCCGTCGGAGACGCTGAAGATCGTCGTGTTGGCGGCGATCCCGAGCCCGAGCGAGACGATCGCGACCGCCGCGAACCCCGGGCTCCGCAGGAGCGACCGGACGGCGAACGCGAGGTCCTGGCGGAGGCCGCTCACGGAACTCCCGCGGCGCTCGCCTCGCGCTCTCCGATCATGCGCCCGTCGAAGAGGTGCACCGCTCGGCGCGCGTCCTCGGCATAGCGCGGGTCGTGGGTCACCATGCAGATCGTCGACCCCGCCCGGTGGAGCTCCGCCAGCAAGTCCATGACCTGCCTGCCGTTCTCGGAGTCGAGGTTCCCGGTCGGCTCGTCGGCCAGGAGGATCGCGGGCTCGCCGGCAATCGCGCGCGCCACCGCGACCCGCTGCTGCTGACCACCCGAGAGCTGGGTCGGGTAGTGCTTGAGGCGATGGCTCATGCCGACGCGGTCGAGCGCTTCCTGGACGCGCCGCTTCCGCTCGTCGGCTCCATGGCCGCCATAGACGAGCGGCAGCTCGACGTTCTCCGCCACCGTCAGCTCGCCGATCAGGTTGAAGGCCTGGAAGACGAAGCCGATCCGTCGATTCCTCGCCCGCGCGCGCTCGGCGGGCGAGAGGCTCGCCACCGGTCGGCCCTCGAGCTCGTATTCGCCGCTCGTGGGAGTGTCGAGGAGCCCGAGAATGGAGAGCAGCGTGGTCTTGCCGCACCCCGACGGGCCGGCGATCGCCACGTACTCGCCTTCGGCGATCTCCAGATCCACGTCGACGAGCGCGTGGGTCTCGAGCTCCTCGGTCGTGTACACCTTGCCGATCCCAGCGAGTCGGATCAGCGGCGTGTGGCTCGTGGTCATGATCACCTCCGGAGGATGGGCGTTCTCGATCACTCGATCTTCACGCGGTCTACGTCGTCCCAACGGCTCATGTCGGACAGGATCACCTCGTCGGTTTCGGCGAGTCCCCCGAGGACCTCGATCGTCGTGACGGAGGCGCGGCCGAGTCGGACGGGGGCGCGGACGGCGGCGTTCCCGCCGTCGACGAGCTTGAACAGGGTGATCTGGGTCGCGGGCTGTGCGGCGGCGGGCCGTCCGACGTGGAGGACGTCGGCCAGGCGCTCGATCTCGATCGTGCCGTCGACGGCCTGGTCGGGACGGGCGCCGGGCGGGAGCGAGTCGAGAATCGCGATGTCGACCTTGACGGTCCCTTGCTGGGCCACCGGATCGACGCGCGCCACGCGCCCCTCGACGACCGCGGTCCGCAGGTCGATCTGGGCCCGCTGCCCCGGGGCCACGTCCTCGGCCTGGGTCTCCGGGATCCGGATCTCGGCCTCGAGCCGTCCCGGGCCCACGACCTTCGCCAGGACGTCTCCCGGCTGGACCCACTGGCCGACCTCGAGCGGCTCCGCCTGGAGCGTCCCCGCCGCGCCGGCGACCACCCGCATGGACGCCACCTGCGCTTCCTGGAACTGGACCACCGCGCGCATGCGCTCGACTTGCCGGCGCTGAACCGTGAGCTGGGCCCGGATGCCGTTCGCGCGCAGCTCGTAGCGCTCGGTCTCGACCTCCGCGCGCTCGGCCGCGGTCTGCACCGCGTCGCTCGACCGCTCGGCCTCGAGCCGGGGGATCAGATCCCCCGCCGCCAGCTCGTCGTCCGCCGCCGCCTGGCGTTCGGCGTCGCGCAGATCGGCGCGCGCCTCCACGGCGACCGCGCGCTGGTCGAGGAGCTCGGTCCGCAGGCGCTGCTCGAGGCTCAAGAACTCGGATTCCGCCGCCGCCAGCTCCCGCTGGGCGTCGAGAGCCTCGAGCTGCACGTCGGGGTTCGACAGCTCGAGGATCACGGTGCCCGGCTCGACGGTCTCGCCCGCCCGGACGAGGATGCGCTCGACGCGCCCCGCCACCATGGCCGGAACCCAGCGGACGTCCTCGCTGACCAGGCTGCCGGGGCCGCGCACCGCGCGCACCATCTCCCCACGCCGCACTGCGTCGATCCACAGTGTCGAGCGATCGACCGTCGGCGCCGCGGGGTTGAGGCGCGCGAGCCCCACCGTGACGGCCGCCACCCCGAGGACGCCCGCCACCACCCACGCGGCACGCTTCTTCCTCGTGTCGGGCTTGACGCGCGGGACGTCCACCATGCGACCGGGCCTCCTGGACGATATTCTCCAGGCATGTCCTACGAGGGCGATTCGCGGAAGGTTTCGGCGGCCTCGGCGTTCGAGGCCGCGTTCGGCAGGCCTCCCACCGCGGTGGCCTGGGCGCCCGGGCGCGTGAACCTGATCGGCGAGCACACCGACTACAACGAGGGCCTCGTCCTGCCCGCGGCCCTCGAGCGCGGGATCGTGGTCGCCGCCGCGGGCCGCGACGACGGGATCGTGCGCGCGCTGTCCGACCGCTACGGCGGCCCGGTGGAGGTGGGCCGCACGCTCGGCGCGCCGCGCCATCTGGAGCTGCCCTCGTGGGCCGCGTACGTGCGGGCTGTCGCGCGCGAGGTCGTGGGCGTGGCGCCCTCGGGTCCCGGGGCGGACCTCTGGATCGGCGGCGACCTCCCGTCCGCGGCGGGACTCTCCTCCTCGGCGGCGCTCGTCGTCGCCAGCGCCCTGGTCCTGTCCGAGACGGCGGGAGTCGAGAACCCGGCCGGCGACTCGATCGCCTTCGCCCAGATGGTGCGCCTCGTGGAGCACCGTGCCGGAACGTTATGCGGGATCATGGATCCTCTCGTCGTCCTCGAGGGCAAGCGCGGGTGCGCGCTGCGGATCGACTGCCGCTCGATCGAGATCTCCGAAGTGCCGCTCCCTCCGGACCTGGTCGTCGTGGTCTGCGACAGCGGGGTCGAGCGATCGCTCGCCCAGTCCGCGTACAATCGGCGCCGGGACGAGTGCGAAGTGGCGCGGGGCGCGCTCGAGCGGCTCTCCGGCCGGCCGCTGCGGAGCCTCCGCGACGCGACCCGGGACGACCTCGCGACCCTGGCGCGCGCCTTTCCCGGCGAGCTCTATCGTCGCGCCCGCCACGTCGTCGAGGAGAACGACCGGGTCGACCGGCTGGTCGACGCGCTCTGGCGGAACGACCGGGATGCCGTCGGACGCCTGATGGCCGCCTCGCACGACAGCCTGCGGCACGACTTCGAGGTCTCGACTCCCGAGCTCGACGCGCTCGTCGAGGACGCGCAGGGCGCGCCCGGGTGCTGGGGCACGCGGATGACGGGCGCCGGCTTCGGCGGCTGCACGGTGAGCCTGGTGGACCGGGACACCGCGCCGGCGTTCATGGCGCGGATGGAGGAATCCTTCCGCGCGCGCTACTCCCGCTCGCCGCGCCCGTTCTCTTCCTCCGCCGGGGATGGCGCCCGCCTCCTCCAGTAGAGAAAGGCCGGGATCCCGGCGAGGAGGAGTGCAGCGCCGACAGCGGAGCGAACCGGGTTCGAGAGGACGACGCTCGCCACGACCCCCGCCGACACCAGCGCGAACAGGACGGGCAGGACCGGGTGGAAGGGCGCGCGGAATCCGCCCGGCTCGCGCGAGGCGAGCGGGATCCGGCGACGGAAGACGAGCACGGATCCCACCGTGAGCCCGAAGAAGATCCAGTCCGCGAACACGACCGTGTCGATGAGCGCGGCGTAGGTTCCCGTGAGCATCAGCGCGATCGACCACACGGCCTGGAGCCCGATCGCCAGCGAGGGCGTCCGGTACCGCGGGTGGAGCCGGGCGACTCCGCGGAAGAAGAGCCCGTCGGCGGCCATGGCGTAGTAGACCCGGGTCGGCGCGAGCACGGCCAGGTCCAGGAAGCCGAAGGTCGAGATCGCGATCGCCGCCGCCACGAACCGGTCGCCGGCGGGGCCCAGGAAGCGCGCCGCCGCGTCCGAGGCCGGCGTCCGCGTGGCGGCGAGACCTTCCAGCCCGAGCGCCCGCAGATAGACCACGTTGACGAGCACGTACACGACGACGACGAGGAGCGTCCCCGCGAGGAGGCTGCGCGGCAGGTTCCGCCGCGCGTCCGCGATCTCCTCGGCGACGTAGTTCGCGTTCTGCCACCCGCCGTAGGAGAAGAGGATCGGAATGAGCGCGGCCCCGAAGAGGACGAGGAGCGGGCCCGACGCGCCCGCCGGCCGAGCGGCCGACGCCGACGCCGCGCCTTCGACCGCAGCCGTCCCGGCGCCCGCCGCCTCCGGTCCCGCCGGCGCGAGCAGGAAGCCGGCCCCGATCAGGACCACGAGCGCGGCGACCTTCAGCACGACGAGGACGTTCAGAACCCGGCTGCCCGGCTTGACGCCGAGATAGTTGATCGCCGACACGACGACGATCGCCGCCACCGCCAGCGGGAGCGCACCCGCGTCGGACCGACCCGCCAGCCGCAGGGCGTACTGTGCGAAGGTGATCGCCACCGCCGCGATCGCGCCGCACTCGATCAGGAGCATGAGCGCCCAGCCGTAGAGGAACCCCACGACCGGGTGATACGCCTCGCGGAGATAGACGTACTGGCCGCCGGCGCGCGGGAACAGGGATCCCAGCTCCGCGTAGGCCAGCGAGCCCGCCAGCGCGATCGCTCCCCCCACCGCCCATGCCGCCAGGACCCATCCCGCCGACGGCAGCCGCTCGGCGACGATGTAGGGGTTGATGAAGATGCCGGCGCCGATGATCCCGCCGACGACGACCATCGTGGCGTCGAAGGGGCTCAGCGCGCGCTTGAACCCTGCGCCCGTCACCCCGCCCACCGCGTTCGCTTGAACACCTCGACGACCACGACCACGCTCGAGGCCACGAGACCGGCGAGGACCCAGTCCGCGTCCGAGAGCGGGACGGTCCCGAAGCCTCGCTGGAGCGGTCCCCAGTAGACGACCGCGATCTGGAGCACGAGCGAGAACGCGACGGCGGCCAGGAGCCAGCGGTTCCGGAGGCTGTCGCGGCGAAAGATCGTCTCGGTGGGATGTCGCGCGTTGAAGACGTCGAGGAGCTCGAACAGGACCAGTGTGGTGAACGCCATCGTGCGGGCGCGGCGCACCGGATCGGCCCCCGGCTTGGCCGCGAAGTCGAAGATCCCGCCCGGCAGGCTCGCGTCCAGGACGAACACCGTTCCGGCCATGATCGTGAGCCCGACGACGCCGATCCGGATCCACATCCGGCGGTCGACGATCGGCTCCGAGGGCTTCCGCGGCGGGCGCTCCATGACGCGCCGCTCCCCGGGATCGATCCCCAGCGCGAGCGCGGGCGCGCCGTCGGAGATCAGGTTCACCCACAATATCTGGACGGCGAGCAACGGGAGGAAGAGCCCGCCCGTCTCCGATCTCAGGCCCAGCGGACCCGCGGCGACGAGGGCCGCAAGGATCGTCAGCAGCTCGCCGGCGTTCGACGACAGCAGATAGCGAACGAACTTGCGGATGTTCCCGTACAGCTTGCGACCTTCCTCGATCGCGTTGACGATCGTGGAATAGTCGTCGTCGGCGAGGATCATATCGCCCGCCTCCCGCGCGACGTCCGTGCCCGCGATCCCCATCGCGACTCCGATGTCGGCTTCCTTGAGCGCCGGAGCGTCGTTGACGCCGTCGCCCGTCATCGCCACGACCTCCCCCCGCGATCGGAGCGCGCGCACGATCCGCACCTTGTGCTCGGGGCGGACGCGGCCGAAGACGCCGACCGTCTCGACCTGCTCCCGGAGCTCCTCGTCCGAGAGCCGCTCGAGATCGCGACCGTCCAGAACAGAACCGTCCCCACCCGAGATGCCGATCCGGGCCGCAACCGCCTGTCCGGTCAGAGCGTGGTCTCCCGTCACGATGATCGTCCGGACGCCGGCGCGGCGGGCACGGGCGACCGACTCCTCCACGCCCGGGCGGGGCGGATCCAGCATCCCCACCATCCCCTCCCACACGAGGTCGGTCTCGATCTCGCGCTCGTTCGGCTCCGTCCCCGGTTGCCAGCCTTGCGGCAGCGGTCGGGAAGCGACGGCCAGGGTACGGAGCGACTCCTTCGCGAACTCCACGGTCCGGGCGTGGATCGCGGCCCGGTCCGCCTCCCGGAGGGGCCGCGCGCTGCCGTGATCGCGAATCCGGCTGCATCGCTCCAGAACCAGCTCCGGCGCTCCCTTGACCGCCGCCGTGGTCCCCCCGTCCAGGAGATGGATCGTGGTCATCCGCTTCCGCTCGGAGCTGAACGGGATCTCGGCGAGCCGGGGATGGGCCTCGCGAAGCGCGCCTTCGTCCAGGCCCATCTTGCGCGCGGCGACGACGAGCGCCCCTTCGGTGGGATCCCCCTCGATCCCCCACTTCCCTTCCCGGTCGAACAGCAGCGCGTCGTTCGCCAGCGCTCCCAGCACGAGGAGGCGCTCGAGGCCGGGCTCGCGGGACGGGTCGACCGTCCCGCCACCGGGTTCGCGGAACCCACCGACGGGCGTGAAGCCGTCGCCCTCGACCTCGAGGGCTCGATCCGCGCCCAGCAACACCCGGGTCGCGGTCATCTGGTTGCGGGTCAGCGTGCCCGTCTTGTCGCTCGCGATGACGGTCGCGCTCCCCAGCGCCTCGACCGCCGGCAGACGACGGACGATCGCGTGGCGCGTGGCCATGCGGCGGACCCCGAGGGCGAGCACGGCGGTCACGATGGCCGGGAGCCCTTCAGGCACCGCGGCCACGGCCAGCGCGACCGCGAAGAGGAACACCTCGAGGAGGACGTCCGGGGTCCAGCTGCCCGCCCCTGCCACTCCGGCGACCGCGACGACGGTCGAGATCGCGAGGACCAGCCATCCGAGCTGCCTTCCCAGCCGGGAGAGGTCCCGCTGGAGCGGCGTCTCCTCCTCCTCGGCCCGACTCAGCATCTCGGCGATCGCGCCCATCTCGGTGGCCATACCGGTGGCGACCGCGATGCCGGTGCCGCGGCCGTACGTGGCCGTCGTCCCCATGAACGCGATGTCGAAGCGATCCCCGGGCTCGGCGTTCGCCTCCACCCGCTCGAGGCTCTTGGAGGCCGGCACCGACTCCCCGGTCAGAGCGGACTCGTCGAGCTTGAGGCGGGCCACCTCGACGAGGCGCAGGTCGGCGGGAATCCGGTCGCCGGCCTCCACCAGGACGACGTCGCCGGGCACGACCTCCCTGGCGGCGACCCGCGCGACATCCCCATCCCGGCGGACTCGAGCCGCAGGCGCGGTCAGGCGCCCCAGCGCCAGGAGCGCGCGTTCGGCGCGGTACTCCTCCACGAATCCCAGCACGGCGTTGAGCGCCACGATCCCGAGGATGACGATCGCGTCGTAGGGCAGAGCTTCGGGCTCGTCGGCTAGGAGCCAGACGACGAAGGAGATCGCGGCCGCGGCGATCAGGACGAGGACGAGCGGCTCGACGAGCTGGCGCCCCAGGATCTCCACCGCCCTCGATCCTTTGTCCGCCGTGAGCTCGTTGGGGCCGTGCTGAAGCAGTCGCGCGGCGGCGGCGTTCCGGGAAAGGCCGACCCGCGGATCGACATCCAGGCGCGCGGCGACCTCGTCCGCGGTCAGCGCATGCCAGGGGGTCGGGGAGGGGCCGTTCAATGGGAGGAAGGCAAAAAAAGGCCCGGGAGACTCAGTGGCGGGGGATCAGTCCGCCGCTCCCGGGCCCGGTGACCTGAGGGGTTTCC
>JAICNR010000118.1 GCA_025931135.1 Gemmatimonadota bacterium | reverse complement strand
CCTCCACCGCCTCGCCGCGCTGGGACACGGTGCGGATCAACGCTCCCAGCATTCGACTGCCGTCCATCAAGAGCGTGCGGAGCTCCGGCTCCTCCGCATCGCCTCGCCGGGTTCGCTGCTCGATGAGCGCGGCGGCCGCGTGCAGCGACGCGCGCGCGTCCTCGAGGCCCGAGGTAAACCCGTCGTTCCGCGATCCGTTCGCGCGCGAGTGCGCCGTCGCGCGCGCGATCCCGATCGTCGCCTGATGGATCTCCCGCTCGATCTCCGCGCCCAGCGGATCGTCGGCGCCGGCCAGCGATGCCAGCCAAGCTTCCTGCGCTCGCTGATAGACGTGAAGTCCCTCGAACGGGAACTGCTGCCGGCCGTCGTCGCGGCCGTTTCGCTCCTGATCCTGGCTCTGTCGGACCATGCCTGTTTTTCCCTCCGTGTCTGTCGTGAAGACCGCTCGGAGGGGGCGCCGACAGGCGCTGAGCGGCGGTCAAGATACGCCCTTCGATCGGGGCTTGTCAAAGCGCCAACGCAAGTTGCGTGCTGCGTTCGCGCGAGTCGGCGGCGGCATGTCCGCGGTCGACCGGGAATGCGGCTGCCGTCGAATGGCCGACGCTCCGGCGCGCTCCGTTTGCCGTCGCAGGGCAGCTCCGGCGATCTTGAACCTCCGGAGGGGTGGCCGAGCGGTTTAAGGCACTGGTCTTGAAAACCAGCATGGGGGAATACCCCATCGTGGGTTCGAATCCCACCCCCTCCGCCATGAGATGAAGAAACCCCAGACCTCCACACAGCTACGAATGGACAACGTCGGCATCATCGTCGACGACCTCGAAGCCGCAACCGCGTTCTTCGTCGAGCTCGGCCTCGAGGTCGAAGGCCGGACGACCGTGGAGGGGCGATGGGTCGACCGCGTCATCGGACTGGACGGTGTACGAAGCGATATCGTCATGATGCGGACTCCCGATGGCCATGGCCGGCTCGAGCTGAGCAGGTTTCAGAAACCGACGGCAATCCGCACCGAGCCGGATGCGCCGGTGAACACGCTCGGCATACGTCGCATCATGTTCGCCGTCACCGACATCGACGACGTCGTCGCTCGCCTGCAGAAGCACGGGGCCCAACTCGTGGGCGAGGTGGTGCAGTACGAGGATATATATCGACTCTGCTATCTGCGCGGCCCCGAGGGCATTCTGGTCGCGCTGGCCGAACAGCTCGGCACTAGATCGGTAACGGATATCCTGGAGAGTGCGTAACGGGTCGAACCGCCGGTCCCGCTACTCGCCGGCTAGCTCCGGTATCCTCCGCACGAGCTCGCTCTCGGGACTCGCTCCACGCCGCACCGACAGTCGGACCTCGCCCCCGCGGCGCAGGATGCCGCCTTCGAGCTCGGGATAGAGGTAGAGTCCCGTCGCGTCCACGATCTCCAGGGCCCGCTCTCCGGTGAGGTCCCCGATCTCGCCATACCGGGGCCCGGTGCGGGCCACGGGATCGTCGTAGACGACCGCGACGTCCAGCGGGTGCGCGACGCCGCTCTCCGTCACCACCTGGCCGCCCACGAGCAGCAGGTCGTTTTCGATGTCGACGTTCATCGGCAGATCATCGTAGGGGGCGGTGGACGCGGTCTCCAGCGACCCTTCGGCGATCGACTCGAGCGCGGCGAGGATCGCCAGCACGTTGAGCCGCCGCAGCTCCTGCTTCTGCGGATCGTCCGGCAGCGCGCCGCTCTCGATCAGCACCGTGCTCGTGCCCCAGCGCTGCATGTTGTCGCCGAAGGCGCGGGGCGTGAAGGAGTCGTCGTACCGCGCGATCCGGCCCGGGATCTCCTCCCGGAGAGTGGCCGCGATGACGGCCGACAACCGCCGCGCCCGCTGCCGCACCGGCCCCCACGAGCGCTCCTCGTCCGCCGCCGGGGCGAGCAGGGCGATGCCCACCAGCTCCCCGTCGGGACCGGCCGTGCGGGTGCCCTGGTCGTGGAGGTTGAAGCCGAAATCCGCCTGCAGCGAGTCCCGGACGGCCTTCAGGATCCGACCCTCCGGCGTGGCGAGCCTGCGCGCGTCGCGATTCACGTCCACGCCCAAGGCGTCGTAGCGTATGAAGCGCTCGGCCCCGTCCGGATTCAGCATGGGAATCATCGTGATCGCGAGATGGTCGGCGAGCCGGCGGCGGAGCGGGTCGCTCTCCGGTGACGACGCCCACCAGTGAATGATGTCCGCCAGCGACATCGTGGCGGTCGACTCGTCGCCGTGCATCTGCGACCAGAGGAGGACCGATACCGGTCCCTGCCCCAGCGTGACGGCGCGGATCGAGCGCCCCTCCACCGACCGCCCCACTTCTGCGACCGAGACCCGCCCGGATCCCTCCTGAGCGTCGAGCGCGGAGCCGACCGCTCCCCAGTACTCCTCGTGCGTGAAGCGCCGGTCTTCCAGCCCGGGTACCCGGTACTCGTCGGCGATCGCGAGGAGGGCGGACGAGTCCCTGTCCCCCACCTCCGTGACGGGCGCGGCCTGCCCGAGCAGGCGACCGGGCGCCGGGGCGAAGAGCGACAGCAGAACCACAGCGCCCATAGGGCATCTCCATCCGATCATCGCACTCTCCGATCCGTTCCCACGTTCCGATCCGAGTCGACCAGCGGAACAGTAATCGATCGGCCCTAGGGCCGCCCCTCTCCCTTCCACTCCTCGTCGTCGTCCCACTCCCAGTACCGCTCCCACTCCTCGGCGCCGAGGGAATGATCACCGGGCTCCCCCAGCGCGCGGTCCTCGCTCCGGATCCGCGCGTCGATCTCGCGCCGGAGCCCGCGCCGCCGGAGCCAGTACAGTCCTATGACCACGATAGCGAGCACGACCCAGAGCCCTTGCTGCCCGCTCAAGGCCACCGTCCAGCCGTACTGACGACCGAGCTCCGACTCCCATTCCGCGTAGTACTGATCCAGCGTGAGGCCGAATGTCCCGCGTAGGGCCTGATCGAACGTGGCTCCCTCGCGCATCCGCACAATCAGCTGCCCCAGACCGATCGCTCCGCCACGCCGTTCAAGTCCCCGGACAGCGGCCATCGATTGGACGTAGGCCACCGAGGGGTCGCCCGGGAAGCTCGCGCCGAGATCGCCCAGCGGCACGAGCGTCCCCGAGACCCGCGCCCAGGCCAGCCGGTACGGATCCACCCAGCGCCACTCGTCGGCGTAGAGGGCGGCGAACCCCTCGTGGAACCACCGGGGCACCTCTTCTTCTTCCCTTCCCAGCGCCATACCCAGGTACACGTGGGCGAGCTCGTGCCTGAGCACGATCGCGGGGTCGACGTCGACGTCGCCCGTGATCCTCGGCGAGCGCATGACGATGCGCCGGAGCTGCGGAAATGCCACCGCGAGGCCCCAGTCGGGGACCCTCCCGGCCGTCATCTCCGAGAACTCGCCCTCGGTCGATGCGATGACGACGTCGATCGTGTCGGCGGGAAGGTCGAGCGACGTCACCGGCGCAGGCACGAACGCGCCCGCCCGCTCCGCCAGGAGGGCCACGATCGCGGAGTCCGCGGGCGCGTGACGGAAGACGACGGACCGGCCGCCCGGCGCCTCCACGATGAGCCGCGAGCGTGGCGTCCCGGCCCCGGGAGGCGAGCTACTATCCTGCGCGCTGCCCGTGACCGCAGAACATGCCCACACGAGCGCCAGGAGGACGGCCCGAATCGCGATTCGAGCCCGCACGTCAGGCCGGGTGTCGCCGCAGGACCGCGCGCAGCTCGACGAGGTCGGCGGGGAGCGGCGACTCGATCCGCAAGCGCTCCCCCGTGCGGGGGTGGTCGAACTCCAGCGCCCGCGCGTGGAGCGCCTGCCGCCCGGCATGGCCCGCCGCCTCTCGCGCCCATGCCAGCCCCGGCCCGTGGAAGCCGCGTGCCCGGGAGGGCCCACCACCGTAGCGCGCGTCGCCCAGAACCGGATGCCCCGCATCGGCGAGGTGAACCCTGATCTGGTGCGTACGGCCCGTCTCGAGAGCGACCTCCAGCCACTCGGCGACGGCGTACCGCTCGAGCACCCGCCACCGGGTGACGGCGACGCGTCCACGGCGGGCGCGCGTGGACATCCGCTGCCGGTCGCGCTCCGAGCGGCCGATCGGCGCGTCGAACGTGCCCTCGACCCCACCCAGATGCCCCCAGGCGAACGCCCAGTAGGTCTTGTCGACGGTGCGTGCGGCGAACTGGGCGGAGAGCGCGCCATGCGCCGCGTCGCTCTTGGCGACCAGGAGGCAGCCCGAGGTGTCCTTGTCGAGCCGGTGCACGAGACCCGCCTTCCGCTCGTCGCCCACGCCGGCGATCTCGGGCCGGTGATGGAGGAGCGCGTTGACCAGCGTGTCGTCGGAATGGCCGGGGCCAGGGTGGACCACGAGACCCGCGGGCTTGTCGAGAACCAGCAGCGCCTCGTCCTCCCAGAGGATCGACAAGGGGATGTCGGCCGGCGCCAGGATCGATTCCGCCTTGGGCTGGACCTCCACCACGATCTCGGAGCCCCCCTCGACGGAGTCGCTCGCCCGGCGGACAAGGACGCCGTCGACGCGCACGCCGCCGGCGTCGATGGCCTTCTGGATGCGCATCCGCGACAGCGGCACGAGTCCGGCGAGCAGCTTGTCGATCCTTCCCCCGGCCGAATCGGGCACGCGCACACGGTACGTCTCGGCCGCGGTTTCGCTCCGCGTCTTTTCGACTTCGTCCCCCGGCGAGCTCAATCCTTGAACAGGTAGGTCCAGGCGAGCAGGACGGCGCCGATCGTCACGGCGCTGTCGGCGACGTTGAAGATCGGCCAGTAGTGGCCCGCGATGCCGACCTGGATGAAGTCGACGACCATCGACCAGCGGATGCGGTCGATGATGTTCCCGAGTGCACCCCCCAGGATGAGCGCCAGCGCCACCCGCTGCAGCCGCTCGTTGCGGGGAGCGGTGAGGAGGAGGTAGAGAACGAGCGCCGAGGCCACGGTGGCGAGCACCAGGAACACCCGCGAGGAGTGCTCGCCGATCGAGAGCCCGAACGCGGCGCCTTCGTTGTGTATGTAGGTGAGACGTACGACGTTCCCCATCACGGGGATCGTCTCGTTCAGCGTCATGCTCGCGCGGACCCACGACTTCGTGAGCTGGTCGAGAACCAGCACGGCGAGCGGCAGTATTGTTTCGAAGGTTAGCGCGATGCGCCGCGGCTGACTCAGGGTTTCAGATGCCCCTTCCATTCTCCTCTCGCGCTTTGCAGGCCACGCAGAGGGTCGCGTACGGCAGCGCCTCCAGGCGTTCCCACGCGATTCGCTCGCCGCAGAGCTCGCAGTTTCCAAACCCCTCGGGCTCCTTGTAAAGACGCCGCAGCGCGCTATCGATCTGGTAGAGCTGGCGCCCTTCCTGGGACGCGAACAGGAACGCCTTCTCCCGCTCCATCGCGTCGGTGCCCTGATCCGCCATGTGGAAGGAGTACGCGCTCAGGTCACCCGATGCGGTGCGCGTCGTGTCGTGGTAGTTCTCGTCGAAGAATCCGAGCTCCTTGAGCACCTGCTCCCGTTCTTCCAGCAACCGGCGCTCGAGCAGCTCCACACGCTTCTTGTCCATTTCGCTTCCCTTCATTTCGGTTTCGGTGATTCGTTCCAATCTCTTCGCGTCAATCGACGATCCCCGCGCATTCTCCGCACAGATCCGGATGAGAGTCGTCGGCTCCCACGTCCATGCGATACCTCCAGCAGCGCTGGCACTTCCGTCCCTGTGCCGGGGACGCCGACACCTGGAACTCGCCTTCCCCCTCTACCGCTTCGCGCACCACCACCCGCGAGACGATGAACACCTCCTCGAGGTCCTCCGCCCGGCGCTGCAGGATCTCCCGCTCGCCGCCGTTCGCAACCGCGATCTCGACCTGTCCGTCGAGCGACGAGCCGATCTCCTTCCTCTCCCGCAGTCTCTCCAGCTCCGCCGTGACCGCCTGCCGGGCGCGCAGGAGCACGTCCCACTCGCGCTCGAGCTCGGGGTCGCGATACTCCGGACGAGAGGGCGCGAACTCCGCCAGATGTACGCTCTCCTCCGGGGCGTTCCCCAGCGCGCCCCACGCTTCCTCGGCGGTGAACGAGAGAATAGGCGCAAGCAGCCGGATCAGCGAGTCCAGGATGAAGTCGAGCGCGGTCTGGGCGCTCCGACGCGCCTGCGAACCGGCCGGCTGCGTGTACAGCCGAACCTTGATCCCGTCGAGGTAGATCCCCGAAAGATCGACTGTGCAGTAGTTGACCAGCCGCTGATACGCCACGTGGAACTCGAACTCGGCATAGGAGCGGAGCACCTCCTCGGCGGTGCGCTCGAGCTCCGCCAGCGCCCAGCGATCGAAGGGCAAGAGCGACTCCAGCGGTACGGCGTGCGCCTCTCGATCGAAGTCCGACAGATTCCCGAGCAGGAACCGCAGCGTGTTCCGCATCCTCCGGTACGCCTCCGAGACCTGGTCGATCCCGTCCCAGCTGAAGCGACCGTCCCGCGTGAAGTCGTTCGCCGCGGTCCACAGCCGCAGGATGTCGGCGCCCCGCGCCTCCACGACCTCGGCGGGGTCGATCACGTTGCCGAGCGACTTGTGCATCGCGCGGCCTTGGGCGTCGACCATCCAGCCGTGCGTGAGCACGGTCCGGTAGGGGGCAGCGTCCCGGGTCGCGACCGCGAGGATCAGCGAGGAGTTGAACCAGCCGCGATGCTGGTCCGGGCCCTCCTTGTACATGTCGGCCGGCCACGCGAGGTCCTCTCGGCCCTCGAGCACCGCGCGCTGCGACGAGCCGGAATCGAACCACACGTCGAGGATCTCGATCTCGCGCCGGAACGAGCTCGCTTCGGGCCCGCAGCGCGGGCAGTGCGTCCCTTCCGGAACGATCTGATCGACTCCCTCCGCGAACCATGCGTCCGCTCCCCGCGCGCGAACGAGCGCGGCCACGTGGCGGATGAGTCCCGCATCGAGGATCGGCTCCTCGCACTTCCGGCAATAGACGGCCGGGATACCGACTCCCCACGCGCGCTGACGCGACAGGCACCAGTCGGGGCGCTGCTCCACCATCGTGGAGATGCGGTTCACGGTGGAATCGGGGATCCACCGCACCTTGGCGATCTCCTCGAGCGCGCGACGGCGCAGGTCTCTGTGGTCGAGGGACAGGAACCACTGGACGGTGGCGCGGAAGATGACCGGGTTCTTGCAGCGCCAGCAGTGCGGATAGGAGTGCACCACGTCGTCGTGGGCGACGAGCAGCCCGCGCGCGTCCAGGTCCTCGACGATGCGGGGGTTCGCGTCCCAGATGTGCACGCCCCCGTAGGTCGGGGTGGCCTCCAGGTAGACCCCGTCCGGTCCGACCGGGTTGTAGATCTCGAGCCCCTCGGCGCGGCCGACCGCGAAGTCCTCTGCCCCGTGCCCGGGCGCCGTATGGACGACTCCTGTCCCCTCGCCGGTCGACACGTGGTCGGCGAGATGGAGGGGGGTCGCCCGATCCTCGAGGGGATGGGTGAAGACCAGCCCTTCGAGCTCGCGGCCGGTCAGCGTGCGCACCACGCGCGCCCGCGAGAACAGTTTCGCCAGCTCCTCGTGTCGGTCGGCCGCGTAGAGGAGCGTGCCGCGATCGGTCTCCACCACCGCGTACGCGACGTCCGGGTGGACGACGACGGCCCGGTTGGCGGGGAGCGTCCAGGGCGTCGTGGTCCAGATCACCGCCGAGACGCGCTTCCCGCGCAGGGCCGGGGCCTTCGCCTCCAGCGCCGCCTGCGCCTCCGCCGAGGCGGGGAAGCGCACGTCGATGGACGGGCTCTCGTGGCTCTCGTCGTATTCGACCTCGGCCTCGGCCAGGGCGGTCTCGCAGTTCGGGCACCAGTAGACGGGCTTCAGGCCGCGGTAGATGTAGCCCTTCTGGGCCATCTGCCCGAAGACCTCGATCTGCTT
>JAICNR010000099.1 GCA_025931135.1 Gemmatimonadota bacterium | reverse complement strand
GATCGCGATCTACCTCTACAACTTCAAGGTGCTGCCTCTGGACGCGGCGGGCGGCACCGGGTACTTCATGCGCAACCTCCTGGCGTTCCTGAACGTTGGACTCGTAGGGCTGGTCGTGGCCGCGCTCGCTGCGAGGTTCGTTCTGCCGGGGATCAGCCTCGAGGGAGGCACGCTGTGGATGCTCCGCTCCAGCCCGCTGACGCCGCGGGAGCTCCTGTGGGCGAAGTTCTGGGGCGGGTTCCTGCCGCTTCTGATCGTGGCGGAGACGCTGGTCGTGGTCTCGAACCGGATGCTCCATTCGACCGCGCTCCTGGAGGTCCTTTCGATCGCCGCCGTGGCGTGTCTATCCGCGGCGATCGTCGGCCTCGCGGTCGGCCTGGGTGCCATGCACCCGCGCTTCGACGCGGCGGACGGAACAGAGGTGGCGGCCGGCTACGCGGGGATCCTGTTCATGATGCTGAGCGCGGTGCTCGTCCTCTTCTCGGTGACGATCCTGGCGTGGCCGGTGTACAACAGTTTCCGCGCCCGGTGGCTCGGATGGAGCCCGGGTGCAGGAGAATGGGGAGGATTGGCGGGGGGGCTCGCCGCCGTGGCCGCGCTTTCGATGATCGCGCTCCTGTCGGCCATGCAGCGCGGCCGGCTCTCTCTGGAGGCGATCGATGCCTGAGTCGGTGAGGACCATGATGCGTCGGCCGGTCCATGCTCTTGCTCTCGTCGTGGCGCTTGCCGCCCCGGCGGCATCCCAGACGCCGCGCGCCGGGTCCTCGGAATTCGAGGGCCGCGCCGCCAGTCCATCCGCGATCGCGACATTGCTCGACCCGTTCCTGCAGGGGCGGGGCGGCTCGATCGGGGTGGCCGTGTACTCGGTCGATCGCTCGGCCCCCCTCTACCTGCGCGACGCGGACCGGTCGCTGCTTCCCGCGTCGAACATGAAACTCTACACGACGGCCGCGGCGCTCGACCGGCTGGGTCCGAACTTCCAGTACACGACCTCGCTCTACGCGGACGGGCCGGTGCTTCCGGGCGGAACGCTGGACGGGAACCTGATCCTCGTGGGCCGCGGCGACCCGGCGGTCTCGGGACGATTCTTCGGCGACAGCGCCACATACGTCTACGACCGGTTCGCGGAGGAGCTGCGCCGCGCCGGAGTCCGGCGCGTAACCGGGCGGCTGATCGGGGATGCCTCGTACTTCGACGACGACCTCGCGGCTTCGGGCTGGGAAATCGGTAACCTGCTGTGGTGGTACGGGGCGCGAGCGAACGCGCTGTCGTTCAACGACAACGTCGTGACGATGGAGATCCGGGCCGGCGACTCCGTCGGGGCCCCCGTACAGGTCTCGTTCTACCCGTGGACCGACGGCGTGCGGGTCGCGAACCGGGCGGAGACCAGCGGGCGGCGAGGGGCAAGGTCGATCGGGATCGCGCGCCGCCCGGACCTGAACGGGTACGAGATCTGGGGCCGGATCCCGCTCGGCGGAACTGCCGTGAGATATGTCGTCGCGGTCGAGGACCCGCCCACGTTTGCGCTCTCGGTGCTGCGCGACCGGCTCGAAAGAGCGGGAGTGGCGGTGTCGGGACGCGACCAGGTCGTCTACGACCGCGATCTCCTGCCGGCGCGCCCGCGGCGACTGGTCGCGAGTCACGTGAGCCCGCGCCTGATCGATCTCGTCCGCGTGGTGAACAAACGGAGCCAGAACTTCGTTGCCGAGCAGATCCTCAAGACTCTGGGCGCCGTCGTCGACGGCGAGGGATCGTTCGACGAAGGCGGGGATGTGATCCACGACATGCTGCGGCGGTTCGGCGTCTCCACCCACTCGCTCGTCGTCCGCGACGGATCGGGTCTCAGCCGGGGCGACGTCGTCACCGCGCGCATGACTGCGGAGCTGCTGGTCGCGATGCGGTCTCATCCCGCGTTCGACGACTACTACGACTCTCTCCTCATCGCGGGTCAGGACGGCGATCCCCGAAGACTCGACGCCCCCGTCGCGCGCGGGAATATCCACACCAAGACCGGGACCCTCCGCGGCGTCTCGGCTCTGTCCGGATACGCGACCACACTCGACGGCGAGCTCCTCGCCTTCTCGGTGATCACGAACGGAATGCCTGGGGGGAAGGGAGCTTCGATCAGCCTCGAAGACGCGGTGGCGGAAGCGCTGGCGGGGTATTCCTGGCGCTGGTCACCACCCCTCCAGCGAGAAGTCGGGCGCTGAAGGCGGTCGATTTCTGCGTTCCGCTCCTCGTTCTTCCTGCGGCGTGGATTTCCTCCGCCTCGGAAGAGCCTCGTCGCGCGCCTTGAACTCGACCGCCTTGAGCGCCCTCCGTCCAGCGCCGAAAGCCGCGGTGATCGGCCATCTTCAGCGACCGACTTAGCGGTCGCGGAGCTTCAGGGAGAGCTTTACGAGCCCGGCCGCCGTGGCGAGTGCCAGCGAAGAGAGCACGACCTTCGCGGTCGTGGTCAGGGGCAGGCCGAAGTGAAGGCTGTGCTTGTGCCGGCTGACGTGCTCGCCGGCGGCGATCGACGACTGAACCCAGTCGTCGGCGAACCCCTCCAGGTTCCGCTGGATCGCGCGCCGGAGCTTGCGCGCGGCGCTGGTCTCCGACGGCCCGTATGCCACGAATCCGGGGAGCGTGGGGGACGTGGCCACGAAGGTCCCGTCCTCCTCCCGCTCGATCAGGATCTGGTACTCCCGATCGGCCTCGAGACGCTGCTTCAGGAAGTCCAGCATGGAGAAAACATAGTTTCGCCCGGGGGGCCCCGCCAATCGCGCTCGCACTCGAACCCGGCCGCGGTTCCGGGGTAGAATCCAGGGAATCGAGGACCAACGGCCTACCCCGGGGAATGCGTTGTGCCCCGGATCGCCGGACCCCAGATTGGAGAAGCATGAGCTCCCGGCAGACCTTCGCACTCGCGTTCGGACTCCTGGCCTTGTGGCCAACGCGGACCCCCGCTCAGGAGGACCCCGCTCTCGCCGAGGCGGTTCGCGCATACGCCTCGGGGATGTCGCTCGCCACCGATCCGGCGCTCGTGCACGCGGCGGACTTCTCGGGAGACGGCCGGCCGGACGTCGCAGCCGTCCTCGAAGGGGGCGGCCGATCCGCGCTGGTGATCTTCAATGGGACCGCCCGGGGCTACCAGCCCCATCCCCTGTACGCGAGCCTGCCCGCGGGACCCTGGAACATCCGGGCCGTCGCGCCGGGCCGGCACCGGGTCCTGGGCGCGGAAGGCACGGTCGAGCTCACGTCGCCCGCGATCGAGCTCATCTTCCCGGGCCGCTCGAGCGCCATCTATGCGTGGCGCGGCAACCGCTACCAAGTGTTCGGGACCGAGAACTACCACTGATCCCGGGCCGCGCGCGGCGGCTCACTTCCGTACCAGAGACACAGGCTCGGCCTCCGGATCCCGACCCAGCTCCGTCAGGAACCGCCGGCGCACCTCGTCGGCGATGCCCTCTCCCGCGCCCTCGAAAGAGATCTGGGCCCCGGCCATCTTCCCGTGCCCGCCCGCGGTTCCCATCTCTCCCACTACGCGGGCGATCGTCGCTCCCGCGTCGTGCTCGTCGCTCCGCGTCCGCAGGCTCAGGTACATCCGACCTCTGTGGCGACCCATGACGAGCGCGTAGTCCGCCCCCTCGAGCGGGATGAAGAAGTCGGCGAGCTCTGCGACCAGATCCGGATTCTCGACCTCCCCCATATCCGCGACGAGCACGCCGTCGTAGAGGGCGCTTACCTCGAGCGCGCCATGGAACGCCTCGAAGTACTTCTGCGGGATGCGCGGACTCTCGATGCGCGCCATCAGGGTCAGGTCGGCGCGTGGGAAGATCTCCAGGTACGCGTGCAGGTCCGCCTCGCTCGCCTCGCGCTCCAGCCCGCGCGTGTCGGACTTGATCCCGATGAGCAGCGCCGTCGCGAGCTTCGCCGGCAAGTCCAGTCCGGCCGCCTTCAGATAGTAGAACATCATCGTGCTGGTCGCGCCGTAGTCCGTCCGGACGTCGGTGAACCCTGCCTGGCGCGCGCCCGGTCGCGGAGGGTGGTGGTCGATCGCGATCGCGATCGACAAGTCGCCGGGGATCGAGTGGTTTCCCATCTCGGGCTGGGTGTCGATCATGCAGTGCGTGCCGTATTCGGCGTACTTGATCCCCGAGAGCGGGCGCAGGCGGATCCCGAGATGCTCGACCATCGCGCGGTTCGTCGCGCGTCCGATGGTGCCGCCGAAGGCGATCGAAGCGTCCGCCTCGAGCCGGCGGGCGAGCAGGTGCTGCAGCGCGTACGCGCTGGCGATCGAGTCGGGATCGGGCTGATCGTGCGTGTAGATCGCGACCGGTCGCTCGGGATCTACGGCCGCGAGCAGCTTCGGGAGCAGACGCTGCGCATCGCTCTCAGCCTCAGCCGGTGTCGCGTGACGCTCCGCCCCCTCGCTGGATTCGCGCTCGGGCACGGATCAGGCGCCGGAGAGGATCCGGCGGGCGATCTCGCGGAATCGCGCGGCGATCGGAGAGTCGGGTCGCGAATGGACGATGGGATCGCCCCCGTCGCCACTCGGCGCGACGTCCTGATGTAGGGGAATCGTGCCCAGAAACGGCACGCCGTAGCGCTCGGCTGTCGCCCGACCGCCGCCGCGCGAGAAGATCTCGTGCTCGGCGCCGCAGTCCGGGCACACGAACGTGCCCATGTTCTCCACGATCCCGACGACGCGCGTCCCCACCTTGTCGAACATCCGCAGTCCCTTCCGGGCGTCGATGAGCGCGATGTCCTGCGGCGTGGTCACGATCACTGCCCCGTCGAGGGGCACCCCCTGGGTGAGCGTCAGGTGCGCGTCGCCCGTCCCGGGCGGCATGTCGACCACCAGCCAGTCGATTCTGCCCCAGTCGACTTCGCGCAGGAACTGGGTCACGGCGGAATGGACCATCGGGCCGCGCCACACCATCGGAGTGTCTTCCTCGACGAGGAATCCGAGCGACATGACGCGCACGCCGTACTTCTCGATCGGCTGGATCCGCTTCTCCACCACGACGGGCTGGACTCCCTTGAGTCCCATCATCGTGGGGAGGGAGGGCCCGTAGATGTCCGCGTCCAGAATGCCCACGCGGTAGCCCTCCGCGGCCATGGCGAGGGCCAGATTCACCGCCACGGTCGACTTCCCGACACCTCCCTTGCCGCTCGCCACGGCCAGGACGTGGTCGACGCCGGGGATCGGCTGCGCCGGGGCTGGACGCTTCGCCGGGCCGCTCGCGACGCCGGCTTGCTGCTGGACCGAGATCGCGACCTTCTCGACCCCGTCCAGCTCTTCGAGCATGACGCGCAGGTCCTTCAGCACGGTCTCGGACAGCGGCCGCGCCGGATCGACCAGCACCTTGAAGGCCACCTCGCCGCCGCGCACGGTCAGCTCCTTGACGCGGCCGAGGGAGATCAGATCCTTGTCGCTATCCGGATCCTTGACCCGGCGGATCGTCCGGATGACGTCTCGTTCGTGTACGCTGGGCAACGGTGGAATCCCGGCTTGGGAGGTATGTTCAGGCGCTGGAACGTGCGCGCGGAAGCGAAAAGTATAGCAGACTGGCGAAGGGAGGTCATATGAGACTCGGACTCGCGATCGGCGCTGGAATCGGGCTTGGGATCGGAATCGCGACCCCCGTGGCGGGGCAGCAGCTCGGCACCGCACCGGCGCTGCATCTGCATCCGGAAGCCGGGGAGCTCCTCTCGATCGCCTACCCAGAGCGGTACGCGGGCGACCCTGAGAGGCTCGCGGAGGACGTGGAATGGGTTCAGGACCACGACGACGAGCTGCAGGATTGGGCCCAACGCCAGGCGCCCCTGTACCTGCTCCGATCCTCCGACGTGACCGGTCTCGCGTGGCCCTATCGCGACATCGAGGTCTATCTCGTCCGCGCCTGGCCCGTGGTGTCGATCGAGCACCCCCTTATCCTGGCGCTGGACGAGGTGCAAGGCCCGGGCGGCTCCGCCGCGGTTCCGCAGGACGAGGATGTGCGGATCCTGCTGCTCGCTCACCAGCTCGTCCACTATCTGCTCGACGATCCTCCGCTCGCGCCGGGCGCCCGCGCGCACGTCGCCTACGATCATCCGTTTCTGACGGCGGACTCCTTCGAGCTGGAGTCGATGGTGAACTGGGTCACCTACACCGTGCTCGAGGAGCTGTGGGGAAGCGCACGGCTCGAGCGTGCGACCGACGACGATCTCTGGCGCGCATACAACCCGAACCACGATTTCGTCGTCGAGGAGCTTATGCGGGGCGTCCGGTTGACGCGCACGAATCCGCTCACGCGCTGGCTCGCCGCGAACCCGCGCGGAAGCCGCATCTTCGCGACGATCGAGGACTACGAGGAGCGGTCGGGCGCGGCGGACGGGGGCGCTCCCGGGACGCCGGGGCTGAGCGGGACCGAATACGGCATCGACCTCGGCGGGAGCTACGACGGGCGGGTGTTCGTGGCCTACGTGGATCGCGGCTCGGCCGCCGACCGGGCGGGGCTCGCGCAGGGCGACGAGCTCAGAACGATCGAGGGCCGTGCGGTGGGGTCGGACGTGGTGGACGCCAGGCGCCGCCTCGACGAGTCCTGGGACCTGAAGCGGGAGATCAACCTGAGCGTGATTCGCGACGGGCGTGAGCTCTACGTGACGGTGGGGAGCTGACGGGGGTCCGGTAGCGGGGTCGGGGACGCCGGGATAGATTCGGCCGCGTCCCGCCTGCCCCCGACCATCAGCCGACGCCGACGTGAGACAAGACGCCTACCCCAGCCTGGGCAGCACGGCATGGCTGCTCGCCGGGGCCCTGCTCTCGGCGCTCCTCCTAGCCCTGGCCACGGTGGCGCTCTTCCCGGAGTGGCCCCAGATCGTGGCGATG
Organism: Gemmatimonadota bacterium; assembly: GCA_025931135.1. Taxonomy (GTDB): domain Bacteria; phylum Gemmatimonadota; class Gemmatimonadetes; order JACCXV01; family JAHWKZ01; genus JAICNR01. The sequence continues at coordinate 2,255 of JAICNR010000099.1, read as the reverse complement.
GCGGTCCCGACCGAGCTCGCGATGATCGGGGCGATCGCCTGGGCGGTGCGGAAAACCGGGCTTCCGTGGCGGCGCGCCCTCGGGCTCCGACCACTTCCGTTCGCCACCCTCCTGCCTCTCGCACTCGTCCTCGTGGGATCCGTCACGGTCTTCAGCGAGATGTACGTGATCGTTCAGCGAATCGTGCCCGTCCCGCCGGAGTTCGAGGCCCTGCTGCGAGACCTCCTTCGGATCGGCGACGCCACCGACCTGGCGTTGACGGTCCTGGTCGCGGTCGTGCTGGCCCCCATCCTCGAGGAGGCCCTGTTTCGCGGCGTCGTGCTGCAGGGGCTCGTCCGCCGGCGGGGTCCCCGCTCCGCCACTCTGTGGACGGCGGGGTTCTTTGCGTTCTTCCACTTTTACAACCCGTGGCAGATCCTGCCGACCTTCTTCCTCGGCCTCGTCCTCGCGTGGGTGGTGTTGACCACCCGCACGCTCTGGGCGTCCATCGTCCTCCACGCCGCGTTCAACGGCGTCTCACTGGCGGTCTTCGCGATCCCGCTCCCGTCGTCGGCGGCGCCGGCTCCGATCCTGGTGATCGGGCTGGTCGTCTTGCTTCTCCTCGGAAGCGCTGCGCTGGTGGTGGGGTTGGCCTGGATCGAGGGGATGACCGGGGGCGGCGCCTTCGCGGCCGACTACCCGCTTCCGGAGGGAGGGATCGCGGGCGAGCCTCCCGGCGCCGAGCTCGATTCCGGAGCCGACGAACCGCCGGCCGCGCGAGCGTAGCGGGATCTCGCGAGCGCGACCGCCTCGATCACGCGCGAGACCGGGATCCGCGCCATCCGGTCCTGGCGGTACCCCGGTCGCGGCGGATGCCACGCCTCGCCCGGGTCGTGGAACGCGTCGACGACGAGCTCCGAGAAGCGGCGGCCCGGACCCACGCGGGCCGGATCCGTGAGGCCGTAGAGGCCGACGCTCGGAACTCCCAGGGCGACCGCGAGATGATAGGGACCCGTGTCCGGGCACACCACGAGCGCGGATCCGTCGAGGAGCCAGAGGAGCCGCCGGATGTCGTTCCTGCGCTCGTCGCGGATCGGAACGCGCGCGAGTCGCGCGATCGCGAGCGCCCGTTCGCGCTCCGCCGGGTGGTCGGAACCCACGACGCAGACCTCATAGCCGAAATCTCCCGTCAGCGACTCGGCGAGCCGCGCCCAGCGCTCCGCCGGCCATTCCTTCGACGGCCGGGACGTCCCGACCACGAGCGCCGCCATCGGGGCCCGCAGCGTCGAAGCGAACGCAGCCTGCGCGGCCCGCTCGTCCACCGACAGCGGAAGCGGCCACTCGTACCGGCGCACGGCGCCCAGGTGGTCGGCGAACTCGAGGTATTGCTCGCAGGCCTGCCGGAGTGGTCCCCCGGGGACCCGCTCGTTCGTGAACAGCCAATTGAACTCCCGCGCCCGGCCGCGATCGAACCCGATCTTCCGCGGGCTGTCGAGAATGGCGGTGACGAGGCTCGCCTTCGCGTAGACCTGTAGGTCGACGACGAGGTCGAACCGCCGCCCCCGGAGGTCGCGCGCCAGCTCCCGGTACGCGCGCCAGCCACGGATCCGCTCGAGCGTCCAGAGCCGATCGACGCCCGGATGCCGACCCGCGATCTCGCCGGGAACCGGCTGGGCGATCCATTCGATCGTAAGACCTGGTGCAGCGGCCTTGAGGGAGGAGACGAGCGGGAGGGCGTGGACGATGTCGCCGATCGCCGACAGGAGGACGACGGCCGCGCGCTGTCCGTCAAGCATGGTCGTAGCCGCGCCGGAAGGCGACCTCGTCTTCCGGCTCCCACCTCACGCGGCCCGCGCGACGCCCCTTGTCGATGGAGCGCTGGAAGCGCGCGAGGTTTTTTTTTTGACTTCGGGGTCCGCGACCCGGATCCGGGCGCGATCGAGGTCGAGGAGCGCCGCCTCCCACCGACCCGGCTCGACCGGCCGCAGGAACACGTTCCGCGGTCGGAGATCGGGGTGCTGGAGACCGGCGGCGTGCGCCCGCCCGACGAGGCGGCCGGCCGCCTCGATCGCGGGTCCGCGTTCGGCGGCCGGATACAATCCCGGGCGCAGGAATTCCTCGAGATCGAGTCCAGGTGACAGCCATTCGGTGGCGAGGTCCGCTCGGTAGCCGGGGGAGGCGGGCACGACGAGCGCGGCCAGAACTCGGGGCGTCGCCACCGCGGCCGAGCGCAGGGCTTCGCTGACCAGGAGCTCGGCGAACGGGCGAGGCGGGCG